>JALOCD010000155.1 GCA_023228025.1 Prolixibacteraceae bacterium | reverse complement strand
TTTACTTCAGACCAAAAATTGAGATACATCCATCGGAGAATAAAAGATGCTGACATTTATTTTATCGCGAACGGCTCCGATTCGGCCGTGGTAGCCAACTGCACTTTTCGGGTAAAGGGTAAACGGCCCGCGTGGTGGGATCCAGAAACCGGGCACATTAGGGCGATTACTGCCTATAGTCCTGGCGAGGGGGAGACGACAAGGGTCCCTGTTCTGCTGGACCCGGCCGGCAGCGGATTTATTGTTTTTTATCCTGAAAATGAGCCGGATACTAAGTGCATCACTGATGTAACCTGGAATGGAGAGTCAGTTATGCAAAATGGTACAGTAAAATCTTCGAGCGAAAACAGCCAGCAGTTGGAAAAATTCTTTTTCCTGAATGGGTCTGTATCCGCTCCTGGTAACTATGAATTCACCAATACAGGGGGCAAAAAATCAACATTGGTTGTCCCGGCAGCAGATCAATCATGGCAAATAGTGGGCCCCTGGAGGCTCAGCTTTCCGATGAAAACCGGTCAGACTACCGAATTGAAGCTTATCAGGTTGGAGTCGTGGACCTCTTTGGACAACAAGGAGGTCAACTATTTTTCGGGAACGGGAAAGTACCAAACTACCATGCATGTTCCGGACAATATGCTAAAAAAGGGCGTTCAGCTTCATCTCGATTTGGGAAGGGTTCAGGTAATGGCAAAAGTTTTCATCAACAACAGGGAAACAGGCATTTTGTGGAAGGCGCCTTATGAGCTGGATATCACCTCTTTCGTCCATTCAGGCGAGAACAATCTTAGAATTGAAGTGGTTAATTTATGGGTCAATCGGCAGATTGGAGATGAGAACCTGCATGAAGACAGCGAACGGAATCCAAACGGAACGATGAAACAAAGCGCATGGCCTGAATGGATAACAGTAGAAAAGGCTAGTCCATCAGGGAGGGAGAGTTTCACTTCATGGCGTCTGTGGAAGAAGGGCGATCCATTACTTGACTCGGGGTTGCTGGGACCTGTAACAATTCGGGTAATGCATGTATTGGAGTGAAAAGAAAACAGCTTGTAGGTATTTTCGGATGTTCTGTGCTGTGATTCAATTCTTTCAACATAGTTTCTCCACTGTTAAGCGCTAACTTTCTTTTTAGATGCAAAAGACCGAGGTTTGCTTTTAGTATTCTTTGTTTTTAGTTCGGTCATTAATTTTCTAAAATCCCTAAGTTCTTCTTTAGTCCAAGGTTCAGATTGAACTGTAAAGTCTACATCCTTTGGTTCTTTTATAAGTCCCATCTTTTTATAATTTATAATATTGCGAAATCAATCTTAGTGCAGCACCAGTTTCAATGAACATTCTAAGTCCCCGAAAGTGGGTCGCATGAAGTGTCTCTAGTTCTCGATTGAATTTGTGAGCTTGTCAACCTCAAAGTCCAAAGGAATATTTTTTGCAGTTTTCATATTTCAAAGTTACGAAAAATTATGGTTGAAGAATTTAAAAATTTGAAGTTTGGTCTTTTTGACATAGGAAAAACAAGGCACAAAACGACCTTGTAACCTTGTAAAAAGGATCATCTGTTTATCAAGTATTGCGGTTGAGAGTATCTGTTTCACATTTTGGAAATATTGCCTCCTCTCAATTTTCTTGGGTACAAAATTCTGAGTGCCGATTCAAAATTGTTTTATAACCAGATGGCTTCTGTGTGACCGTGTTTTTTAACTATTTTTGTCCCATGGCAAAATTACACGACACCTCCATTAAAAAGGAGAAAGTAATCCTGGTCGGATTGATCTACGGGAAGCAGGACGAAAAGGTGGTGCAGGAGTACCTCGATGAACTGGAATTTCTAGCCGAAACCGCCGGCGCCGAGATTTATGAGCGTTTTACACAGAAGCTTGTTAATCCGCATCCCGCAACTTTTGTCGGATCCGGAAAACTCCAGGAGATCCTGGATTTTGTGACTGTCCATGAGATAGATTCGGTCATTTTTGACGATGAATTGTCTGCAACCCAACTTCGGAACATCGAGAAGGTGATTGATTGCAAAATCCTTGACCGTACCAACCTCATCCTCGATATTTTTGCCAAAAGGGCCCAGACTGCCCATGCAAAAACGCAGGTTGAACTGGCACAATATCAATACTTGTTGCCCCGTTTGACCCGCATGTGGACCCACCTTGAACGGCAACAGGGGGGTATTGGGATGCGTGGACCCGGTGAGTCGCAAATCGAAACAGACAAACGGATTATCCTTGATAAAATTTCGCTGCTAAAGAGTGATCTGGCCAAAATTGACAAGCAGATGAGTGTGCAACGAAAGAACCGGGGAAACATGGTCAGGGTAGCGCTGGTCGGGTACACCAACGTAGGCAAATCGACCATCATGAACATGATCAGCAAGTCTGAAGTATTTGCCGAAGACAAACTTTTTGCTACCCTGGATACCACAGTCCGCAAGGTAGTAGTGGGCAATTTGCCATTCTTGTTGACCGATACGGTAGGCTTTATCCGCAAATTGCCCCACCACCTGGTGGAGTCATTTAAGTCGACGTTGGATGAGACGCGTGAAGCGGATATTCTGATCCATGTTGTCGATATCGCCCATCCCGGTTTTGAAGACCAGATTGAGGTGGTTAACAAGACTTTGGCCGACATCGGGGCATCCGATAAGCCAATGATCTACCTTTTTAACAAAATTGATGCGTTTACCCATGTCGAGAAGGAGGAGGACGACCTCACCCCATCAACCCGTGAGAACAAGAGCCTGGAGGAGTGGAAAAATTCGTGGATGGCCAAAGAGAGCGGGAATGCTATCTTTATTTCAGCGAAACTGCGGATCAATATTCCCCATTTCAAACGGGTGTTGTACGAAGAGGTGAAAAAGATCCACGTAACGAGGTTTCCCTTCAACGATTTTCTTTTCCCGAACTTCGAAGACTAGAATCAATTACGAATTACGAATTACGAATGAATTAGATTTCTACAACTCTCAATTTGTAATTTGTAATTTGTAATTATTTTACGACCCCCTCTTTCACCAGATATTCCGCAATCTGCACGGCATTGAGCGCTGCCCCTTTTTTGATTTGGTCGGAAACGGTCCAGAATGTCAGTCCGTTAGGAGTAGTAAGGTCTTTGCGGATTCTTCCGACAAATACTTCGTCGCGTCCGGCCAGGTAGAGTGGCATCGGATACTGTTTCTCAGCGGGATTGTCGATCACGATCACCCCTTCTGCTTTTTCAAAGGCTGCACGGGCCTGTTCAACAGTTATCTCTTTCTCTGTTTCAACCCAGATGGCTTCGGAGTGGGCGCGCATCACCGGAACACGTACCGCTGTTGCACTTACCAGGACATCAGAGTGCATGATTTTGCGTGTCTCGTGGAACATCTTCATCTCCTCCTTGGTGTAGTCGTTATCGAGGAAGACATCAATATGCGGAATCAGGTTCTGCACAATCTGGTAGGCGAATTTCTTCACAGTAGGCTCTTCCCTGTTGGCTACCTGAACGGTTTGTGCCTGTAGTTCATCCATACCTGAGGCTCCTGCACCGCTGGCGCTCTGGTAGGTAGAGATGTGCACCTTTTTAATGTGGGAGAGCTCCTCAATTGGTTTTAATGCAACCACCATCTGAATAGTGGTACAGTTTGGATTGGCGATGATCCGGCGCGGCATATTTTTGGCGTCCGCTGCATTGACCTCCGGGACCACCAGGGGAATATCCGCTTCCATTCTGAAGGCGCTGGAATTATCAATCATGATGGTGCCAAACTTTGTGATAGTGTCAGCAAAATCTTTGGAGATACCTGCACCGGCGGATACCAGGGCAATATCGATCCCCTTGAAATCGTCGTTGTGAAGCAACTCTTTTACAGTAAGCTTCTTACCTCTGAAATCATAAGTTGCTCCTTTACTGCGGGCCGATCCAAATAGGACCAATTCATCCAAAGGAAAATTACGTTCTGCCAATACTCTCAAAAACTCCTGGCCTACTGCGCCACTTGTTCCAACGATTGCTACTCTCATGACTTTTTTATTTACGTACGTGTCTATTAATTATTATTCTAAGAAAAAGAAGGATAAAGGATTAAGGATAAAGGATAAAGGATAAAGGATAAAGTTCAGTCTCATTTTCCCATTTTCCCAACTTCTCATCTTCTCAATACTCATCGCCTTTTCGCCCCCTCAGGGGATTAACCCTTCATGCATTTCATCTTCAATTTATTCGTTATTTATCCTGAAATAGGTTAACTTGTATGGAGAAAACCCTAGATAAAAAGAAATTATAACCCTGCGGGTTCAAAATTAGTGATTATTCTTATTATTTTCCAAAAAATGGCCATATTTATTTACATTTTTATTTTTTTACTCCTCTCTTTTGGCTCAATCGAAAGTAGAGGCGAAGAACCAGAGCCTATAAAATCGGGATTGCTGATTAGCGAAGTGCTTTTCAATCCGCACCCGGAAGGCTGCGATTTTGTTGAGATTTATAACAATAGCGCTTATCCGGAGGATATTTCCGGACTTTTTCTTGCTACGCGGGACGCCTCAAAAGCATTGAAACAGGTTATTCAATTGTCTGTTAATAAGCAACATATATCGCCTGGGGCCTATCTGGCCGTCACAACTTCCCCGGATGGGATTCGGCGTTTTTACAGGACCAGGTGCGAGGAGTGCCTGCTCAAAACGCCGAAATTTCCAACGTATACCAACCAGGCAGGTTGCGTTGTATTGCTGAACAAGGATCTCGTCGTTTTGGATGAGATGAACTACGATGAAGGAATGCACGATCCGCTGATTACGGAAGTAGAGGGAATTTCCCTCGAGCGGGTCAGTTTTAGCGTGGCGGCTTCATGGAAGGAGAATTGGCACTCAGCGACTAAAAGTGCAGGTTTTGCCACGCCGGGATATCAAAATTCTGTGTTGGGCGTTCCGAATCAATCACCTGAGGTGGTCTCTGTTGACCCTGAGGTTTTCACTCCGAATGGGGATGGCCTCAATGATCAATTGACAATATCAGTGAAAACGGATGATTTGGGATGGATTTTAAATATAACGATTCTGAATTGTGCCGGTAGGGTTGTCCGGATTTTGGCCAACAATGCCAACACAGGTCGATCAGAGCAGGTTGTATGGGATGGTTTAGATGGTGATTTTCAAAAAGTTCAACCTGGGATATACATTTTGAACATCTCACTTTTCAACCGGGATGGCAGACATAGAAAGGAGCGGAAGGCATGCGTCGTTTCAGATCGTTTGTAATTTTTATAAATTTGAGACGAAAATTGTATCAATTTTAATTTCAAACAGAATGGAACGCAGAAAATTCATCACATCAGGCATCGGAGCTGGCATTGCAACTGGTGCAGCAATAACCTTTGGCGGTATAGATAACCTAATTGCAGGTAACGCTGCACTGCCATACGATTTGATTGCAGTTCGAGGCGGTGAACCGGATGTTATGTTTGACAAAGGGATCGAAGCGCTGGGCGGCATGTCGCAGTTTGTCAAGCCAGGGCAGAAAGTGGTGATAAAACCAAATATTGGCTGGGACCGTGTTCCTGAGCGCGGCGCCAACACGAATCCAATTTTGGTAAAACGGATTGTCGAGCAATGTTTAAAAGCAGGTGCCAAAGAGGTCTTTGTATTTGACCATACCTGTCACGAGTGGACCAAATGTTACAAGAATTCCGGAATTGAGGCTGCTGTTGTTGCCGCGGGAGGCAAAATGGTGCCCGGCGACAGCGAAAGATATTACCAGAAGGTCGATTTTTCGGGTGGTTCCAAACTAAAAGAGATGAAAGTTCATGAGCTGATAGTGAACAGCGATGTCTTTATCAATGTTCCTATTCTCAAACACCATAGTTCCTCCAAAATCTCTATTTGTATGAAGAACATGATGGGATGTGTATGGGATCGCGGATTTTGGCACAAAAACGACCTGCACCAATGTATTGCAGATTTTTTGCACTACAAAAAACCGACATTGAACGTTGTGGATGCCTACTATGTTTTGAAACAAAACGGTCCAATGGGGGTTTCGCTTGACGATGTGATTACCATGAAAAGCCTCATTCTTTCCAGGGATATCGTTGCAGCCGATTCAGCTGCGACCAAATTCTTCGGTAAAGAGCCTGCGGATATCAACCACATCCAGATGGCCAATGCGGCTGGAATGGGTCAGATGGATCTTTCCAAAATTAACATCAACCGGATCAATTTGTAATGAATTTTAGTTTCCTGAAAAAGTTGAGGGTTGGTCTCGCTATCTTCTTTCTGGTATTGCTGGCTTTGCTTTTTATTGATTTTAGAAAAAGTTTTTCCAAAGACGTCTACCAGTGGGCTGTCTCATTGCAGTTCGTACCGGCAATGCTTAAATCATACTTCCTCCCGGGAGCTGCTATTTTAAGCCTCACTTTTTTGCTTCTGCTTACGCTGTTCTTTGGAAGGGTATACTGTTCCGTCCTTTGCCCGTTGGGAATTTTGCAGGATGTTATTTCATGGATTTCGGGGAAAACGAAGAAGAAAAGAAGGTACAAATACCACAAAGCCTGGACAATTGGCCGATATATCCTGTTGACCATGGTTATTTCACCACTTTTCTTTGGAAGTGTCACGATGGTAACCTTGTTAGATCCTTATAGCCTTTTTGGAAGAATTTCAACAACACTCTTTAAGCCCGTAGCGGTGGTTCTCAACAATATACTGGCAGCAGGATTTGCCAGGGCCGATGTATACAACTGGTTGTACCGTTACGATCTGATCGCTGTCTATCCTGCAATCCTTATCATTACCACGCTTTTCCTTGCCGGGATTGGCTATTTTGCCTATACGAGGGGACGGCTTTATTGCAATGCCATCTGTCCGGTAGGGACATTCCTGGGACTGATTTCCAGGTTTGCCATTTTTAAAATTAAGATCAACAAGCACAATTGCACCCATTGCGGGCGTTGTGCAAGGGTGTGTAAGGCTGAATGCATTGAGGTCAAGAGCCAAACAATTGACTACAGCCGGTGTGTGGCATGTTACAATTGTTTGACAGTGTGTTCGGATAAAGCAATGACTTACAATCCAAAGTCCTTGAAACCTTTTGTGATGCCCAAGGGTATTGAGCCTAAAGTTGCCAAAAAGAAAGATGTATCAGCGCCAGACACCTCCAAACGGAATTTTCTAATCACCTCAGTTGCTGGGATCGCAGCCCTTTACGGGTTCAAGGCGCCTGATTCAATCCCAGGAGAGAAAAAGCCTAAACTGATCGTGCCCAAGCCCAAAGGGGAGAGCACTGTACCGGAGGTAAAAACATCGGCTGTATCTCCTCCCGGCTCCCG
>JALOCD010000021.1 GCA_023228025.1 Prolixibacteraceae bacterium | reverse complement strand
AGAGGATCGCCAACTCCCGGTTGGGGTCAACCACATGTGCTGAATAGCTCCCATTCCCTCGATCTCAGCCATTGTAAAGGTCTCTCCCGGCTTAATAATGACGTAAGGATTCACCTTCCAACCCTGACCCAGGTCGCGGGCTGCATTGGCTGAATTGGCTGTATTGGTTTTATCCAGGTCTTCTATCCTGGCCATTCCACCTTTACCTTTTTCTCCAGTAAAATTCTCCGGACTGATAGAGCGGGTTTTGGCATTTGACATTCGATAAAGGTTCCCCATGTTCAAGTCAAGGCCATTGAACTCCTTTTGGGAGAAGGCGTTTGAAAAAATGATGCATACTAGTACCAGGGACATCAATGTTATTTTCATCTTTTTTAAAATTTTGTTTTTTTATTGTATTATGTAAGTTTCTGCTAAAATCCGAGACTCAAATCAACTATTTAATTAAATAATTATCTTTTACAATTTATTGTTCTATTACAGGTGCTTTTTAAACCATGCAAGCGCTTCTGCTTGTATGTCAAGGTCATAACAATGTTCCTTATCAGGAGTATAGCTCTTAAAGTGATCAGGTTTTCCAGCCCAGGCAAACGCATCGGCGATCTGTCGGAAAGCCTCATTTTTCCCAAGAGGCGGGAAGAGAGGGTCCTTGGTCCCGGCTACCACCATGCATGCCTTGGGCGCTGCCATGGAAATTAGGTCGGGTATATCCAGACGGTTCCAGACACCTGGCAGCATGGCAAAAGAGCCAACAGCACCGGCAAGATTGTAGGCCTGTTGAGTGTCGCCCGTCGTCATCCATCCAACCGTAACGGTTGCTTTGATACGTGGTTCGAGTGCGGCTATCATGTTCGTTCTCCATCCTCCTCCGGAGAGACCGGTGCAGCCAATGCGGGCTCCATCTACCTCTTTTCTGGACAACAGATAGTCAACACAACGGCTGTCATCGCCATAGTTTACTCCGGCCCAGGTGGTGCCTGCCCAGTTCAGCTCGCGAACACTTAAATAGAGGTTTTCACGCGTAAGGCTATCATATTTTGACAAGGTTGCCTCATCAAGGTCTTTCGCATTAAATGAGTCAGGTAGGCTATTGATACCCCTCGGAGAACGCTGGCCAAAGTGAAAAGCATCGATAACGACAACTGCATATCCCTGGGAGGCATACCAATCGGCCAATGCTCTTCCACTCGTATAAGTTTCCCGGTGTTTGATGATGATTGGGTGCACTGGCTCGCCACATATCCTGTCGGCGCCAAATAACATCGGGCCACCCCATTCGTGCAAAACGACCAGTGCGGGGGCAGGAAGCGGGACATTTTTCGGTGTGTAAAAGAACCCGGAAACCCGAAACCAGGGTGTTGTATTGAATTCTATTTTCTCACGAATGAAAGAGTCGGTTTCTAATCGTTCCAAGGTACTGGCATTCAGATCAACCGGAGGAAGATAATTGTTCAGACCACTCATGAGGTGCTTTCGTGCCTGAACGGCCCATTCATTAAAGCCTCGGCCCGGATTTCTCTTTTTCCATGTTTCAGCATTGAGATCGAGCGGACGATATGACCGCATTGTTTGCATTGGGGCTTCCAATGAACCGTAATTACCGCGCGGTTTAATACCGAGTGTTTCCTCAGTCATGGGTACTATCGGCCGGGGAACTCCCTTTTGTGGTTGTGTTTCCTTGCTTAGATCCAACTCATCAGTTTGCACCTGATCGTTGAACATATTGGTTGAAGCATTAGCCTCCGAACCTAACCCAATGACTCCAATTGCCAATCCGGCCGTTCCTGTTATGCTATGTCTGATAAAATCCCTTCTTTTGGTCATTTTGATTGAGTTAGTATTTATTTGAAAATTCTTCTGCCAAATCATTAATCTCATTATCAGTTAAATGAATTCCAGAACCAATAATTACGCGGTATCTGAATGTTGTTGATTTGCCGGCAGAAATCGAAAAATTAAGTTCTTCTTTCCCCTTTGTGTAATCTTTAGCCCCCAAAGGGTTCGCTGCAAAAAGTCCGTACCCTCTTGCCATCCAATAGGTTGGATAGTTTTGATTCTTGGGGTGATCACAAATAACCAAGGAGATATTTTCATCGCCTATTTTCCCGTACAAATCCATCCATTTGGCCCGGGTTCCCCAGACTGCTTCGCCGGTTATTCCTTCGCTGCTTCTGTAATTGCCTGTAACGCCAATGTTCGATAATGCTTTCTCTTTTGTGGTATTCCCTTGTGAATCAACTAAATTAACATTCTCATTTGAAGGTAGTTCAAGTTGACGTGCGACACGAATTCCAAACATACCCTCTTTGGTATCGGGCATTTTTATTGTATTACCAGTAGCGGTCAACGTAGTGATGCGGTCAATGATACGGGTCGAACCCTTGGCAATAAAATGATATTCGGTTTTTTCTGCAAGAAGTTCTTTCCCTGACGGATCAAGCCAACTCTCCCGGGTTACCATCACCCCTTCTCCCTTTCCTTCAGACAATTTCTCAATCGACAGATGTTTTACCTCTCCGCCTTCAGGATTCTTTTTCCCGGAAACACCGTTGCCCCAAAAATCATAACCATTTACTTTACCATAGTTTAACCACATACCAATTTGATGCAGATGGTCACTTCGTTCCCCATCCCTTGGTTTTAAAGGAAATCCCCTGGTAATAATAGTCCCGGCAGAGGTACACAAAGGATAAAGTATCGGTTTGAAGACATTATCAAGCCAGCAATAGGAGGTCAACAGTTTATCATCGACCATTATATCGACTTTTTTATCATGCTCATTTTTAAGAAAAGCAATATTTAAACCTTGATTGTTTTGAGTTTTTTTCGCAGATTTTATTCCATAAGCGACTGAAGAAAAAACAATTAACATTGATACTGCCAGCGATGTAACTTTCATAAATTAATTACTCTATTGTTGGTTGTAATACGATTATCTGAATCAATATACTCAATCAAAGGTTATACTTTTCAAAGGTTTAAATCACAATTTATTTTCAACAATCCATCCGTGCTTTTTCATGCTACTATATTACCTGCTCGTTATTAAGACGAGAATGGAGGGTGGCACACATAGCGAGATTAAGATTTTTGTGTTCCAAAAAATACCGAAAACTTCTAATACCATTAATGGGATTGACCCGTACATCCTGTGATTACCACATTGGTTGCTTTTGGGTTGACCCACCATCCCCATTTATTCCCCATGAAGTAATTTCCGTTGAAGAGAATATTGGAAACCGTGCCAACTATGTTCTGAACCACAACTCCGTTGTTAATGTTATTCAGAAACTGTGAGTTGAAGACCTGTACGTTGGTCACGGTATTTCCATCGTTTGGTTCAATATCGATACCAGATTGAGGATCGGTGCCATTGGAATTTTTAAATACAGAATTTTTTACAATCATACCATCCACCGAGATAATGCCTAACGCAACACGGCGGTTATTATCGGAGATTACGTTTTCGATTGAGATATTCCTGCAAGTTTGCGTTCCGGAATAACCCACATAAATCCCATCACCCCAGCCATCCCTTACGGTAAGGTCGCTGACTGAAACATTACTGGATCCCAAAATCCCAATACACATGCCCCACTCTCCCGTTGTTCCAAAATGGCTTGATCGTTCCCCCTGTATTGTTCCTCCAACTATTTTGACATTACCAACATTTGTTAATTTAACAATATAATATCCGTTTTTATCGTTGGGTAGAGCCTTAAGTATGGCGCCACTTTCCAATTTCAGGGTCATATTGCTTTTGAGATTTAACGAAACCAACGCATCAATATAATGGGTGCCGGCAGGTATGGTCACGGTTCCATTGTTGGGACATTGATCAATAAGGGACTGGAGCGTTTTTGTGTCGTCGGAACTGAAATTCGCGGTGATATTTTTGTCCTCTTTAAGTTTGACTATTAAAGGATTTTTGACACTCGTTGTATCTCCGCTCCAGGTAGCAAAAAAAAATCCCGGATTTGCTACGGCAGTAAGTTGTACTATTGCGCCATCAGGGTATGATTCCTGGCTCGGATTTCTTACAACGGTTCCATTGGCTGTAGTTAAAAATAAGGCATATTGCTTTGCCGGTATATCATTCTTTTTACAACCGGCAAAGGATACAACTGACGCTGCAACAATAATTATTATAAGCTCTAGTTTCTTCAATTTCATGTATATTGTGTTATGGTGCCCCGGCGCCTACCATGATCCGCGATTTGAGCGCATCATCAGCCACCTCTAAATTAGCTTTGTATGTTAGCTGGTCTTTTGGAAAAGTTCCTACAGTTTGGAGTTTTGGCGCACCGATAATGTAGCTACCTGATTCATTCACACTGGAAGCATATGGGCCATTGTAGTTGGTTACAACTCCATAAATATTGCTGGCACTTTCAAAAATGTTGTTCTCCAAAAGCAAATCAGCATAAGCCGATGCCCCAACTCCATATTCTGTCCAATTACTTAAATAATTATTCCAGCCATGAGCGAGTGTACCCGCGCCAATTCTGGGACTTCGTGAATCAACTCCATCAAACCAGTTATGATGAAAACTAACCCGCGTGGTCTTTTTAAGAATTTGATCCGCAGCGCCGATCAACAGTGCCTTACGGTTAGGCGTTTTGAAATGACACCAGCTAACTGAAATGCCAGTAATACCTTCCCCTACAGGATCACTCCAGACAGCAATAGGTTGTCCTAGAAAACCTGAACTGTTATCATAAAAAGTACAATGATCAATCCACACGGTATGAGCGGGATTAACGATAGTAATAGCACTTTTATCAGCCTTTGTATTGCCAAATGTCAGATTTTTGATAATGCAGTTACTTATCGGACCTTTTGTTGCAGATTTTGCAATAAAAATTGAACCTCCGGTGATTGTAATCTTAGCGCCTGCCCCATCAAGCGTAACATCTCCGTAAAATAAGCCACCCGGGCTTTTTATTGTTCCTGTTAATCCAAATGAAAAAGTAACAATTCTAGGTCCGGGGGAATTTAAAGCATCACGTAATGATCCGGGGCCACTGTCATTCAGGTTGACAACAACTATACTTTTTCCCCCGGAACCACCGTTTATTCCTGCTGCTGCAGCAAAACCCTCTGGTTTCGATACTATTGAATCGGGATATAACAAAGCCATATTTCCAGCAGCCTCAGTTTCATTCGGAGACAACGCTGTCAGAATAGCACATAACATTAATTCTAAAAAAGTTTTCATGATTATAATTTGTTTTTCAATGTAATTATAGAATGAGCATGAATCTTATAATAATTTCGATTGGTAATTATGAAATCATGCTCATTCCATTTTAGTCCTCCTTTAATACTTTTTAATATTTCATTTTATTTTGCGTCAAGACATGGCATTATGGCGCTCCGGCGCCTGCCATAATCCGCGATTTGAGCGCATCATCAGCCACCTCCAAAGTAGCTTTGTATGTTAGCTGGTCTTTTGGAAAAGTTCCTATGGTTTGGAGTACAGGTACCCCAATTAGATAGTTTCCGGATACATTTACACTGGAAGCATCTATATTGCCGTAACTGGCAACTGCTCCGTTGGTATTGTTCGCATTTTCAAAAATATTGTTTTCCAAAAGCACATCGGCCAATGCCGAAGCCCCAACGCCATATTCTGACCAATTACTGATATAATTGTTCCAGGCATGGACGAGCGTACCCCCATGAACCCGGGGATTTCTAGCATCTATTCCGTCAAACCAGTTGTGATGAAGACTTATTCGCGTGTTCTTTTTCAATGTTTGATCGGCTGAACCGATTAAAACCGACTTTTTGTTGGGAACTTTGAAATGGCACCAGCTAATTGTAATTCCTGTTATGCCATCCTGACCGGGCCCATTCCAAATACCAATAGGATTTCCGGTCTGTCCTGAACTGTTGTTATAAAAAGTACAATGGTCAACCAAGATTGTATGGGCGTCACTGACTATTGTAATAGCGCTGAACTTAGCCGTGGTATTGCCAAATGTCAGATTTTTAATAATGCAGTTACTGGCTGCAGAGGATGACATAAAAATTGAATTTCCGCTGATGGTAATCTTAGCCCCTGCCCCATCAAGCGTAAAATTACCATAGCTTATAAACATGTGACCACCTGGTATGTTTAAAATTCCTGTTAATCCAGGCTTAAACGTAATCATTCTGGGCTCATGCGTATTTAATGCATTCCGTAATGAACCCGGGCCACTGTCATTCAGGTTGGTTACAACAATACTTTTCCCACCGGATCCGCCGGTTATTCCTGCTGCTGCAGCAAAATCACCCGGTTCAGAAGCATACAGCAAGCCTGTTAACAGGGTAAATAAGAAAAAGCAAAACAATAATTTCAACAACGTCTTCATGCTTATTTTAGTTTTTTTTTACATTTAGTAAGTAATAAGAAAATATTAATATCAAATTTTAAATCTTCATCGTACAACCTCCCCCAATCTATCCAAGGAAGGGAGAAATGCACTGATGCTGATCTGAACATGAATCAAAACACCAAAAGATCAATTCATTACCATCATAGGGTAAAATACCTACCCATATCTTGTGGCGACCATCCCTCGTCGATTATTGGATTTGGTTTGGTCGGCTTGAGATAGTAGAAGGCTATGCTTTTGTATATGGCCGAGCAATTGTTGCTGGAACCATGTTCTAGTGTAAATGTCACCTTCTTTTTGAATGTAATCGCGTCGGTGATATGAAAGCGGTAACCGGAAAGGCCATTCCCTTTCAAAACACCGCTAAACTGACCAGTGAATTTGTGGAATCCCCAGGCATCACTGAGATAGTCTTCGATGCCTGTCCCCCACATCAACCGCTTAGGGTCGTCGTCAATAAATACAGCCTCATCACATTCGCCTATTGCACGGGAGGCGGACTCCCTGCCATCGATGGAGAAACAGTCGCCGATAAAATGGCCTTCGCCCCAGGTTCTCAGCAATGGGTAGTTTTCAGCCCCGGTCTGATTTCTCCGGTACATCACCTCAGACCGGTAATTTCCCCTGTCGGGGCCGAAAGAGCTGTCCTCAATATGGGCAATCGCCTTAAAGTGTGCCAGGGAGGGATCCCAAGCCTCATCCAATTCGTAAGCAATGTCATAAGTAATTTCGCCCATGTCAAGAATCGAATCGTTGATGAGTTCAAGGGCAGATTTTATTTTTACCGGCATTGGAAAACGGGACGAATAAGTATTGCCATCCTTGATGATCAAGGCTGTCTGATATGCATCGGATTTGTTAAGGGAGTAATCGAAAAAGAACCAGGCCAATGGAGACTTGATGGAGGGATTATGGCTAAAATCATCGTCCCAATAACCACGCAGCAGCAGTTTTTCCTTTAGGTGCTTCGCCTGCCTTTCCCCATCGGGCCACTTTATTGAAAAGGTCATTTGACGAATGGTCAAAGGCCCCTTCTCATTGAAGATCGATGCCTTTGATCCTGCAGTTAAACTTACAACTCCTTTTTTGTGTTGCCAGGAGGAAGGTACATCATGCATGTCCCATTTCAACATCTTTTTGATGTTCTCATACCCGCCGCTCGACTGGTCCATTTTTTTAACCTCAAAAGTGGGTAGCCCATGCGGTTCGTCGAAAAGCAGGTAGTTGAACTGGTAATAGCAGGTACCCGCCTTCGCAAGTGTAATTTTACACCGCTTCGTAAATGGGATGACACAGTAGGATGTGTTGCCAAATGGCTCTCCTTCTTTTGTTATCTTTTTATCAAAGGTCGGCAAAGAGCCTCCGGTAGCCTGTGCTTTTACTGATGGAGGAAGTCCTTGACCGAATGACATCGGCGCACGGTTCAGGAACGCTTCGAAATCTTCTTGCACCTCCGCCTGGGCATCGTCCAGATAAATACTCAGAATGCCCGATGGATTGGCAGACCACATGCGGGTTATCATTCCGGGACCGGTTACATCCAAAATTACACTTGCATCTTTTTCAATCCTTTCAAAGTTGCTCCAATCAAAGTTTCCACCCTCGCGGTCATAGCTGCTGGCCATGTAAGTCCGGAAGTTCCTAATTCGGGGGAGATTTTTAATATCAAACAACTCTGAAATGCCCTTCACTCCCGATTCGGGTCCATCAGGCGGTAAGTCTCCTACTGGTCGCTCAACCGCATTCTGATCAAAGGGGAAGGCATTAATTTGCGTGAGGCTTAATGCAGAAACTGCTCCAATCTTCTTGATAAAAGATCTTCTATTGTCAGAATGTTTTTCATTTAATCCGTTTTCCATACCCAAAGCATTAATGATTTATAAAATAATATTTCCTAAAATAATTTACATTGTTATCCCACTTATAGGTTAACCTGATATAAAAATGACAAAAAAGTCTTCTCTGATCAAGTATGCTGCGCATTTCACCGGTATGCAGATATTTTCATATATTTTTAGTCCCGTTTACACACAGGTTCATTGCTTCGGGTGAGCCGTACATGATTAAAGAGTAATTTTTACCCTGACCAGGCCTGGTCTGGGGAGCTTTCAAAAATCGGGCGAACTTGGCTTCCCAAGCCTTTTTCAGTATTCGTAACTGCTCTTGCTCATCGTTATTAAGACTTATACTGTTCACCAAAGACATGATTATTACACCCATTTGGCCAATTGGTCCAGTAACTGGGCATGAGGAATAACGCCAATCGCTTACCTGATCCTTCCATGTATCGTTATTCATATGGATGACCCCGCGTCTTACGGAATTGGGAATTCGCTTGTCACCTGTCAATCGAAAATAATAGCTTAAGCCATTCATCCTGATTGAGGAGATGAAACCGGCTTCTCCCACATGATTGGGTTTGTTGCAATTGCAATGGCCCTCACTCAACTCGTACAGCCAACCACCACAGTTAGCATTCTGCTCCATGAGGGCGTCATCAGCGATTCGCTGCATGGCTTTCAGGCAGCGCTCTGTTGGACTAATTCTATAAACTCCGGCCAGGGCCAACATGGTCCATCCATTTTCCCGTCCGGCATGATTATGGCCTTTAAACTGAAACTTGGCGTCCTCTATCAGCATCATAAGATTTTCACCGATACGTTCGACCGTCTCCTTTACCCATGGATCTCCGGAAAGAAGGTAATATTGGGCCATCCCGAGGGTAAAAATATGACCCAGGTTAAAAGGATCGAGACATAGATAGGGATTCTTACCTGCAACATTCAGTTCTATATAGAGTTCGCGAATTTTTTTGACCGGGTGAAATCCTCCGACGTGACCAATGCTATGTTCATGAACCATTCCTGGGCGCGACGGGTAAGCCTTAGATTCCCATTGTGAAAAATATTCATTCAGTTTCTGGTTGACAAAATGGACGACATCGACTTCGCTAACATGACGTGCGGCTTGCTCTGCTACATAAAAATATTTTGGATCTCCTGTTCGGGCAAATTGTGTAAAGATCTGTAAAGGTGTGTCATACTCATGGTTACCCCAGTTGCATTTGCGTTCGCCCCACCAGTCGCCCCAGTTCATAGCCCCGTAATCGCGTTGTTCGTGTATTGAGCGGCAGTAGCTTTCGAAAAGGTTATCTGCCCAGTTATCATATTCTGTCATTCCCTTGCTGCCGGCGGGAGCCACATAACCCCACTCTCCTGTAGCGATCGCCTGTGCAGGATCAACTGTTGCTACTAGGTGAGTATTAATAGATTTACTTAAAACTTCTCCATTGCCCGAAAGGTCGAACCATACCTGCCAGCGCCTTGATTGACCCTCACGCAAACGGTATGAATTGCCTTCAAACAGATAATCATGTTTATACCAGGGGGTCATGTGATCAAAAGCACCTACTTCAAATCGAGGTAAAAGACCCAACTTGAGTACCTTAGAATTAACTTCCAGGCTTTTAGGCCACTGTTGCCAGAAATCACGAAGGGCTAAAGCCATATTACCTTTGCCATCATTTATCTCCACCCACCCCGGTGCTTGTTTCCCGGTACCAGGGGCGCCATCTATACGATAGTTTTCATCATCAATTTGAAATAACCTCACCGCTGAGTCTGAAGCAGGAAAACCCTTCCATCCGGGCATGCCACCAATAGCTGCAGATCTGATGGGGTTCAGTGGTATAAATTCCAGACTCAGGTCGTTGATGTACTGGATCATTTCTTTATCGGCATTGATCAGGATTTGCGGTTCCAGATAAATTTGTGACAACCCGGCGTAAACCGATGCACGCAGGCGAAAATCGATCACCCGTTGATCCTCCGGGCTACGAAAAGAACCAGTGAGCGCTAATGTTGATCGTAGTTTACCATCAGTTTCCACTTTGCACGTTTCAACAACACATTCGCATCGTTTTCCCTCTCTATCCGTCATCACTAATTTAATGTCCAAACGTTTGGAGATCCGGAGAAGGGCCCCAGGAGTTGTAGAGAGATAATTGGTTCCCGACCCGGCCAATATAGTTTTACCCCTCCCAACCTTAACAGGTTGTAAAGGTTGGGCTTCCCGTGCATTGGCATTCCATTTCAACCTGAAATAATCTACTCCGTTTGCATGCGGGTTGGCCTGGAAATCGAGTAGTATCCAACGGGCACTTCCGTCCTTCCAACGCGTCAGCACCTCACTCTGACAAGGCACTGACTTGTTATTCTTGTCTAGAAGAATAAACCGACTGCCATTGGGTGATAATCCCTCGGCAAGAGGAACACCACCGGTGACCGGACGCAAAATGTCCAGACCTGCCATTTCTTTGACACTAATATCCATGTATTCCAACTCAACCGAACTTTCGGAAGTATTGAAATTGTTGTCCTGATTGGCATCATCTTTAATAATATTCCCTGGATTGCATTTGGACAGTTCTTTTCCCTCATTTTGAACAAAAAGTTGACTATCCGTCATAGCAAGCCCTGAGAGTCCTATCCCTGCTAATGCGCTCTTCTTAATAAATTCCCTGCGGTTATTCATTGTATAAGTATTCCCTTAAAATCTGATCCCATTTAGAAACTGTTTAAATTTTTAATAGTTGGATAATGGTTGAAATTTCCTTCGTGAAACCTTGGTGTTTTAGTGTCTTTGTGGCAGGAAAACGAGGCCACTAAGTCACTATTGACACCAAGATTCACAAAGAATTCCGATTGAAATAAAATTTAAACAGTCTCTAGTCTATTAATATTTAACATAACACAAATAGAAAGCAGGGTTGGTATATTGTAGTTATCTATACCTTCAGTGCCATTATAAAGATTATGTTATAGTCCAAGATATTAAGGGTACTGAACCCGATAGAAGTCATCATCCACCGACCCTGCTTACTTCCTCAGGAAAGTCACTGTAGCCGGCCGGAAGGAACATAAAATCACTTTCGCTGATAACCTCAATATCAGGTTCATGCCAATAATCACCAGCCCGGATTTTGAACCAATTTAGGGTTCCTGTACATTTCAGCCTGTGAAATTGGATACCACAACATCCTGTTATCCGGTTTCCAAACACGTTGTTCAACAAGTTTCCTCGTATAGGTATAGACATTGTTGTTATTGACAACATCGACACCATAAATGCTCGTGAGCGTATTGGCGATTTTCCACCGCCTGACATCCCAAAAACGATGATCTTCAAAGGCCAATTCAACCCTTCGCTCATTTCTTAGTTTATCCCTGAATTCGGACTGCGACATTCCGGCAGGGAAGGGTGGCATTTTAGCCCTGGTCCTTATCTGGTTTACAGCCTGGGTCGCATTCATAGAGAGCGTGCCTGGTCCTGTTGCAGAAGGACCGTAAGCTTCGTTCATCGCCTCGGCATAGTTTAATAGAACCTCCCCATATCGGAAATTAACCCAGGTATGCTCAGCCGTTGTAATCCCAAGATTCGGATCCAGCCGAACAGCCTCAATAACATACTTTTTAAGGTAATATCCTGTTAAGGAAGCATTAAATACCGGCGGACCATTGACGCCTCCGGTCCAAACCTGAACGGGTAATCCTTTCCAGGTGGAATTGTTATAAAGGATCGTTGCCGCAAATCTGGGATCGCGCCCAACATAAGGATTTGCAGCATTGTAACCTGAACCCGGCTCATTTATTCCTAATCCGGTGGCTGCCATTTCGTATGAATCAACAAGGTTTTGGGTAGGACAGGTGCCGGTATTGCCACCAATGTAACCGACCGGAAAATTTGCCCTTTCGAATGTATTGGCGGCAGATTGCCTTGTCTCGAAAATCAATTCCACGGGCGTTTTATAATTGTTCACAACTCCCGCATAATTTGTTTCAAGCTTGTACGCCCCTCCATCAATGATTGCTTTGGCAGCTATTGCGGCATTGATCCATTTTTGAATATCGTTTGATGGATTATTTAAAGGACTTGCAGCATATAGCAATACCCGTGCCTTAAGCGCCTGGGCAGCGCCTTTGGTTGCACGTCCTGTTTCCGAGCCAGTAACATTTTTAAAAGTTACAGGAAGCTTAAGACTTGCCGAGTCACATTCGGTAACAATGAATTTTACCATATCATCAAAGGAGGTAGTTGGATAACTCATTGCCTCTTCCGGCGTAAGCTCCTTGGTAACCAATGGTACATTGTGGTACCGTTTAATCAGTTCAAAATGGTAAAATGCGCGTAAGAATCTAGTTTCGTAAGGAAAATAATAGAATCGTTTCATTTGACCGGCATAATCGGTCCTGCTACTATAACGGTTCTCCTCAAAAGTAAGCCCTTTTGATATCCTCAGAAAATTGTTGGCTGCCCTGATTCCGTAGTACATATTGGTCCAAACATCATCTATCGGATTTAAAGCGCTCCAACTACCATCATTAAAACGATATACACTTGACAAAGAAGTTACGTGGATGGCATCGTCAGATGCAGAAGAACGAGTGGCCCCGTCAATCGGCATAAAATCAGTCGGGAGATAAGCATAAACAGCGGATAAAAGTACGGAAGCAAGTGTGTACTCCTTGGTTATCATTTCTTCGGTCCAGGGGGACTGGTTGGTAAAATCGAGGTAATGACAACTCAATGGAAAGAACAGTACAAATATCCCTGCTAAAACAGATAGGAGTTTTAGAGGTTTCTTTGGTGAGTTCAACTCTTCCATCTTACATATACGAGCCCTTCCTGAACCAAACCGTAGAACTTTATCTACCATATTTTTTGATACAAATCGTGATAGTTTCATAATAAAAGTTTGTTTTAATGTTTAAAACCCAATGTTAATACCCAATTGATAAGATGATAAGATTGGATAAACGGCCCCCAATGCCTCAGGGTCGACAATCTTAACATGGTCTAGGGAAAAGAGGTTCATTCCCCTAAGGAAGACGCGGGCATTGGTCAATTTCAATTTTGAGATCACCTTATCCGAAAAAGTATAATAGACATTAAGCGACCTCAATTTAAGAAACGAGCCATCTACAAGCCAAATACTATTTGGTCTTTGATTGTTAACATTCTGATAAATCGTATTAAGCTTTGGAAGGGTCGCGGTTGCAGCGGTTGCCGGGGTCCATCGGTTGTCTGAAAAAGTGGAAATATTGGTATTTCCAACCAGGGGCCAGAAAAGGCCAGGGGTATTTTCATAGCGTGTGTAGTTGGCAACTC
Organism: Prolixibacteraceae bacterium; assembly: GCA_023228025.1. Lineage (GTDB taxonomy): Bacteria > Bacteroidota > Bacteroidia > Bacteroidales > Prolixibacteraceae > CAINVV01. The sequence goes on along the minus strand of JALOCD010000021.1, from coordinate 32,111 downwards.
CCTGGAACAGCGCATCCAAACCAAATGCCTTATATTTTATCCCAATTGTACCGGAATAATATATCTCAGGATTTATTGTACTGTATCCCAATGGCTTATAGTCCAATTGGTTGATAACACCATCACTGTTAAGGTCCTTGTATTTAATGTCTCCGGGTTTTACAGGTGAAAATATTTGAGTGGGACTATTGTTAATATCGGCCAAATCCTTAAAAAACCCAATTGCCTGCAATCCGAACGCCTGACCAATACTTTTCCCTGTTGATTTCAAATATTCGTACGGCTGTTTTTCCTCAAAAATGTTCACGATTTTATTTTTCACAAAGGAAAATTGGCCATCGAAATAGTAGGTAAAATCATTCCAGGAGTTGCTGTAATTTAAATCTATCTCTATTCCTTTGTTGTGAACGATCCCCCCTCCGTAATATATTCTGTTAATCCCAATAATATCAGACAATTGACGGACATTCGGAACCAGGATATCTTTTCTGATTTCATAAAAAGCGTCCAAATTGATGGCTAATTTTTTAAACAACCTTGCGTCAATCCCAATATTGGATTTATATGATGTTTCAAAGGTCATTTTGCCTACTGCAATGTTACCTATGCTACTTGTTACGCCAAGGTTTTGATTATTTTGTCCCAAAGGATAGATAGGCGCACCCCTGAAATATGCGTTTGAAATAGGATATAGCGGAATCAGGTCATTTCCGGACATACCCCAGGAGGCCCTTATTTTTAAATCGTTAATCTTACCGTCCTTTGCAAACCAATCTTCTTTCGATATATTCCAGGCGCCGGACAGCGCAGGGAAAATACCAAATCTGGATCCCCTTGCCAAATAATTTGAACCGGAATAAGAGATCGAAAAATCTGCAAAATATTTACCCGATTTTGAATAATGGGCATTGCCTGCAATGATCTGATGTAAAAATGTATAATTAAAACCTATTTTTTCTTCCTGTTGAAACAACAATGTTGAGTTAATTGAGTTGCTTCCCCAATCTTTTGCATATTTAAAATTGCCTAAAATAACCCTTGATCTGGTTATGTTAGAGACGCCACTGCCAAATCCAAGGGTCGAATTACGACTGTAAATGGTTTTTACAGAATCAGTTATTGCACCGGAAGTGTTCATGACCAACTTTAACCTTTCATACTGAAAAGTCTGGGTCCAGCTATCAGTATTTCCAACGTAATTATTATCGGCAAAAGCTGCTTCGAACAGTAACCCTTTCAGGAAAACATCCAATTTTTGCTCCAGCCTGACATTCATTTGCAGGTCGCGGTTCTGTGCTTTTCTATATCCTGTAGATGCGATTAACGCGACAGGATTGTTCCCATAAACATCCGTTCCCCCATAATTGCCATCGGCATATTTTACGGGAAAAGCAGCAGACGGAATGTTGTAAATGGCGCTCATTATGGCAGCCGACGAACTCGCGGGCTGGTTAGTCCTCTCAATCATCCCGCCAAGCCTTATCGCCAATTTGGTCGAAGGCGTAAGGTTAACGTCAATATTTGTTCTTAAATTTATTTTTTTATAAATAAATTGTGTAGAGTAACCTGAATTAACATCAACCGGTTTTAACAATCCATTATCGTCCTGATAATTTAAAAGGGTAAAATACCTTAGGGATTTGTTGCCACCATTGATTGATATATTCAATTTATTATTTGATCCATAATTTCGTAAGGACTCTTTCAACCAATCAACATTTGGAAAGTACTTGGAATTACTCCCAGACTTGAACCCATTCAATTCGGCCTGTGAGTACCGCAGTGGTAAACCATCGTTAGACAAGCCTTCATTGTACCTCTGGGCAAAATCATAGGCATTCAAAAAATGGGGCAAACGGGTTGCTTGTGTAATGCCTCTTTCAAATCCAACGCTTATTTTACGCGTTTGGTTTATCCCGGTAGTTTTGGTAGTAACCAACAAAACACCATTGGCTCCCCTCAGACCATATAGTGCAAGGGAGGCAGCATCTTTCAGCATGACCACGCTTTCGATCTCATCCATGCTAAGTGTATTGATTGAACGTTCAAACCCATCTACCAAAATGAGAATCGATCTGTCCAAGGTCGTACCAACCCCTCTTAAAAATAGTGTAGGGTTAGTTTCCCAGGGTAGGCCGCCATTTTGCATCACCTCCAGGCCGGTTATTTGACCATAAAGGGAATTAGCCGGGTTTAGCGCAGTACTTCTTGTCAGTTTATCCGAATTGGCCATTCCAACAGCCATTGTCATCTCTTCTTTAGAAACTTTCAAGCCATATCCCACCGGAACTAGCCCATCCTTATCTTCAATGGTAATAACCATATTGTTATCGGTAATCTTTAGCGTTTTGTGGAACAAATCCGGATCTGTAACTTTGACATGTTCACCTATTTTGCCGTTGATCACAAACTTGCCATCCTGATCGCTGTAAACGACCACACCAGGGTTTTCCAGAATCGAAATAGCCGCTTTCTGTACAGGAACGCCGCCAGTATTTTTGATTATTCCTGTAATCGACTGATTTTGAGCTAGTCCATCGAATACCGAAAGGATGAATAAAAGCCCAAACAACAGGAACCTATTTGCTATATGTACATTCATATTTTGCATTTTTAATATCATAACTAAGTTAGTTGCTAATTAATCTCCCATCCCGGGTTTTGGATCAATCCAGTCCCTTTCAAAATTTCATTTGCAGGGAATGCACTCAAATACCATTTTGGCGACCAGTTGGTCGACCAGTACCTTATAGGTGTCAAAGGAAATGTGGCATAGGAAAGTGTAGATCCTGATTTTGTGATATCCATCCCATGAAGTTGCTTTTTAAAAACATCTTCCTTTTTCCAGCGTATGATATCATACCATCTTACCCTTTCGAATCCAAATTCACATGCCCGTTCGTTCAATACGGCCTCGCGGAACTTATCCTTGGAGAGGCCTGCCGGCAAATTGGACAGGTTAACCCTGTTTCTGACAAGATTAACACACCTGTATGCTTCCGCTGTAGGTCCATTGTTGACTTCATTGAGCGCTTCGGCGCAGGACAGATAAACTTCGGGCAATCTTAAATATGGCCATTGTACGATCGACCCCAAATTTGTGGCGGTATTTCTTTCAAGTACGAATTTTCTGGGACCGTAACCTGTTAAAGCTGGCAAGTCTTTTTTGGAAAGCCTTTCACGACCCCCGAGAAAGAGCTCCGCGGTCCTTCCCTGGTAATAATCCCCGTTGACAAGTACCGTTTCATACAACCGCGGATCCCTGTTTACATAGGGATCATTTGGATTAAAACCCGACGCCGGGTCCGTTATTGGTAGCCCATTGGCCATTGGGAACATGTCTACATATTCCTGTGTATAAGTTCCCGTACCTGACCATTTAATCGGCCCTAGTGTCCTATCGTCATCCGGGTACAGAAATACTGTTCTGGTAGAGATAAGGGTTTCGCCGGTTCCCCTCGTATAATATCCGTTCTGAAAATCTTTTCTTGGGTTTCCGGTTTTCACGATCCTGTATCCCCCTTCTGATTCAACTCTGGAGATCAGCGCCGCAGCGGCATCCGCTGCCCTCTTCCAAAGATTTGGATCGTAGCTCCCGTTCCACACCAATTTCTTTTGTGCGGCCTCACCATCCATATAAGGCGCAGCGCTATTGAAAAGTGGACTGGCGCCGAACAAAAGAACGCGTGCCTTGAGGGCCATTGCAGCAGCTTTGGTAAAACGGCCATCCCAGTTCACCTGGTCAGTGATTATCCATGGGAGATCCGGAACTGCCTTGTCTATTAATGAAACGATAGAGTCCATGGTTGCAACGCTTGTCAACCTGGGAAAGGGACCGGTTTCAGTAACTGCCAATTCATGGTTGATCCAAATCATGCCACCATAATTGCGATAAAGTTCCGTATAATGTACCGCCATGATCATCCTGGCTTCGGCAATTAGCTGTTTTCTATAGGTCGCATCAACGTTGGGAACCCGGCCGATATTCGCAATAAATATATTTGCCTTTCTGATCCCGGGCCATCCTCCGAAATTCCAGCGGTACTTACCGATGTAGCTGTTTTCTACGTAGGCATCATATAAATTAACATAATATGGAACTGCAGGAACAAGATCCGTATTGATCATATCCGTCAGGCAATCGAGATAAAAACTTGAGCCGGAACCAAAATTATTACCATCCTGCGCACTTTGTCCAAAAGGCAGAGAGCTGTATGCCCCCCATAAAAAACGCTCTGCGTATGTAATATTTGAGAAAACGGTATCTTTGTTTACCGCTGTGGACAAGGGAGGCTTTGAAAGAAAATTATTCCCAAATTTTAGCTCGTCTTTGCATGCAGTAAACAGGTATAATATTCCGATAAAGAATAAATATTTGATTGTATTTTTCATAATATGCGGTATTTTTTATTTCAGTTAGAAATATTATAGTATTATTTGAAGGTCACACTTAAGCCCATGTTGTATGTCTTCATCAATGGGTGCACCGGATTATGGGTAGTATTTGATTCCGGATCCAGAATTTTCAATTTATCAATGGTAAGAAGGTCATAACCATTTACATAAACCCTAAGTGTGGCTATTCCCAAACGGTTCAGATTTTTAATGGTATATCCAAGCTCAATATTTTTCAAGCGTGCATAGGAGGCATCCCTGAGGAAAAAATCGGATTGCCTTGTATTATATCCACCGGCTACACCTGCTATTTGGGAAAGCCTTGGATATGTGGCAGTAGCGGCAGTTGCCGGGGTCCATCTTGAATCTACTATCCATTGAGACAATGATTCTTCCCCGTATAACCCAAAAGCAAGGCCAAACCTGTCACCGATTAACCTGGAGGTATTTGTGACACCATTCCACAACATGGAAAAATCAAAATTCCTGTAATTTAACCCGCATCTCAGGCCTGCGGTGTATTGGGGGTTTTCGGGAAAACCAATTGGTTTTTGATCGAGGGAATTTATTATACCATCGGCATTTAAATCCTTGTACCGCATATCCCCCGGATGAGGGGTATAGTTATCTTTCGGAAATTTGGACTGATTTGCAACTTCGTCTATCGACCACAATCCATCAAACACATACCCAAAAACCTGGTTTACCTGTTGACCTGTCCTTTTCAAATAATCATATGGTTGTTTTATCTCATCCATAAATATTATTTTGTTTTTTACATAAGACATATTTAAGTCAACGTAATAACCAAAATCTTTTTTATTATCCCTCCATCCCAATTCAATTTCATAACCTCTGTTATCGACTTGACCAAGATTCACCGGGGGCAATGTCACAGAGAAGAGGGAGGGTGTAGTCGACCGTGTTATAAGAATATTATCCCTCGACTCATAAAAACGGTCCAGGGTAACTGATAATCGCTCTTTTAAAAATTTCAGATCAAGGCCAATGTTGCCTTTTCGAGACTTTTCCCATGTTACAAAAGGGTTACCCAGGTTTGATTCTGCCGCGCCGATTTGATTTTGGGGAACAGTCGTACCGAAATTATACCCACCTGAACTGATACTATAGGTATCAGGCAGATAGAGGAATCTTCTGCCCCCGATCTGATCATTTCCAACGATCCCAAAAGAACCCCTCAATTTCATATAGTTTATAAATGGTACATTTTTCATGAATTTCTCCCTAGTCAATTGCCAAGCTGCCGATACTGCCGGAAATAATCCAAAACGTCTTCCTTCCGCAAAATTTTCAGAGCCATTGTACCCGGCATTTAGATCCAAAAAATATTTTAGGTCATAATTATAAGTAACCCTTCCTACCAATCCGACATAACTTGTAGGAATGTCACTGTTCGTACCCGGATAAAAGCGCTTGCTCTCGTTGTACAACAAAAGGCCGGTTACATTTTGTTTGCCGAAACTGCGATCATAGTTCAGACCAGATTCCATGTACCAGTATATTGCCCTTCCATATGATTCACTCGTTGCCAAATTGCCGTTCCAATTGGCTACCTGGTACACAATACTATCGCCGTTAGACGCATTCGGGTCGATATCCTTTAATTGATAAGGCCAAAAAGCTTTGGTTGGAGTAGTTCGTGTTTGTGTTTGTACAAACGAACTATTGTATGCCCCCTTAATTTTAAACTGAAGTCCTTTCGTGAAAAAATCCAGTTTTTGTTTTAACTCAACATTAAAGTTTACATCATTGGTTGCCGTTCTTATCACTCCTTGGCTTCCATTAAAATCCAAACCGGCATTCCCGCCAATGGGCAAATTATAACGGTTCATTATTGATTTCCCATCAATAATCCCAGGGGAAGATATTGGAGTTCCCGCATACATACGTCCCCATACCTGCGCCCGTCCAACCGATCTGTAAGGTTCTTTTGTTATTCCGGTTATCTGGCCGGTAGTGATACCCAATGTTGTGCTCTTCGTTAAATTAATGTCCAAATTGGCACGCAAATTATACTGGTCGTACCAGAAGGAATCATCGTAATTTAGGCGCGTTTTTGTAAATAGTCCACTCTGGTCCCTGTACCCAACCGAAATAAAATATTTTACCTTCGCATCCCCACCGCTGATATTTATATTATGCGCCGATTCAAAAGCAAATGGCCTTAGCATATATTTATACCAGTCGGTATCCGGATACAAAATGGGGGATTTATGATTTCTATATAATTCAATCTCCGCCTGCGAAAACATCGGAGTCGCGTTGGGATTATCATTGAGTTGCGACTCATTGTAAAGCGTAGTCCAGGTGTAGGCATCAGCCATCTTTGGCAACCGGGTCGGTTGCTGTGCCCCTGCACTTGAAGTGATGTTAATTACGGGTTTGCCTTCAACACCACGCCTTGTCGTTACATAAATGACCCCATTGGCGCCCCTTACACCATAGACTGCTGTGGATGAAGCGTCTTTCAGGATAGAGATTGATTCAATTTCATTGGGATCTAACCTTGAAAAGGAACGCTCTACACCATCTACAATGATTAAAGGGGCAGAACTTCCCCCTGCAAGGGTGGCAATCCCCCTTACATAAAAGTTTGGATCATCGACCCCTGGTTGACCGCTATATTGTACGGCTGCTAATCCAGTTACCCGCCCGGCCAAAGTATTTGCAATATTTGTCGCAGGGGATTTTGCCAGTTCTACTCCTCCCACAGAAGAAATCGCACCGGTAACGGCTATCTTTTTCTGTGTACCATAACCGACAACGACGACCTCTTCAACTCCTTCCGTCTGCACCTCCATTTTGATACTAACGGAAGTTTTACCGGAAATGGAAACCTCTTGCGGCTTCATACCTACAAAGGTAAATACCAACGTATTGGCATCGGCAGGCACTGAAAAGCTGAACTTTCCCTCAACATCCGTAACAATACCGATGGTGGTCCCTTTTACAACCACCGAAACGCCCGGAAGCGACGCACCTGAAGAATCGGTGACTCTACCTGAAATCGATTTCTTTTGATCGGCAGGCATCCCTGCCGACCGCGGCTCATCCGATTTTCTGATGACGACGGTCTTATCGTCAATCACATAAGCAAAGCCATAAGGAACAATGATCCTGTTCAGAACATCTTCCAGCTTGACGCTTTCCATCTCAATAGTTACCACAGGGACTTCGTTAAAATAGTCGGAGCGATAGAGAAAATGAAAATCGCTTTGCTCTTCAATCATTTTCAAAACCTGAGATATACTTGCATTCTCAGCCTTTAAATGTAGATTGGTTTGTTGGGAATAGACACTTGCAGATACTTGTAAAAATCCAGCAAGCAAGAAAATCATCGTAACCCTCATGATAAAGAAGATTTTTTTCCATCCGCTATCGCAGACGGGGTTCCATCGTTTTTTTTTCATAAATTTGCTCTGTTTTGATTAAACCATTTGGTAATTACAACTGAATGTAATGCGGGAGATGGTACAAACATTTTCCGCATTTTTTATTTTATGCCCTCCTTCTTTATTTTAATGTGATTATTTTATTGTCAATATCGAAATCCACTTCATTGGTTTTCTTGATTTTATTAAGCACTTCTCCAAAATCATCATAACGTCTCAGATTTCCTGTAAAACGCATATTTCTAAGGTTCTCACTCGCAAATACAACCTCAATGTCGTACCATTTCGACATAGTTTTCATCATGGTTTCCAGGGTTTGGTCCTGAAAAACAAACCGTCCCTCTTTCCATGCTATAAACTGATAAGGATCAACAGTTCTTTTTGAAATTTTCCCTTCTGTAACATCAATTGTACTCTGCTCGTTGGGAACCAGGATTTGTGCAATTTCAGGTTTGCCTTTGATAGAGACTTCGATACTTCCATTTACAAGCGTGGTATAGATAACTTGATTTTCTTTATAGGAAGAGATATTAAATTTTGTACCCAGTACTTTCACCATTTGTTCACCGGATTCAACAACAAAAGGAATTTTTTCGTTTTTTGCTACTTCAAAATAGGCTTCACCCGACAGCTCTACTCTTCGTTCATTTCCTGAAAACTGAACCGGATAGCGCAGGGTTGTTTCTGAATTGAGCCACACATTAGTCCCGTCCGCAAGCTGTAGGAAGAATTCACCACCTCGTGGAATATTTAAAGTATTGTATTTTATTTCTGCCGCAGCGCCAATTTTTTCGGTGTATTGCAGTTTTGTGCCACCACCCTTAATCTCAGCTCCATCTTCATTCAATATGAGGTTCACTGAAGTTGAAAGATTGTGCACCGACCCATCATGAAGGACTAATATGGCTTGATTGGTACCGGGCTTGATTTGTTGCGCCTTCTGTGCAGTATCTGCAGGCATCTCAGTTTTTGAAAAAGACCATATTAAACCAGCAATCAGGATGGTAGCAAAAACAACAGCAGATACGGGGTTGATCCATCTTGATCTGCTTCGGCTTTCTTTGCTTATTTCGGTTAGGAGTGATTCCCAGGCTTTTTCTGTTTCCAGTTTTGCATCGCTGAAATTCGAACCTTCCTGATAATAATGTATTGCATTATCATAGAATTGACGGTGCAATGGACTTTCATCCAACCACTTTGACAGAAATAATTCTTCTTGGACAATTAGATTTCCATTAATTTTCTTCCAAATAATCTCGAAATCGATTATTGAATGTTCCTTAGGCATGATGTGTCAGTTTAAACTATAGACACATAAGGCGACAAAAAGGGTGACAACTAAATGAAGTTTTTTATTTAGAGACTGTTTAAAAATATTACACAGAGAATAATTGTTTATTAATCGAAAATATAGGGTTTATAGAAATTTCTTCAATTAGGTGTATTCATGAGAAAAACCCCGGAGTTGCACAGGGTTGGAAAATCGCAAGCGATTTTTCTCTCTGTGTAACTCGTTGTTTCCTCCAGCGTATTTTAACTAAAGTGAGAATTTCAAAGCCATTTTTAGTTTAATTATGGAGTAATATATTCTCTGTGTAAGAAATTTAAACAGCTTCTTAGTTAAAGTAAAAACTTCACGGATGTAGTCTCCATCAGAATTTTGCGAAGCTTATCCTTGGCACGTAACAATTGGGTTTTTATTGTATTCTCACTAATCTGTTTGATGTGGGCAATCTCTTTGAGTTTTTTCCCTTCCAAATACTTCAGTTTAAAGACACCCGCCATTTGATCCGGTAATTTTGAAATGGCATTTCTGATCTGCATGACAATTTCCGGATCATCTTTACCATCAGCATCCTCCTGGTTGAATAATGCTTCAATGTACAGAAGATTGTGACGGTCGTGAATCTGAAGATTTCGCAAATGATTCAGGCAACCGTTCTTTACGGATTGAAAAAAATAGGCTTTTACAGATACCTCAAAATTGATCTTTTCCGCATTTTCCCATAAATAGATAAAAATATTCTGAACTATATCTTCACATGTCTGTTTGTCAAATAGATACCCCTCAGCAAATCTTACCAACCCGGGATAATAATTACTGAACAATGCCTCGTAGACCTTTAGGTTACGATTTTTAATCTCATTGAACAATATTTTATCTTCAACAAGCATAGTAATTCAATGCTAAAGTTAGGCACAGATAATTATTTTGATTCTCAATGCACAATTTTCAAAGTATTCCTAGCCTTTCCAGGTACTTGGAAAGGTCACCAAATCGGCAATCTTAACTTTTTGACCGGTTTCAATGGATTTTCGCGCAGCAATTCCGATCAGGCTCGACATGATCCCTGCCCTGCTGCCGGCTTTGCTCCCCAATGGGTCAGGCGTTCCCGGAAGGAAAATCATGTCTTTTAACCGTTCATCCGCGCCTCCGTGTCCTCCGGAAGAAGCGTTTAAAATCCAATATTTGCTTGTCTCCGTGTCTTTGGTCAGGCGAAATTCTATTCCACCCTCAACTTTCCATGGCTGAATGGCATTCAACCGCACTTCCAACCTGCCGTATTCACCTGAAAAACAGATAAATTGACCTTCAAAAGGAAGAAAGGTATTCATGGTGTAACTCATCTGGGTACCATTGTCGTAGTTAACCTGAACCGATTGGGTATCATAACTGTCAATTTCATTGTCCCATACGCAGCCGTCACGATAGTAACCGTCCACATCTTCACAATTGCCATACATCTGCATGGCTATGCTATCCTTGGCCATGTCCCAATAAAACTTGCACTTTTGGGTAAAGGCGCATGTCCGGCAATTACGGCCCCGGTAACTGTTGTTGTGCCCATAATATGCCAGTTTGCCTATGGCCTGCACATCGACGGGCTCAGCATCTATCAGCCAGTTGATCAGGTCGAATTGATGACAAGCTTTGTGAAGCAACAGTGAGCCTGAATATTTCTTTTTCCCATGCCAGCGTCTGTAATAGTCTGCACCATGCTGGGTATTGAGGCACTCCTGGTATTCAATGGCGATGATCTTTCCCAGCTCCCCGGACGAAAGTATTTTCTTCATCTCAATTGACTCATTTGCATGCCTGATATTGAACCCAACAAAAACTTTTTTCCCCGTGCGGTTTTCAGCATCGGCAATTTGCTGGCACTGTTCTGCACTAATGGCCATGGGCTTTTCCGACAGCACATTGCACCCAAGCTCCAAAGCCCTGATAATATATTTCTCATGAAAACAATCCGTTGTGGTAACAATCACCATATCGGGCTTTGTCTCCTGAACCATCAAATCAAAATCCTTGGCCTCATACATTTTTGCATTGATGTTCATGATTGACCTTGCAGCCTCCATCCGCTTGGGATTGATATCGCACAGGGCAACCATCTCTACCTGGTCTTTGTAAGCCTGGATAACCGATTTCCCCCAGGTATTTGTACCACGATATCCAGTTCCAACCATGGCTAACTTCATTTTTATTGGAGCCGTCGCTTTTTTATTCTCAGCAAATGAATATAGTGGAAATGTCGATGCCACAGCTACAACTTTAGTGCTGTCATCCAAAAAATTCCTCCTGCTAATTGTTTTCATGTTTTTTTTATTTAAATGTTGCACTACCGGATTGATGGCACAAAGCCCTCACCTTTTCAAATTCAGCCTCAACGGCAGATAGTTTTGTTGCGCCAACCTGATTTCCGGACATTGTTACCGGATCAACGAATTGAATATTCTTACCTGAAAGTGCGGCGGCCAAAGAGACATCCCCCCACTGGAGAAAACCGGGAAGATGGATACCCATACCGAAGAAGTCAATTCCTACACGGCTATCGAACAAGTAACTTACAGGAGCCTGGCGCAAGACAAGATGGTCTACATTGCCTTCCAGTGAAGAAAGGAAAAGTCCTGCCAGACCGGCCTCCTGGCTCCCGTCTATACTTACTTTTTTAGTTTTATAATTGGTATCCAGAAACTGAACAACCACGTTTAGCTCCTTCACCCACTCCCCCAGAACGGTTTTGCCCAACCAAAGCTCCGCACGCGAGAGGGTATGGAGCTTTCCTATTTTGTCGTAAGGAAGTGATGATATGGAAGTAACTTCCCCGGTTCCGGACAGGTCGACGACAAGGATCCCCGACCCTTCCTTTCTGTAATCATCAATCAAGGAGGGTAAGATACTATTTTTCCCCTCCGGGTTACAGAGAATTACATATCCTTTGGATGGATCAGTCGGCGCCATATGTAACACAGGGATGGGCATATCATCAGAAGTTTCCAATGCGAACCTGTCCCACCCCCCGATGGTGGAATAACGATAAACTTTTTTGAGTATCATTTTTTCCTTGATCCGAAGGATATCCCTCAACTCACTTTTCTTCTTGTCAACATTGAAGGATTTAGTATTCAGGTAGGCAGTCCTCAACTCATTCCCCCTTAACTTGCAGTAATCATCGGTACCCAAAATATTGGCATCCCTTTTCCCGGTAGGAAATACCAATAGTTTTTCATCCTGAATCATCTTGAATGGGATTTCACTCTTCGGGGCGCCTTTGCCTATCCCTTTCAGGTGAAAGTCGAACCATCCGAGCATGGCTTGCCGGTCAAGTGGACTATAGGTATGGATAAGGTCATAAATTTTGCAGGAGATATTGTTCTCCTCTCCGCGCATTTTGAATACCTGTTTGGCATTGTTGTAACTGCGCAGCATCTGAACAGGTAAAAAGGCCGGGGATATTTCGTCCTTCGAATGGTTACAGGGCATGATCGCTTTGGCCATGGCCAGAATACCAGCTTCTTCTGTAAATGTCAATCCATCCACAAGCAGCTCGCAGATGCAATTGAATTCCATGACATAAGATTCAAATGTACCTACGCTTACTACCGGCACAGCGGCCTTGACACGGTCGTCCATTGCTGCAAGCCACATGGTCTGGTTTCCACCGCCACTTGCCCCTGTTGTACCAATTTTTTGAGGGTCAACGTTGGGTAAGGAGCACAACAGGTCAACGCCTCTCATATTTTCCGAAATTTGAACCCCCATCAAAGACTCCCCAATATTCATCAGCGAGGCTCCAAGATTCGATCCGTGATATTCAGATTTACCCAAAATTGTTCCTCTTTCGCCGGCGCCCCACGGATCCATGGTGAGACAGACATAGCCATTCAACGCCAAAGTATGACCAACCGCCTGCTGACCGATTGAATCAATTTTGCTGTTTGGCCAGTGACCGGGAGTGTTCATGATTCCCGGGAATGGACCCATTCCATCCGGAATGTAAAGGTTTGCCGTAGCATAAATGCCCGGACGGGTTTGAAAAGTTATATTTTTTACCGAATAGCCATTCAGTTGAATGACATTGGTTTCTTTGATGTTTAAGGGTAGTTGATGGTTAACGACCACACCGGTTTTCTTAATGATCTCAGCCTTAAGTTGTATGCGCTGAGATTCCCATTCTTTAAGGTTATTCGGCAACTGATGTTCTGCAAACCTCACCTGAGCCTCACTCCTCAACTTAGCATCAATTAAATCACCATGGTTTTTGGAAAGCACTGTTGGCAAGCTGTCACTGATCTCAGTTGGCCTATCGAATAACGAACCATCATTTGCATTATTGTGGCCTTTTAAATGGGTATTTAGTGTAAGTAAACCAACACAAAGCAGTAAAATCCGGTTCATTTGTTAGTGGTTAAAATTATTTGACGCTAAAACTATTCTAAAATTAGTTGATTAAAAACTACTACTTTTACAACTAATGACACTCTATTTGCATGATTTGGGCGATAAAACCCCTGGTGTCCGGCTAAATATTAAGAGCCAATTTCCCATCTATTACTTTTAGAAATACCCCGATAAGAGGTTGCCTCCTACCGGGGTATTGGAAATGTTTATCAGCGTATTTACTAAAACTAAAGCAGGTTACGGTGTTGTAACTGTAGTGCTGTAGTTGGCGTAACTCCCGGCTGCGTTGGTAACACCGACGGCCCGGATGTAATATTTAGTTCCTGCCGTCAGTCCGGTAATCGTATAGGTATTTGAACCTTGTGTAAGGTTCTGTGACGTAACAACATCAATCTTCGAACCGCCGCCAAAGAAGGTCTCCACGTTCGGATTGGGGAAAGTACTCCACACAACACCTAACTTATTCAGTACCTGGGTAGAAAACACCTTCTCATAATCCACTTTTACGGTTGCCGTTGTTCCGGCAGAACTCACCAATGTGGCTTTCAGCCTTACATTCGGAAGTACTTTTACGATAAGATCGCCGCTCATGGGCAGTGTAACATTCACAGTATCCTGAACCATTTTAAAAGGCCCGGTCATGACAAGCTTGTAATTGCCTGCGAACAATCTGGAATTCACAAAATGTCCATCAGGGAACGACGAACTGTATATTGCCGATTTGGAATTCCCCTCATACATCATGATTACGATGCCACTGTTTAAGCCCCCGTTTTCAATCATGCTATTGGTCACATTGTCTACCACCTTACCGGATAAAGTAACGTCTGGCGCACTGAAATTATCAAGTTCACAACTTGCGACCAGCATGACCATCAGAAATAAATAAAAGATATTTTTCATATTCATTTATATTTTAGTCCTTGAAATGATTACCATCCCGGATTGTTAATAATATTGTTGTTGGTACTCCTGTAGCCTGCAAGCGTGCTGTAATAATCCCTCTCGCTGAAGACCCTTGGCAATTCCATCGGGGTACCGGTAACCTTTTTGTAAATATATTTGTAACCACTACCGGTATATTGCAGGTACGGCCATAAGCCATGCAATTGGGTATTGTTAAAGATATCCTTGCTAATCCTCCATCGTTTCATATCCCAGAAACGTTTGCCTTCAAAGGCCAGCTCTACCCTTTTTTCGTTGCGCAACCTGTCCATGGTCAGTTCACCGGCAGTCAATGCTCTTATGCCTGCCCGGCTTCTTATCTGGTTGATTGCATTCAGCGCCTCTGTCAGATTGGTACCCAACTCCAACGCGGCTTCCGTGTAGTTGAGCATTACCTCTGCCAACCGCAACTCGACCCAATTCTGGTCAGAATAACCACCTGAGAGATTAGTAAGTTTGGTAAGGTTTAAAAGTTTTCTTAGATAGAATCCTGATTTGGCAGGTTTTCCTGAAGGGTACGGACCATCCAGGCCAATCTGCAACATTGACGGATCTTTAGGAAATACACTGCCTCTAAGTGCATAGAGTTTACCATCGGTATCATAAATTCCGGCCCACATCGACATAGGCCTGCCCCAACCCGTTGGCGTGTTTGAACGCAAAATAGTCGCATCACAACGTGGGTCCTTGTTTTTAAACAGCTCATCAGGGGAGTCAAACTGCTTTCCTTCATAATTTAATGTGCCAGGGGTCCCATCAGTGTATTCATACGCTTCCACCAGTTCCAAAACAGGACAGAGATTGCTACCAACTCCTACAAACCCGTCAGGAGCCATTACTAAATCCCAGTCGTGACCTTTGTCCGGATATTGAAAAGCTTTCTGGAAGATAACCTCTGAATTGTTCTTGACCGAAAAAATGTCCTGATAATTTTTTATCGGATCGCCTGATTTGGCTACAGGGTCATAGGATTTGGTGTACAGTGAATATTTCTTACTGTCCATGACAGCCTTGGATGCGTTCAATGCAGCGGTGAAATAGGTGCTGGCTTTTGCAGCCGGAATACCTACCAGTCCGTTTAACTGAACCGTCCCATATTTCGCGATCGATCCGGCATAGAGGGCTGCGCGTGATTTTAATGACATGGCAACCATCTTGGTCGCACGGTTGGAATTGCTGGCATCCCATGAATCAGGCAGATCGGCGCTCGCCGCATCCAGTTCTTTTAAGATATAATCGTATACCTCCTCCTCCTTGTTTCTGGGAACCTGCAAATCGGCCAGATTGTTATCGAAGGTCTGTACCTCCTCAATAATTGGCATGCCCCCGTATTTCTTAACAAGATCGAAATAATAAAAGGCCCTGATAAAACGGGCTTCAGCAATGTATTGCTTGATCCTGGCCGCGGAAATGGTGGCCGTTTGGGCCTTTTGCATAAAATAATTGGCTTTTCTGATCCATGCATACGCTCCGGTATTCAGCGTAAGGGTATGATTACCATAATCAACATAGGTTGGTGTGTGCTGCTGAATTGCAGTACCCTCGTCCGAAAGTTCACTTATAGTAGTACCATTATAGGTAAAATCCTGGGCCATTATGATGTTATCGTACAACTTAGCCATATAGATATCCATCATCGGCTCTGAGGCCCAAACATCCATATCCGAAATGATGTTTAATGGTTTTCTGTCCAGGGTGTCTTTGATACAACCGGATAGAAATATAGTAGTCAACAAGACTATGAATATTTTGTTTTTCATAATTGTTTAATTAAAATTTGATGTTGAACCCAATATTATATGACATCATCTCAGGATAATAGGAACCCCTTCCTAACGGAGCTTCCGGGTCAATTTCACCGGTATTGGCTATCGTCAGAATGTTTTGACCACTTAATATGATGGTCAACGCCTCTATTTTGTGTCTTTTCAGAAAACTGCTCTCCAGATTATAACTGATATTAACCGTTCTTAACCTAAGATATTTGGCATTCAATATCCAGAAAGATGAGTTCATGTTGTTATTATTTGATCCCATGGCTATCGTAGCCGGATATTTTCCCGGAATCCATGCTGATTTGGGATCATTTATATCCGCGCGGTGCCACCTGTCCATAAAGTAGTGATAGGTATTCATGATGTTGTACTGAAACGGGTGAATCAGGTTAAACTGCTGGACAATATTGAAATTGGCCGAGCCCTGCCAGTTCATGTCGATAGAGAACTTTTTCCAGGAAGCATTTAATCCCAAACCATAGTTCAACTCCGGAAAAGCGCTTTTTGCGATGGGCTGAATGTCGTTGCCATCAATAACCCCGTCCTGGTTAAAGTCATCATATTTGATATCGCCGGGCAGTAAAGTGCTATTTGCCCTTCTATCCTGAATAGGGGATGAATTGAGTTCTGCCTGGTTCTGGAACTGTCCGATCGCTTTATAGCCCCAATAGATATTGGACCACCTGTTCTCAGAATTACTTCTCCAATTGTCGTATTGGCTCGTAAATACCCGCTGTTCCACATGGCTGTTTTTTGCCCTTGCATAAGAAAGGTACGGTGCTACCGAATATTTGACCTGACCAATTTGGTTGTTATGTCTCACCAAGATTTCAAAACCCCGGGTATTGTCTGCGTTCAGGTTCTCAAGTGGTAAGGTTGCCCCGAAGGTGGATGGCAATTGGAGCGACCTGGTAGCCAACAGACCATCTCTTTTACGGTAATAGACGTCAGCTTCAACCTCAAGTTTCCTTTTCCAGAGACTCAGGTCGAAACCAAAATCATAAATCTGGCTCTTTTCCCAGGTAATATTTGGGTTGGGAGTACCTGAATCGACCATTCCGTTGGTTACAATATTACTTCCCAGAATATAGTTCCCTGATGGATAGGTATATCCTGCAAGGTGCTGGTAGTTACCGGTAACATCGCTTCCCAATTCTCCCCACGAACCACGCAGTTTCAGATTTTCAACGCCCTTGATACTATTTTTGAAAAATTTTTCATCAGAAATTCTCCAGCCACCAGAGACCCCGGAGAAGAAACCCCATCTTTTATCTGGTGGGAACCTGGCCGAACCATCGTAGCGAAAATTGTATTCAAACAGGTACTTACCTTTGTAATCGTAGTTTAATCGTCCGGCATAACTCTCCCTTCCGTTATCGGAAGCCCCTCCTGAATTGCTTTTGTTAAGGTCAGGTCCGGCAAAGATCTGGTCGATCGGGACCACATAGCCCGTTCTGGTTGCCTGGAAGTAGGCATCCTTGTATGAACTTACTTCATACAATAAGAGCGCTTTCACATTATGCGCGGTAGCAAAAGTCCTGATGTAGTTAATGGAGCTGATGGTACGTAGCGCTGATGATCTCGAGTTATCCAATGTCAATGCGTTTACTTGTAGTGCACCCGTTTGGTAAGAGGTATTCGTTGACGGATCCCATTTGAAATATGGGAATTTTTTTGTCCAAATTTTTTGATTTCCAAAATAGAGATCATTGGCGCCTTTTACATTGATACTTAATCCCTTGACCCAAGGCACCTTATAATTAATTGATAAGCCTCCCTGAAACAAGTACGCCTCATTCCTGCTATAACCGGATAAATCACGGTTAAGATAACCTATCATACCCTGGTTGGTTGCCTCCAGCTTCCCATCCGGTGTAAATGGATTGGCAATAGGCCACTGGAATTGCAGCCAGGAAGACATCAGATATGCATTCTGGGTGAGGTTATCGCGATTCTCAAATCTTCCGCCAAACTCAATGGATACATCCAGGTCGTCAGTAATTTGCGCATCAATATTGGACCTGAAATTGTATTTCGAATATTCCTGGTTACCACCACCATATGTCTTCCACCTGGAAGCCTGTGTTGTTTGGCCCAGCAAAAAATAGTATTTGATCTTTTCACTACCCCCACTGATTGAAATATTTTGATCCTTCATTGGGGCATAATCATTGATCATGTATTTGTAATAATCAAAATTTGGGTAGTTAACGGGGTCGGATCCATCCAGATATTTCTGGAGCTGCTCCGGCGTGTATACGGGTTTTCCCCCTATGTTTACACTTGCTTCGTTCCTCAATGTCGCGTATTCCCAGGAGTTTACAAATTTTGGGTATCTTGTGGTGTGCTGAACACCATAATTCATTGAAACACTAAGCACAGGCTTTCCAATTTTCCCTTTCTTCGTGGTAACGAGGATAACCCCATTTCCACCACTCACCCCATATACGGCGGAGGATGCCGCATCCTTCAGGATGGTGACACTCTCGATCTCATTGGCGTTAAGGCGGGAAAAATCCCTGTTTACAATTCCGTCGACAACCACAAGGGCGCCTCCGAAACCACGGATAGATATGGAGACATCATCCAAACCAGGCTCACCGCTTCTTTGAAGAGTGGTCAATCCCGGAAAATTACCATACAACAAGGAGGATACGTTGGCTGTGGGCACGGCAGCCAACTTTTCAGAATTGATTGAAGAGACAGCTCCGGTCAGATTAACCTTCTTCTGGGTTCCATACCCTACTGCAACAATTTCTTCAATTGCGAGTGTCTCCTCCTCTAAAACCATATTTATAATTTTCTTGTTTCCAACGGGTACTGCCTGCATTTTCATTCCAACAAACGAGAACTGCAATGTAGCATTGTCAGGAACACCGGGTATTGTGTAATTTCCATCATTGTCGGTTATTACCCCTGTTGTCGTCCCCTTTACCACAATTGAGACACCGGGCAGGGAGAGACCCGTCTTATCCGTGACTTTCCCCTTGACAGTTTTACCTGGTTGCTGTTCTATCAGTCTTGTAAAACTGGTTTGGTCACTCTTGTTGGTCAGGACGATCTGCCGGTCAACAACCGTATAGGCGACATCCACGTCCCGGAACAATTTGTCCAGTATTTCGGAGATCTTTTGGTTGCTGAAGTCCATCGATACAGTTCGATCGACATCCACCAGTTTGCTGTTGTAAAGAAAGACGAACTCACTGTTTCCCTCTATTTCATCCAGCACTTTTTTGATGGAGACGTCTTTGAGATTTAGAGACAATCGTGTACTCTGGGAGTACGTTTCTGTAGCCATCATTTGAGTGACAGCGAGAAAGAAAATAAAAATTGTCATCTTCATAGTCATCCAGATTTTTCGGAGAAATGCATTTTTTGTGCAACTCCGCGTTGAACGGAAAGTTTTTTCCATAACTTTGAAATGATTTTAGTTAATTACTATTGATCCCGGCAATCTTCGCCAAAAGAGAACCGGCTTTTATGCCGGGGCAGATGGTACCAAACATCTTCCCCGGTATTTTTTTATGTCTTTTTCTTCATCAGGTAGACCTTTTGTTTGACAAATTCCCCGTTGGGCAATACTTTGTTCCCGGTTATTGTGTAATCTATTGGAGCTGAAATTTTTAATAGATGCAGTACCTGAGTTAGGTTTTCATTTCTGAAAGTTGCTTTATATACATAACTTTTTATTTCAGGATCACTAATTATTATTTCAACATTGAACCAACGGCTCAAGCGCTTAACAACATCTTCCATTTTGTCATCGCGAAAAATAAGGTTGCCCTCTTTCCAGGCAATGTATTTATCAACCTGAACCTCTTCTGCATAGACTTTTTGGTCCTCATTTTTATAAATAGCCCGTTGTCCGGTATGCATGGTGCCAAAATCCTTTTTAATTTTCCCGTTGTCGGATGAGAGGGCAACCTGCCCTGTTACCAAAACTACCTCTGATTGGGTTTCATCATTAAAACTGACAACATTGAAGGAGGTACCGAGAACCTCAACATCCAATTTATTGGCATTTACGCGGAAAGGTTGGTTCTTATTTTTTGTTACTTCGAAAAAGGCCTCTCCATTGAGTGCTACTTCCCTTTTATCTCCTATGAACCGCGTTGGAAACTTCAGTTCTGATCCTGAATTCAGCCAAACTTTCGTTCCATCTGCCAGTTCAAACTTTGTAACCATTCCCTGCCGGGAGGTGATGGTTTGCATCACCACCTGTTCTTTTTGAAGTTCTCTCAGCGTAGAATTGCGGATAGTAGTATAACCGGAATAGAGCACCAAAGGGAGTAGTAATATTGCCGCGGCCCGTTGTACAATTGCCCACCATTTTGTCGGTTTCTGTTCCGATATTCTTGCATTGACATTATTTAAGGCCTCAAATGAATTAAATTGTTCCATCTCGTTTAAGAGGGACATGGCTTCCCATGCCTTCTTGTTTTCCTGATAAAAGATTTCATTCCCAGGCAATTCTATTCTCCATTCATCTACTATTGCACGTTCTCTTTCAGACAAATCGTCTGAAAAATAACCTGGCAAAAGCTCTTCAATTTCCCTGTATCCACTATTCATGTTACTATTCTATGTATTTAAAAACGACCATCTTATTTTGCCGTTCATTACTAAGACGATGAAAGGTTAAGGCACACATATAAACGAGATAACTTTTTTAACTTTTACCAATTCCTTTCCAAACAGACAGGCACTACATTTGAAATCAGAGACTGTTTAAAAATATTACACAGAGAATAATTGTCTATAATCGAAAATATAGGGTTTATAGAAATTTCTGCAATTTGGTGTTTTCATGAGAGAAACCCCGGAGTTACACAGAGAGAAAAATCGCAAGCGATTTTCCAACGCTGTGAAACGCGTTATTTCCTCAAGCATATTTTAACTAAGGCGAGAATTTCAAAGCCATTTTTAGTTTAATTGTGGAGCAATAAATTCTCTGTATAAGAAATTTAAACAGCTTTTAAGTTTCTTTAATTTTTCTCAAACATTTGATTTTCCTGATTATAAGTAATGGGAAAAAATTATTGCCTCATTTATCCAAAATCTGACCCCTCTAAATCTCCCCGAGGGGGGAGACTTTTGATTTGTGTTTAAATCAAAAGTCAGTGCTATACTCCCCTCCCTTGGAGGGGTTGGGGGAGGTCAAATGATGAGAATATAAATTATGACATTATTTTATTCTTATTACTTATTTCTATTTTCACATCGATTTCTATCATCCCGAAATTAGAAATCCGAACAACATTAAAAGACAACTTAAATTATAAATTTTATTTTTTGAGTTAATATTCTCTACTTAATTCTTTGTGAAACCTTGGTGCCTTTGAGACTTGGTGGCTATTTTTCTTACCACAAAGCCACTAATACACAAAGGTTGCACAAAGGGAATACCAGATAGACTTGAATAATCTAATTTTAAATAGATACCCTGTATCAATATTAAAAACTGCGTATTATGAATACAAAATTTGTTCTTTGTATGATTGGCCTGATCATCATGGTTCCCTGCAGCGGAAAGAAGATAACCACACTAAAGCCGACAGGTCTTGATCAAAGTAAAACCATAACCATTAAAAAAGGTGATCTGAAGGCGATATTCATTGATAACACAGACACTCCGCCGGCTCATGGTGCTTGCATATCTATTTAAATCATCCGAAATTATCAGATTGGCACAATCACCTACCGGCGGAGGAGGTGCTGGCTATCCAGCGTGGGATTTTCAGTATATTGTTCCAAATCCAAAAATCGGGAAAGTTTACAGTTTCGAGGCAAGGATGATTTACAAACCTTTTGCAGGCAATAAGGATATCACTGAGGAATATGAGAAGTGGAAGAAAATAAAATAATGCTGAAACTTAAAATGTTCCGCAGGAATAATATGCATCATGATCGGTGAAAAGGTGACAGATTGCTTCACACTTCGTGCCTCGTGTTCGCAATGATAGAAGTTGTTTTATCTTTAAGGGTGAAAAGGTGACAGATTGCTTCCCGCTCGTGCCTCGCGGTCGCAATGACGGATCATTTTTGTGGAGGTGAGGGTGGAGAGAAGGAGGCGGGCGTCGATTCTGCTATTACCGAAAAACTGATGCCGCGCCTCCTTCTCTCCACCCTTA
This sequence comes from Prolixibacteraceae bacterium, assembly GCA_023228025.1. Classification (GTDB taxonomy): domain Bacteria; phylum Bacteroidota; class Bacteroidia; order Bacteroidales; family Prolixibacteraceae; genus CAINVV01. Next base: position 9,766 of record JALOCD010000021.1, on the reverse strand, counting down.
CAAAATCAACAGCTTACCGTCATTGCGAGGAGGAACGACGAAGCAATCTACTGATAATCAGTTATAAACCAGAATCAGGATCACGCAAAATCTATTTAATGGGAAATAGGAAAGATATCTTAAACAATCAACCACACAATCGCAAAGAATGGAAGGAATTCAACAAGCTCCTTTCGAAGTATTTTCAATGAGTTGCTGATCTGCAATTCGACTGTTCTTTTGGTAAGGCCCAGAATCTCGGAAACCTCCTGATTTGACAATCCCTTGAGACGACTTAATTTGTAAATTTCACGACAACGGGGAGGCAATTTACCCAGGCCATTCTGTATTGCCTGACGCAGTTCTGATTCTGCAAAATATTGGTCGGTCGAATTATCCTCCTTTTCCGCTGAAAAAAGAACATAAGTCCGGTATTTTTCAGTGACCTTATGATGTTTTTGAAAATCGATACAGCGATTTTTAATTGCCGTAAAGAGGTATGATTTTAGTGATGACTTAATTTGCAGACGGGGTCCATCCGTCCAAAGCGTGACAAAAAAATCCTGCACAAGATCTTCGACATTATCCTTATTGCCCAGATACTGCATTGAAAACGCACAGAGAGAAGAATAATAATAATTGAAAATATAATCAAATATTAATTTCTCCCTCCGTTGTAATCCATCTATTAATAAAAGATCTTTCACGGTCAGTCTGTTTAGTCCTTCTACAAGCAATTTATTGATTGCTTGAATAAATTTATCCTTTTACAATGATGGGGATGAGATCTCCCCATGGAGATTGGTTGTTTATTTTTTCCACACACCGCTTTAGCAAAGCTAGTAAAAATAAGCGTTTTTTGCAAGAAAAATTGAATAATACTTTATGATATTTAAGCAAGCCACCGATCCAGGTTTTCTGCGACGAAAGCATCGTCGTTTAACTCAGGATACGCCCGGTAAACGCGGTCAATTTCCTCTTTTTGTCCGGGTGAGAGTACTTCTTTTTCATTCAATGTCCAGATACCCTCAAGCAATCCCTGGCGACGCAGTACTTCATGGATTCCAGTGATACAACCGGCAAAATTGTTGGCGGTATCAAAAAAAGCCGAATTACTGTCAGTGATCTGAGCTGCCAATGTCAACAAATGTCGGGTATTCTGTCTTTCCTCTCCATGCTTAACCATATCAAGCAGTTCGACAGCCTTTTTTGTCCAGACTGCCCAATGTCCAAGCAACCCCCCTGAAATTCTTTTTTTGACCAGATTTTTCCCATCCGACATATTAAATTCAGTGAGTAAATCGATCAAAATATTATCATCATTGCCTGTATATAGTACAATTTCATTGGATCTTCCAGATTCAATCACCCCGCGGATTACATCCAAAGTCTGGTAGCGGTTGAATGGCGCCATTTTTATGGCAACCACATTTTCTATCCGGGAAAATTCGCGCCAAAAATCAACGTCCAGTTTGCGCCCGCCAACAGCCGGTTGAAGATAGAATCCAATAACCGGCAAAATCTCAGCAATAGCCCTGCAATGATTCAACAAGGCCTGGTTGGATGCATCACGCAAGGCTGCAAGACTTAACAACACTGCATCATAACCAAGATCAGCAGCCAACCTTGCTTCCTGTATTGCCTGTTGGGTTTGCCCGATTACACCTGCAATCAGGACAATCGGTTTTTTGCTCCTTTCAGTAAAAAGGTGATGTTCTTCCTTGGCCAACTCCAGTATAGGCCTGAACAACCCGACTTCGGGTAACCTGATTTCAAATTGCGTAGTATGGACTGCAATAGCCAAACCTCCGGCCCCAGCATCCAGATAATAACGCAGCAAAGCTCGTTGCCTGCGTTCGTCCATCTTTCTGTTCTTGTTCAATGCCAGTGGAAGTGCAGGTATAACCAGTCCACTGTTCAGTGCATTTGATTTTTCTATTTTAAGCTTTAATTGGTTCATTATATCTTATTTATCTTTTAATATTTTCCATCCCTGACTTCGAAATGTGTTTGCTTATTTAATAATCTGTTTTCGTGGCTGATCCAGTGGGCAATCCATTGGATCATCAATTCTGTGGATACGTTTGGTTTGCCAAAAATGTTGTGCGACAGCGTGGCGTTGCTTAACAGGGCTGTTGGCGCCTCATGTCCCGTAAATTTCGGGTTCTTTCCGAAAAGCTTTCCAAATTCAATGGCAACCTGCCTTACCGAAAGCGTCTCAGGGCCAGTCAGGTTAATTACATTTGCCGGTGAAGTGCAATGCGCCAATGTAAGTAGCGACATGGCATTCATATCCCCTTGCCAGATTACATTGAAATAACCCATCGACAAATCGACCAGCTCATCATTTTTAACTTTGGATGCTACATCAACAAGCACACCATAGCGCATTTCTACGGAATAGTTCAGTCTGATAAGTACAGTGGGGGTATTGTATTTAATACTCCCAAATTCAAACATTCTTTCCCGCCCAAGGCACGACTGGGCATATTCGCCGATAGCGACCGGTTTATCGGTCTCTAAAGAACCACCTGACTCTATTCTGACCAACGGATAAACACAGCCGGTTGAAAAGGCTACTATTTTGGAATTTTTATAGTGTTCTGCCACCAGGGCCGGAACATAGGTATTCATTGCCCAGGTAAGTGCTAGATTTCCTTCGGCGCCAAACTTCATGCCGGCAAGATAGATCACATTTCTTACCTGCGGCAGGCTTTTGACAAATTCGGGATCAAGCAAATCTCCCCGGATCGTTTCAATGCCAAAGCTCTTAATCTGACTTTTCTCCCGTTCGTTGCTAAAGCGGGAAACGCCGATGATTCGCTTCGCAATGCCAGCTTCCACGCAGGCCCTTTTGGCCATCCTGGCAATCGAAGGACCAATCTTTCCTGCAATTCCCAGAAAAATAATGTCACCCTCAAGGGTTTTAAAATAATCGATTACTTCAGCTGTTGGCCTTGAAAGTAGCTCTTCCAGCTGTTGCTCGTTTTCTATTGTTTTAGGAAAATTTGTCATCACTGATTCCTCCATATTTTAGAATGATATTTTTATATATTCTTACTGCCTCTTCTATTTTTTCAATATAACAAAACTCATCAGTTTGGTGGGCCATTTCAGGCTGACCCGGACCCAAAATGACTGTCGGGACACCACCGTACAATTGATGCAATACCGCACCATCGGTCATGTAAGGCAGGGACTTTTGATGCGCTCCTTTTTCAGGATCTATGCCGCAGACAGCGTATACCGATTGAATAAACTGTGCCGATTCAGAAGAACTAACCGGCGGCAGGTCGACTAATTTCTTTATCTTGATCTCTTTGCCTAGTTCTTTGGAAAGTCGCGCCAATACTTCAGCATGTTTTATTTTCCCGGTAGAACGGATATCAATGGTAAACTCGGCATGATCAGGAACCGAGTTTAAGTTTTTTCCGCCATTGACAAGGCCTACATTGATGGTTGGAAATCCATGTAAATCATCACAATCAGCCCGAAATTGAAAATTCTCAATTTTGGTAATTGCCCTTGCTGCCTTGTAGATGGCATTATCACCCAATTCAGGCATGGAGGAGTGCGCCGTTTTGCCTGAGGCTGAAACACTCAGGTAAAGCGCCCCCTTGTGTCCGATGGCCGGCATATTGGATGTAGGTTCGCCAACAATGATCGCACCCGCTTTCCCAAGGTTGTATCCTGTTTCGACCAAATGCAATGCCCCATGACATCCCGGTTCCTCGGCCGCAGTGAATATAAGCCGGATCCCTCCCGTTGGAGTGCTCTTTTGAGATGCCTGTACTGCCGCACAAATCATGGCAGCCAGACCACCTTTCATATCACTTGAGCCCCGACCGAAAATTTTACCATCTTTTATTGTTCCCAAAAAGGGATCTTCCTTCCATGGCTTTTCCCCCAATGGAACCGTGTCGAAATGACCTGTCAATACGATCGGAGGCCTATTTCCACCGACTCCCTTTTCTGCAATAACTGATAGTTTATTTTCTGCAAATTTATGATAATCAACCTTAAAGCCATGACTTCCAAGCAGGACGCCTACAAACCTTGCAATATCGTCCTCATTTCCTTCGGGATTAACTGTATTGAAAGAAATAAGCTTTTGTGTCAGGGAAATGGCATCCTCAAAAACCATGATTGTCAGATTATTTTTTAAAAGAAATCCAGTATTAATTTTTAAAATCTCAAATCGGTCGGTCCTCTTTTACGACAGGAGAATTGGGTAAGAAGGAGACAATAATTGCCCCTGCCAGTGCCAAACATATTAAGAGTATAAATCCCGTCGCATAGCTTTTCGTGACATCGTTGTACATCATTCCAACCAGCATTGGGAAAAGTGATTCGGCCACACCATCCGCGACCAGAATAATCCCCATCGTCCGTCCCAAAGCCCTGACACCAAACAGGTCGGCTGCCATTAATGGGATGATCATGTAATTGCCACCAAGCCCAATGCCAAAAAGTACTGTAAAAAGATAAATCCGCCCGGGGAAATCCGGGACCAACAACAATGGGATGGATATGGCCACCATGATATAGATCAAGATCATGACATATTTGCGATGGATGATATCGGCCAACCAACCCATCAGCACCCTGCCAACAAGGCTAAATACCAGAACAATTGACATCACATGTGCAGCCTCTGATTGCGTAAAATGCAGGTCGTTCAGATAATATTTTATATGTTGGCCTATTCCTCCGACAGCACCCATGCAACTCATACTTCCGATTGCCAAAAGATAAAAATAGGGGTTTTTGAGAATGTTGCTGATCGGCACCATGGTATCACCGGTAATTTTCCCTTCTACTTTGGTTTTTGGTTCCTTGATAAACCATGCCATTGGCAAAGCAATTAAAACAATCAGAATGCCCAATGCAGCCAGTGCAAGGTGCCAGCCATATGCTTTTTCGAGCCCGGCTGAGAACAATGGGACCAAGGCCCCACCTGTTCCAATTCCCAAATAGGCAATTCCCATGGCCTTTCCCCTGTTTTTGTCGAACCACCTCGAAACCAATACCTGGCAGGGCAGTGGACCACCACAAACGTATCCCAGGGCATTAAAAACCCAGAACAGATAAAACATGGGCAAAGAGCTTGAAAAGCCCAATCCTATAAGCGAAACCCCCATCATCAAAGATCCGGAAATCATCAGACGGCGTGGACCGTAGCGGTCGATCATCCATCCGGCAATAAATCCGAACAAAGGACCAACCAGTAATTTTCCAACCGCATTTCCCGATGTGACAACCGCCCGGGACCATCCATATTCCTTGGTCATAAAGTCGTAGAAGAATGGCAAACCATAATAGGCAATTCCAACCAAAGCGAAAAGGGATAAAAATGCCGTAGCCACTATGTAGGTCTTCGAACTCCGACCAGAAGTACCTATGGTTTTGAAAGTTTCGTCATTTTCAGTCATAATCTGATTAGATGTCTTATTGATAAAAATTAATTCCTTGATCTCCAAAAATAACAGTAACGAAGGAATCCTTCATAAATATTAAGACGAGAAAGGGTAATGGCACACATATCATGATCCAGATTATAATCCTTTTAACCGGAACCTTGCCGTTTGGTTACCTACTGAAAGGGTAAAATATCCTTCTTCAATTAGTTTTTCACCCTTTTCATTGGGGAAGCTTAAGTCCCTTACGGGATCAATCACAAAAGTGAAGGTTTTGCCCTCCCCGCTTTTGATCAGTTCCTTTTCAAAATATTTCAACTCCCTGATCGGACGGGTGATGCTGCCAACTTCGTCCCAAAGAAACCACAATACCGCTTCTTTCCCGTCTAGTTTCCCGGTATTGGTCACCTTGACGGTTGCTTTCAGGGAAGCCTTTTTCCCGTTGATGATGGTATCTGACAGTTGGATATTGCCGTAGGAAAAAGTGGTATAACTCAAACCCGTTCCAAAATCGGCAAATGTCCACGGCACTTTCAGGTTTTTGGTCAGTTGCAAATCGTGGTATTTCTGGTTGTAAGTCAAGTTGCGCGAATCGGTATAGGGATAGGCAAAAGGCAGTTTCCCGCTCGGGTTGACCGATCCGTTTAAAATCTCAGCAATTGCCCTCGCCCCTTCATAACCTGGCAATCCCGCCCAAAGCACCGCCTTGCAGCGGTCATATACCCTGGTAATAATCAAGGGCCTTCCCGCCACCATGATCAGTATGACCGGCTTGCCTGTAGAGATGGCCGCGTTGATTTGCCCCAGCTGATCATCAGGAAGGTTTACATCCTGGATATTGCCCCTTTCTTCACTGTATGGGTCTTCTCCGGCCACATAAATGATCACATCGGCCTCTTTGGCTCCGGATATAATCTTTTCGGTATCATTTTCAACCAGTGTAACTTTGCTGTCGTGGAATTGCTCCGTGATCCCTTCAAAAATAGTTTTGGCTTTGGGGGAGGTTGTTACTACTGTCCAACCACCGGAAGTTGCCATTCTTTTGTTGGCATTAAACCCGGTAACAAGGACTCTTTTTGAGGTTTGCGGGTCCAATGGGAGCAGGTTGTTCTCATTTTTTAACAACACGATCGCTTCACGGGCAGCGTTTAGCGCTTTTCCGATAGATTCCGGTCTGGCAAAGCGGTCGAACCGGTCGTTGCGGGGCAACGGATGATCAAACAGCCCAAGTTCGAATTTTAAGCGCAAAATCCTTGCAGTAGATAAATCAATCCGTTCTTCTGAAATCCTTCCTTCTTTGACAAGGGCAATCACATCATCGGCAAAAAACAGATCATGCGGTGTAAGGACAAGGTCGAGACCGGCCATCACCCCCAAATAGGCAGCCTCCTTCTCGTTTGCGGCAACATGGTGGTAAGTTGCCAGTTTCCGGATATCCTGGTAATCTGAATTTAACAGGCCTTTGAACCCCAATTCGTCGCGAAGCAAGGTTGTCAGTAACCTGTGAGAGGCATGCACCGGAATGCCATTGACTTCGCCGCTGTTGGCCTCAATGATCTTGACCCCTGCATCGATACAGGCTTTGAAAGAGGGGACATAAAATTCATAAAGCTCCTGATCGGATATGACGACGGGCGATCTGTCCCAGCCTGACCGGGGATCAGAATAGCCGATAAAATGTTTGGCGCAGGCGGCAACCTTATAGGGCGAGGTTATAACAGTATCCTGGATCCCTTTGACAATGGCTTCGCCCATGCGGGAACAGAGGTAATACGATTCGCCAAAGGTTTCAAAAAATCTTGACCAGCGGTGGTTGCGGCCAATGTCCACTACCGGCACCCAGATAAAATTATGGGCCAGGTCGCCACTTTCAAGGATTGTCACATTTCCCATCTCCTGGCCGAACCGGGGGGTAAAAGTGGCAGCCAGGGTAAGGTTGTGGGGAAATATCGTCGCATCTTTAATGTAAATTGCGCCATGCTGAAAGCAATGCGGTGATAGAAATGGTATTTTTAAACGGTTATTGGCAAGGAATCGCTCCTGATATTTTTTCTCATAAACATACCAGTCATTGATCGTGAAATTGTGGGGAGAATAATAAACACTCCCCACATTTCTTTTGCCAAACATAACAACCTGTGAGTCATTTTCAAGATCAGGAGTTATCTGAACCATCTGGCCTACCTTTTCTTCCAAAGTCATCTTTGCTAGAAGGTTAAGGACTTTCTTTTCAACGCCGGGAATGGCGCTGGCTTCATGCTTCATCCGGTCTTTATCGCTCATTTGCTTTTTTTCAGGTATACCCTTAAAGCCAAAGGAGATAAAAAGGCAAGCCATCAATAGAAGCAGCGATGGTTTCATTGTTAGCATGGTCGGAGTCTTTAGTATTCTGTTTAAATTATTTACTTAGAGTTTTCTGGTGAAACTATTGTATAAATTCCCAATAAAAAACTACTGCTTTTTCAACTTATGACACTCCATTTGCATAAAAAGATGCAATAAAATCCAAATAATACAATTAAAAGCTTCTTTTTACATCTGGAATTCTCAAAATCTGGGTACCGAATAAGAATAATAAGATAAGACTCGTTTACTTGATAATTGTAAATTCGCTCAAGGGATACCACCCATCCTCTGCCCTGCCTTTTATTCCAAGCCGGACAACCGGTTTTTCAGCATTAACCTTGTCCCATTCTTCACCAACGATTGCTATTGAAAGTTTATATTTCCCCGGTTTTAAATCTCCAGGTAAATTGATTGATTCTTTTACCTCATTGATTTCTCCCAGTGGCAGATCAACCGGGTCCTTAAGATATTCCTGTGGATTCAGTACCATGTCGCCTGGCATCCAGTTTTTAACGTTGACTGAGCTTATAAATGTTCCCCCCTTTTGTTCTTGTCCCAAATTATCAGTAATTCTAAAAGCCAATCTGTAAGGTCTGTAACAGGGAGCACTTCCTGCATTCTGCCATTTCATGCTCAATTCGAACCGACTGCCTGCCTTAACTTTTTCCTCATGGCTAAATTCTTTAAGAACAAACCGATATCCTAGCCTCTTAAGGAACCTTATTATTTCAGCTTTTACCTCCTCCCCTTCAGGAAGCGTTGCAGATTTGTTGTTTAACACCGAACCATGCAGGGCAAGACCGTAATTAAAGATAAACCGTAACGACCAACCTTGTTCCACCCATTTTTTGGCTTCCCAGCAGGATTCCCATGCAACAGGGCCTTTTTTCCATGATCCAAGTGCATTATCACCTGCAAGAGCCTGGGTGTAATAATTCATCATTTGCCAGTTCATATCCCCAAAACAGTCTGCTCTCCATCCTGCCCCATTCTCGGTTGCGTACTGAAGTAAATGGGGCCTGTTGGAGGCAATCGGAATGACAAGGGGTGTTTTCCTGAATGCATTTATATATGCATCAATGATTTTCTTTAAGTTTTCAATTAAAGGCATTTTTGCCTCTTTAAATCCAGAAAGGTTCCACTCACCCCAACAACCAACTGAACCTATGTCGACATGATCAACATCCGGGTGCCCGTCATAAAGGATACCCAATTTTTCAATGAATTCGGTATGCGCTTCCAATACTATCGGGTCATCAAAGTCAATAATGGGAGTATCCTCCGCTCCATCAGGATGCGGATAATAGTTAATCTTACCACCTATTTCCTTTAGCCAATCGGGATATGTTTTTCTTCCGGGATAAATCGGCATCACACGGAGCGCAAGTTTTTGGCCAGAATCGCGAGCTTCTCTTAAATACCCGTTTATAAAATCAGTATCGATCTGTCCTTGTTTGGGCTCGAACTTGTCCCATCCCCACCTGCAGTAACAAATTGTGGAAGGTATCCAGGATGGGAGGTTTTTATCCTGTTTTGCAACTCTCCCCTGGGTTTCCCATCCAATACCGGGATTAGCCAGGATTTCATCCAATTCAGCAGGTTTTAGAATAATGACTTTTCGTCCCTGCTTATTTTGAATAATTCTCTCGGAGAAATCAGATGTATTGATGGCGGGACCTTCAGCACGAAAAATATTTGAACCAAGAGTTCCAAAAAGTCCGGTATGAATTGCAGCGCCAGTTATGGTCGCTTTTTTAATGAAATTTCGTCTGATCATTTTTTCAATTATATAGAGACTGTTTACTTTGAATTCCAGGCTTTTATTTTAATTCCTTCAGTCCTGTTGACATTGACCCTTCTTGTCTCTTTCGGGTCAAGCCAGAAATAACTGTGTTCCGCACGGAATTTATCAGAGATTTCGGGACAGTCGAAGTTGACACCTACCGCAGGTACATCACCAAGATTCTGTATTACAGCAACATTGCCTTCAAAACTTAACGATAGATTTGTCTTTGGCAACTCCA
>JALOCD010000020.1 GCA_023228025.1 Prolixibacteraceae bacterium | reverse complement strand
TGGCCGAAGAATAGTCGGCGGTGATGGGTAACTGGACGTAAGACTGGCCGGCGAAAACCACCAGTCCGATCTTGTCATTTTTGAGCCGGTCGGTCAGTTTGGCGATGGCGCGTTTGGCCCTTTCCAATCTGTTGGGCTTGATATCCTGGGCTTTCATGCTGTTTGAAACATCCAGGGCGATAATCAGTTCCACCCCTTTCCTTTTGGTCAGGGTCAGTTTTGACCCAAACTGGGGTTGGGCAAGGGCGGTGATCAGGCATGTGATGGCCAGAAGCCACAGAATAAACTTGATGACCGGCCTTCCGGTAGAGATATTGGGCATCAACTGCTCCAATAACTCCGACTCCCCGAAGCTTTTCAGTTTTCTGGCACGCAGGATCCTGTTAAATAGAAAGAGGAAGACCAACGCAGGGAGAACCATGAAGATATAGAAATATTCGGGATGAGCGAATCTGAACGAATCCATATAAATTAATTTTCAGTGCGTTACGGTAATTTTCTTAAATAGGTCAATTGAAGAAGCAGGATGAAAAGCGCCAGAAGCAAAGCGGGAACAGCATATCTTTTGTACTCTTCCGTTTTGGAATTCAACTCCTTGCTGTCGATCTTTGATTTCTCGAGCCTGTCGATCTCTTTGTAAATCTCGGCCAGTTTCAGATTGTTGGTAGCCCTGAAATACTTTCCGTCGGTCAGATTGGCAATGGACTGTAATGTCTTCTCGTCGATCTTTACCTCAATATCCCTCATCTGGATACCGAATGGTGTCTGGACCGGGAAGGGGGCTGTGCCGATGGTTCCTATTCCGATGGTATATACCCTGATTCCGAATGTCTTGGCAATCTCGGCCGCTGTGATCGGGGCAATTTCGCCGCGGTTGTTCTCCCCGTCGGTGAGAAGAATGATCACTTTGCTCTTTGCTTCACTGTCTTTGAGCCTTGAAACTGCATTGGCCAATCCGAGCCCTATAGCCGTTCCATCTTCAATCATTCCGCTTTCGATGTTTTGAAAGAGGTTCAGCAAGACAGCCCTGTCGGTGGTCAACGGACATTGGGTAAAGCTTTCTGCGGAGAAGATCACGAGGCCCATACGGTCGAATTCGCGGCCTGAGATAAATTCGCTGGCCACATTTTTGGCCGCTTCAAGCCTGTTGGGCTGAAAATCGCGGGCAAGCATGGATCCGGAAATATCGAGGGCAATGATAATGTCTATCCCTTCGATGGTTTGGTTGCGCCAACTGCTCGACGACTGTGGTTTCGCCAATGCCGCTATCAGCAGTGACAAAACCCCCAGTTGCATCACAAACAGCAGGTGACGCAGATAGTGTTTCCATGTTTTTGGCGCATTTTTGAACGGCGAAATGGTCGAGATACGCATACTCGCACTCGACTTCTTTTGCTTCCAGATGTACCATCCGATCAGAGGTAGTAATGCCAGCAGCAGATAGAAATATTCGGGTCGTGCAAATGTTATGTTCATGGCCGCTTTTCAATTTCGTTTGCACCTGTATGATCTATCGCAACTTCGGGTACCGATTCCTTTGGCGTCTGTTTTTTGACTGCTTCCACAGATTCGATTTTGGTCTCCTCTACCAAATTATAGGCCTGTACCAGCACGAAATGATTTTCGTCGGCCAGCGGGGTATATTTGGCAAATTTTACCAGGTCTGAGGTATCAAGTGTTTTTTGCAAACCAGTATATAATTTACCTTTGATCTGGGAGTCATCTCCCTTGAACCCGGCAAGAATTTCTTGGGTGGTCTGCTCCATAGCCGGAACCTCGTACCGCTCCTCAAGGTATACCCGGATGATATCGGTGAGGCGGGTATAGTAATCCTTCACCTTGTCGTGCTGCCATAGTTGCTCCTCTTTCAGTTTGTCCAGTTCGCTTAATGCGACAATATGAGGAGGTAGTTTTGGCTTAACGGGCATTGTAAAGAGCGGGATATTTTTTCTCCTTCTGTTGATAGCATACAAAATAAAAAAGATGATGGTAGCGATCAGAATAATCCCAAGGATCCATGGCGCTATCTCCTTGAATGTGACCGGCGCCCCGTAAGGTTTTTTGATATCGGTAAACCCTTTCTTAAGATCCACGTTCGGCACCTTCACGAAAATTTTCAGCGAGTTGGTTCGCAATGAATCCTTTGCAATGGCTGAATGCATGGCAAATACAAACGGTCCGATTGGATGGGGCCCGCTATCAAAAGCGGTAATCACGTAACTCTGACGCATCTGCATCACCCCATCGCCAATTTTGGAGGAGTCGATCTTAGATTTGGAAATGACCTCCACTCCGTTGGAAAGACTATCCTTCAGCGAAGGAAAGGTAATTCGGCTGCCTGCAGGGTATTCCGCCACCAGCATCATCTTGATCTGATCACCCAACCAGATAGAATCCCTTTCCAGGGATGCGCTCACCTTTGGCGCCTGTGCTTGCGCATAGCTGATGGAAAAGAGTGAAACCAGTAAGAGTAGAATATATTTAAGTCTCAACATCATGTGGATCAAAGTTTGTGTTCTCTTTTCTTGAAAAGTGCTACCAATGATTTTACGTAATCTTCCCGGGTACTGATGCTTACAAAGTCAGTACCTGTCTTTTTCAAAAGGGTTTCCATCTCTTTTCTCGAATTCATCCAATGGTACATGTATGCCTTGCGCACCGAACTACTCGAAGTATCCACCCAGATGTATTCGCCTGTTTCCGCATCTTTTAGCTTAATCATCCCGATAGAAGGCAGTTCGGTTTCCCGCTCGTCGAAAATATGCAGTGCAACAAGATCATGCTTGTTATTGGCAATTGAAATTACTTTTTCCAGTCCGGCGCTTTGGTCCATGAAGTCTGAGATCAGAAATGCGGTGACATGCCGTTTCATGGCATTGGTAAGGTATTGCAAAGCCAGTGGAAGATCTGTCTTCTTGGACTCCTCCTTAAACTCTATTAATTCTCGGATGATCCGGAGGGTATGGGTACGTCCTTTTTTTGGCGGGATAAATTTTTCGATCCTGTCGGAGAAGAAGATCACCCCGATTTTGTCATTGTTAGAAATGGCAGAAAAAGAGAGGATGGCCGCTATTTCAGTAATCAGTTGCCTTTTGAGCCGACCGACAGTTCCAAAATCATTGGATCCGCTCACATCGATCAGCAGCATCACGGTCAACTCCCTTTCTTCCTCAAATATCTTGACAAAAGGGTGGCTGTACCGGGCCGTTACGTTCCAGTCGATGTTGCGGATGTCGTCGCCAAACTGGTATTCCCGCACTTCGCTGAAGGCCATACCACGTCCCTTGAAGGCGCTGTGGTATTCGCCGGCAAAGATGTTCCGGGAGAGGCCACGTGTTTTTATCTCAATTTTTCTGACCCTCTTTAATAGTTCAGTTGCTTCCACTATCGTGATATTGGTTAAAATCCAGGCACCGTTGCAAAGTGCCTAAAGTGAACTAAAGTGACTAAAATGCCTAAAGTTGTTCAAGAGTTTAAAGTTGCCCTAAACTCATAACTCATCACTCATAACTTTGCTAAGGTACTTCTACCGTATTAAGGATCTCGCTGATGATCTCTTCGGCCGTCAGGTTGTTGGCTTCGGCTTCGTAGCTTAGGCCGATACGGTGGCGCATTACATCGTGGCACACAGCACGGATATCTTCAGGAATGACATAACCGCGACGTTTGATAAATGCGTAGGCTTTTGAAGCCTGGGCCAGACTGATAGAGGCACGCGGAGAGGCGCCATAGGTAATCATCTCCTTGAATTTAGCGAGTCCGTGTTCGGCCGGTTCGCGTGTGGCGAAGACGATGTCGATAATGTATTTCTGGATCTTTTCGTCCATGTATACCTCTTTGACCACCTCCCTGGCTCGAATGATGTCGGCAGGGGTTACCACGGCATTCGCCCTTGGGAACTGCTTCATCAGGTTGAGCTGGATAATCAATTTCTCTTCCTCTTTCTTGGGATAGTTAAGCACCACTTTCAGCATAAAACGGTCGACCTGCGCTTCCGGCAGGCGATAGGTTCCCTCTTGTTCAATGGGGTTCTGGGTGGCCATAACCAGAAAGAGGCTATCCAGTTTGTAGGTGTGGTCACTGATGGTAATCTGACGCTCCTGCATCGCTTCGAGCAAGGCAGACTGTACTTTGGCAGGTGCACGGTTGATCTCATCTGCCAACACAAAGTTTGTGAAGATGGGCCCTTTCCTGACCATAAACTCCTCTTTCTTCTGACTGTAAATCATCGTACCGAGCAAGTCGGCAGGGAGCAGGTCGGGGGTAAACTGAATACGTGCAAATTTTGCATCAATAGTCTGTGCCAGTGTATTGATTGCCAATGTTTTTGCCAATCCTGGGACACCTTCAAGCAAGATGTGCCCATCCGACAACAAACCGATCAATAAACTCTCTACCAAATGTTTCTGTCCGACGATAACCTTGTTCATCTCCATGGAGATAAGGTCTACAAACGAGCTTTCGCGTTGGATGCGTTCGTTCAACTCCCGAATATCAACTTTTTGATCCATAATCATAAGGATGATTTTTAGTATAAATGTTAAAACGGAACCAAAAATAGTATTTTGAACCGTTTCATAAAATGCTAATCTATTAAAAAATGTTAACCACTATAGATTCCGCAAATTAACACAAATATTACCCTACCCAACGATCAATGACGCTAATTAAACGAATTAGTAAGCCCAATTAATCTTTCTTAACCACAAATGGCACAAATTGACACAAATAATCCCGGCCTTAACCACAAATGGCACAAATTGACACAAATAACCCCGGCCTTAACCACAAATGGCACAAATTGACACAAATAACCCCGGCCTTAACCACAAATGGCACAAATTGACACAAATAACCCCGGCGTTAACCACAAATGGCACAAATTGACACAAATAACCCCGGCGTTAACCACAAATAGCACAAATTGACACAAATAAACCAGGCCTTCCAACAAATTACACGGATTTACGGATAAATGGGTATTGAGGCAAAGGGAAATATGCTGTTGGATTGGATCATGAAACCAAATTTGGATCATATAAATCTTATTTTTATTTATTATCTTAGTAGAAAGGATATTAGATTCAGACATTAATCTTATTATCTTATTAAAAGGAACTTGAATGGCAATATTGTCAGTGTTAAATGAATGATATTTAATAAGATAGTAAGGCAGAGATTTGTGGTGGACCGCTTTTATACTACGATTGCCTTGGAAAATAAGGCTTTATATAATCGATAATTAGAGCCATTGTTTGTGATAAAATTCACTTCATCTCCAGCAATATTCAAAAATCTTGCTAAATGTGTTATTTTGCATAAAAATTTGTTTTTTAATCACTATAATTATTGGTCGGACAATACCATTTGAGTCCATTTGTGGTTAGAGTTGCGAAAATTCAATTATTGTTCCTATGTTGTATGGAGGGATTTAATTTGTGTTAATTTGTGGTTTTATGCGCTATTTTATTCAGCTTTCGTACGACGGGACCAACTACCATGGTTGGCAAATCCAGCAGAACGCCCACTCGGTTCAGGAGGAGGTCGAGAAAGCCCTTGCCGTGATTTCACGTGAAAAGATTGAGGTGGTTGGGGCAGGCCGCACAGATACCGGCGTTCACGCAGCTTTTTATATTGCCCATTTTGACAGCGCCCACGAAGGTTTAGCAGATGAAAATATGCTCTTCAAACTAAATTGCCTGCTGCCATTTGATATTGCAGTTCAAAAAATCTTTCAAGTCAGGTCGGATGCGCATGCCCGGTTTGACGCCACCTACCGGGAATATAAATACTACTTTTCACGCACCAAGGATCCTTTCACACATGCATATGCCGAGAAGGAGAGCCGTAAATTGAATGTGGTGCGGATGAACGAAGCTGCCAAAATGCTCTTAGAAGTAGATGATTTTACCAGTTTCAGCAAACTGGGCAGTGATGTGAAGACCAACAATTGCACGGTAACCAAGGCTTTTTGGGAAGAGAAGGGGGATCAGCTAATTTTTACCATCCGGGCAGATCGTTTTTTACGGAATATGGTACGGGCAATTGTGGGTACTTTGCTCGAAGTTGGACTGGGGAAGATGACTTTTGATGAACTCAAGGCTGTTATTGACAAGAAAGACCGTAGCAGTGCCGGCGCCAGCGTAGCCGCGAAAGGGCTGTTTTTGGTGGATATTGGGTACCCAGATTTAATGTGAAAATTGGAAAATGTGGAAATGTGAAAATGGAACCCCTGCCAACCACGAATTACGCCAATTACACGAATTAAAAACTCCAATTGCTCTTACCTAACCACAAATGGCACAAATGGGCACAAATAACCCCAACCTTACCACTAATTACACCAATTACACGAATTAAGGAAAAAACTAATATCCCCTTTTTCACTGTTTCTCTGTTTCCCCGTTTCAATCCCTTTGTCCTAGTCGTCCAAGTCGTCCCTTTCGCCCTGTCTCCAAGTCTCCCCGTCCCCTAGTCTCCATGTCCCTCCGTCTATCCGTCATTCCTCCGTCCAAATCTCCCACGCGGCCAGCGCTTGCAGTTCGAGCATATCCGATCCGTTCTTGGTGACAGCGCCATGGTCGGCGCCTTTTTGAAGGAATTGGGTAACGCCAGGATTGTAAACCAGATCGAATAGTAAATGCTTGTCAGTCAGGTATTCGTATGGGATCTCCGGAAAAGTTTCCGTTTTGGGGTAGGTGCCAAGTGGTGTTGTGTTGACCACAACGGAATACTCATGCATAACAGTTTTGGTAAGCTGACCGTAGGAGATGGAGCGCCCGGCTTTGGCTTCACGAGAAACAAGCTGGGTCGAAACAGATAGGTCGTTCAGGGTTGCCACGATGGCTTTGGAGGCTCCGCCAGTGCCCAGTACCAGGGCTTTTTTGTGATGTTGCTTTAAAAGCGGAAGGATCGAGTTGCGAAAACCTATCAGGTCGGTATTGAAGCCTTTGAGCGAGATCTTCCCGTCTGCTCTCTCTATTTTAACTGTGTTGACGGCTTTAATTGCAGCGGCTTTGGCATCACAGCTATCCAGGTAGGGAATGACTGCCTCTTTGTAGGGAATTGTGACATTAAAACCGACCAGATTCGGATGCTCTTTCAGGACTGTTGGCAACATCGAAATGTCGCTAATTTCGAAATTGAGGTATTCGGCGTCGATGGAATGATCGGCAAAATACTGCGTGAAAAACCTCTTCGAAAAAGAGTGGGTTAGCGGAAATCCGATCAGACCGTATTGTCTCATATTTAAAGATGCTGTTTGGTACAACCTAGAGAGTCGTAGGCTCTCCCCCAAGATAACTGTATTTTGCGATCAGTTCAGTTACCCAATCGATCAGCAGGAAAGTTGGGAAATTCTCCAAAAAGTCGACATGAGAAGGGTAATCTTCGGTCAGGGCTACTTCGAGCTTATTTTTGGCCAGCTCAAAATTATCCAAAAAGATATAGAATCCGGCTTGACGGTAGAGGATAGCGGCGCAGGCAGCCTCTGTGTTTTCCGCATCTTCCAGAATTTTTACTGCTTCTCCAAAGAGGTTGTTGTTGAACATCAGGTCGGCATAGGAGAGCCAATATTCCGGAATTTCATCATCCAGCTCAAGCGCTTTGATGTAGGCCTGCTTGGCCTCTTTAAAGTTTCCCTGAGCAGTATGGGCTTTGCCCAGTGCATTCCAGCATTCGGCACAGTCGGGATTAATCCCAAGCGATTTTTTTAAAAGTGGCAAAGCCTCCTCAGGTTTGTCGCTGATGAGCATGACCAATCCGGCGCCAAACCAAGCATCAGAGCAATTGGGTTCCATGCAAATAGTTCTGTCGTAATAGAGGCCGGCATTTTCGTAGTCGTCGAGTTGAAAATAACAATCCGCCAAATAAAGGTGGGCATCGACCGAATCGGGGTCTACTTTCAGGTATTCGTGGTAGGTGGAAATGGAATCCTGAAAGCGCTCAATCGCCGATAAAGCATTGGCCTTGTTGAAGATAGCGGCTGCATAGTTTGCATCGATCGCGAGGGCAAAATCGTAAGCTTCGATGGCTTGTTCGTACTCATCAAGACGGTTGTAAATGATTCCAAGGTTGTACCAGGCCGATTCGGAGAAGGGATCGATGTCAAGATATTTGTTGTAATACTCGATAGCTTTGGCATCGTCTCCTACTTTTTCGAAACAGAAGGCAAGATCATAGAGAACCGGATCGTGCTCAGAATTTTCATCGAGGGCTTTTTTCAGATAACGGAGCGCTTCTTCGTAAGATCCTGTTTGAATGAACGATATACCAATGTTGTAGAGAAGTTCATCACGGTCTTCGAAGGCGTTTTGCTCTGCTTTTTTAAAATATTCGGTAGCCTTATGGTGCTCTCCCTGCAAGTTGTGGCAGGTTCCCAGCATCATCATTACATCCGGATTGGAGGGTTCCAGCTCTTCAAGCTGCTTCAGCAGATGAATGGCCTTTTTTAGCTTGAGCTGTGAAAGAAAGATCTGCGCTTTTTTTACCTTGACGATGATTGAGTTGGGATGCTGCCGAAGGGCAATTTCGCATGCTTGCAATGCATTGGAAAACTGACTCATATCGATGTATTGATCGGCGATAAATTCGAAATCTGCCACGTCAAAAAACTCGGTGCGTTGTTCCGTCAGCATCTGTTTGTAGCGCTTCAGAACAGCGGCAAATTCCTTGCTTTCAAAATTATCCCTCGACTCTTCCCACATCATGGCAAACTGTTTAAAATCGTGACAAAGTTAATCAAAATGCGCTAAAGCGGTTGATGCTCCTGCCTTAAAAGGTCATTGACAGTTTTTACCGGATTGAAAGTTATGGGTGGAACCTCCGCAAAAATAGTGATCCAATCCGACATGGCCCCATTCCAAAGTCCGGGTAATTCCTGTGCCTTCAGAGGTTTCCCATCTTTCGATTTGGACGAGATGAAACCGGTTTCGGGATCCCTGAAATCGGGAAGCGAAAATTTTTCGCCTTTGTAATTGCGAACACCACAAACCAGGTCTACCGGATTGAAATGAGTCGCATGGGAGGCGATGGCAGCCTGATTGGGATCTTTCAGGTCGATCTGACTGCTTTCGACTACTTGAAGCGTGGTGGTGCCGTCTGCCTGAATGGCCCAGAAAGGTCCGCCGCCCGGTTCACCTTCGTTCTTCACCATCCCGCACACGCGGATGGGCCGATTAAATTTGGAGATAAGATATTGAATTCGTGTTGCTTTATCCTGTTGAGGCGCCTTCCCGGCAGGTTTGGTAGACAACTCATGTTCCAGATAGCCGGTCATCTCATCCAACAGCGATTCTGTGAGTTGAGCGGCCGGTTTTTCAAGCAGTTTTAGATACTTAAAGATTCTCCGTTGCCGGTTTAGCAACAATCCGGCCAGCGCTTTTTTGTATTTGATCGTCTCATCTTTTAGCCGGTCGGGTACCACGTTGTCGATATTTTTGACAAAGATCAGGTCTGCATGAAGGTCGTTCAGGTTCTCCAGAAGTGCTCCATGGCCTCCCGGACGGAAGAAGAGTTGGCCTTCTGCCGTTCTGAAAGGTTCGTTGTTTTCATCTACCGCGATGGTGTCAGTCGACGGTTTTTGCTCTGAAAAGGTGATCTTATATTTTACTTCATATCTGTTCTCAAAAATAGCGGCTGCCTTCTCGCACTTCGTTTTGAAAAGCGTGAGGTGCTCGGGAGAGACAGTAAAATGGATCCTGACCACTCCCTGAGAATCTGTTCCGTAGAGGGCGCCTTCAACCAGATGTTCTTCGGCAGGCGTGCGACTGACCCCAGAATAGTCGTGGAAATCGAGCAATCCTTTTGGGAGAAATCCATAGTTTAACCCTTCAGGGGATAGTACAGCCTTCAGTATTTCGAGGTGTTTGAATGTCCCACAGGGAAATTCCAGCGTTCCAATAATTTTTATAAGCGACGGATAGAAGGCAAAATCAGCAATGCGCTCGTAAAATTGTTTGACACTCTTCTGCTTTTGATTTTCGAGCAGGCTCACTGCCTCCTTGTTGGTCAAAGCCATCTCCTGAAATGAAAAGAGAGACTGAAACATACGGCTGGCTGCGCCCGAAGCGGGAACGAACTTGAGCGGAAGTATCCCTTTTGCAAGTTGCTCTTCATAAAATGAGACGAGCTTGTCACACTCAGATTCGGTCAGACAGACAATTCCGTTACCTATGCCAGCGGCTTCGACGGTTTTTAGAAAAGGGAACCCTTTTTTAAAATGGGCGATCTGGTTCTTTATTTCACAGAGATTACTGCCTCTTTCGACAATTTGCTCCAGGTCATTCGGGGTAAACATAGCTTACAATTTTCGATTGGTTGAATTTAAGGAAATGAAAATCATTCCAAAAATTTTCAAGTTGAAATTAGTGTAAAATTATACACATTCGGATGTTCATTAAAAATTTGAGGATGATTGGCAGATTGCTTCGCTTCGCTCGCAATGACGGTGTTTTGCGGAACAGGGATGATGTAAGGAGAACAAATCCTAAACAATTGCTCATTAACTGTACCTTCATTGCGAGCGAAGCGAAGCAATCTGCACCCCAGCTAGAATTTAATAAACTCCGCCAATCGTAATTTTCTTGTCTGCTTCTGCTATTTTTGTCCCCAAACAAAATCGAATGATGGAAAGAGAATTCCCCTGGGGCAGCGACAAGCGTTACAACGACTATTCGACCTATTTCAGAAGGCGATTTGAGGGACGAGTGCAAAAAATCTCGCTGGATGCAGGCTTTACCTGTCCAAACCGTGATGGATCGCGTGGTATCGGAGGTTGTACCTATTGTAATAACCGGAGTTTCAATCCGGATTATTGCAGAATGGAGGAAAATATTGCCGCACAGATTGTTAAAGGGATAAGTTTTTTTTCTTCCAAATATCCAGAGATGCGTTATCTGGCTTATTTCCAGGCATACAGCAACACCTATGCTCGGGTTGAAGTCTTGCGCAAGTTCTATGAAGAGGCATTGAGCCATCCCGAAGTGATTGGGCTGGTCATTGCCACCCGCCCCGACTGCCTGAACGATGAGGTGCTCGATCTGCTTTCGGAGTTTGCAGAAAGATGTTATGTATCCATCGAGTTGGGGGTTGAGAGTTTCAGGGAAGAGACCCTTTTGCAGATCAATCGCGGTCATACCGCGCAGGAATCCATAGGGGCCATTCACAGGATCGCTTCAAGAAAAATCGACAATTGTGTCCATTTGATCCTTGGGCTTCCTGGAGAAAAAGATGCCGATTTTATTGAGCAGGCCAAAATCATTTCAGAATTACCAGTACAGAGCATTAAACTGCACCAACTGCAACTGCACAAAGGCACGAAAATGGCGATCGATTATTATTTCAACCCCTTGGGATTTAATCTGTTCGGTGTGGATCAGTATGCGGACTTGGTAGTTAGGTACCTTGAACATCTCTCACCAGAAATTATCGTCCAGCGATTTGTCAGTTCAGCTCCTTCCGGATTGGTGGTTGGCCCCAACTGGGGGCTCAAAAACTACGAGTTCGTTGCCAAAGTGGAGAAACTGCTGGAAGTACGTGATACCTGGCAGGGAAGGTTGATTGAAATGTGAAAATGAACACTGAGTGGACGGAGAGATGACGGAAGGACGGAAGGACGGAGGGACTAGGGGACTGGGAGACTAGGGGACGGGGAGAGTGGTTTTCCTCAACAGGTCTGCGAACTATTGAAACGGGAAAACGGAGAAATTGATATTTGTCTTAATCTGTGTAATTTGTGTAATCAGTGGTAGAGCCTGGGTTATTTGTGTTCATTTGTGCCATTTGTGGTTGACTAAAAACAATAGGGGTTTTTAATTTGTGCAATTTGTGTAATCTGTGGTAGGGGTGGGGTTTCATTTTCCAATTTTCACATTACCTCTTCCCGGCAGCTACCGTGTACATCGTCTCCGGATCCAGATAAGTTCGTGCCAATTCCCTTATTTGTTCTGGAGTTGTGGTCTTGATGGTGTGGATGATCTGGTCGAAGTAGCCAACACTTAACCCTGCCTCATACAGTGAGGAGAAACTCTGTGAGCGGGCAAACGGGCCATCAAAATCTTCGAGCATCCGGCCAAGAAGGAAACTGCGCAACGGTTCAAGTTCTGTCTCGGGTACCAGTTCTTCGCGCAGGCGTTGCATCTCAAGGAAAATTTCTTTAATGGCCTCCTGTGTTTTTTCGGCTGTAACCTCCGCATGGATCATGAAAATGGCATCCCTGACAAAAGAGACGACCGAGGCATGAATTCCGTAGGTGAGCCCTTTCTCTTCGCGGAGGTTGCTCATCAGCCGTGAACCGAAATAGCCTCCGAGGATGGTGGTAAGAAGTTTTAATCCGGCCGAATCGGGATGGTGCTGGGTTGGAACCCTTTTCCCTATTGTGAGTGCATTTTGATTGGCGCTCTCCCTTTCGATAAAGAAAGATTTTTCTTCCGCGCTTTGAACCTGCGGTTGATCTTTTTTGTAGGGGAAGGGTGTCCCCCAACCTGAGCCAAAATTGTCGACAATCATTTTTTGGACTTCGGCATCTACATCGCCCGATGCAAAAAGTGTGGCATTAGCCGAGTAATAGTGTCTCAGATAGTGGCTTTTGGCGCCATCGAGCGACACGCTTTCGTATGCTTCAGGAGATGAGACAGGTGCATAGGGATGGCTCTCACCCATCAAAGATCTTAAAAATGTTCGTTGAGCCACAAGTCCTACCTTTTCTGCGTCTACAATGGCCCTCTGTTTTCTTTTTTGCCGGATAATCTCAAACTCATGCTCTGGGAAAGAGGCATCCTGTATGATCTCAGCAAGCAACGGAAGCAGATGGGGAAGATGTTTTTTTAAAGACAAAAGTGAGACGTAATTGTTGTCATAGTAAGGCAAGGAGTTGAGCTGGGCGCCATAGAAGTCGATTCGGTCGGCAATCTGACGTGCCGTTTTTCCTGAAGTTCCTTCAGAAATCATCGAAGCCGCCATCATACTTTCCAGTTTTGAAGTTTCGAACCAGGTGCCTGCCTTGAAGCTGAAATCGAGTTTAACAACCTCCTGGGTTCCTCCATAAAGGGTGAAAAACGAGGTGCCGCCCGGCAACAGTTGATGTTCTGGTTCGATGAAATCAATTTTTTCAACGGAATGAACCGGAGGGGCTATTTTCCTGAATGTGTTCATTTTTTTGAATTTTGAAGGGAAAGGTAGTTCAAAGTGTTGCGATTCCCTTTGCGAAAAAGCTCACTTGCCGTTTTCAGAAGGTCTGCAGCAGTAATCTCAAGGTAGCGCCTCCCCTGATTGTTGATTTCGGCGGCATCACCCATGATTTCGAAAGAGGCAAGCTGAATCGCCTTTTCAAGATAGCCGATTTCATTTAGCAGCAGGTCGGCCTCCACCCTGTTTTTCACCTTCTCGAGTTCATATTCGGTGATGGAAGTTTCAGTTGTCATCAGTATCTCTTCCAGCATCTTCTCCCTTGCCAGATGTATGTCAATCCCGGGGGAGGCTTTGCCGGTTGCAACAAAGAGTCCGGGTTCATTTTCCCCCGACAGGTAGGCATCGGCTTCGGTAAACAATTTCTGCTCTTTCACCAGTTTGACTTCAAACCTGGAAGAGCTACCGTTGGAAAGTATATCCGATAGAAGGTCCAGTTCATAGAAATCCTTCTCATTTCTGCCACCCATGTGCCAGGCAACGTAAAATGTATCAATGGGAACATCCCGGTAGACAGTCAGTTCGCGGTCTGTTGTTTGTAGAGGTTCTGTTTGAAGCGGGTAAGGAGCTATCTCCCTGGATGGAATTTCGCTGAACCATTTTTCTGCCAACTTAAAAGCATCGGAAGAGCCAATGTTACCGCTGATCACCAATACTGCATTGTTCGGTGCGTAATGATGAAAGAAAAAATCCTTCACATCATCCAGTGTCGCAGAGGCTATGTGCTCTGGTACCAGGCCGATAGTTGGCCAGCGATATGGATGAACCTTGTATGCAAGGTCGCGCAAAAGGTGCCACACATCCCCGTATGGTTTGTTCAAATTTCGCTGTCTGAACTCTTCGATCACCACTTTTTTCTGTACATCCAGCCCTTTTTTTGTGAATTTTGGACCAAGCATTCGGTCTGATTCCAACCACATGGCGGTTTCTATATTATTGGCAGGCAGGGTAATATAATAGTTGGTAAGATCGTTTGAGGTAAAGGCATTGTTGGCGCCCCCGGCCATCTGAACGGCTGTATCAAAATCAGCAACATGCCGGGAACCACCGAAAGTGAGGTGTTCAAAAAGATGGGCAAAGCCTGTACGGATTGGATCTTCATGCTTTGATCCGACATTGTAACAAACATTGACGGCCACAAATGGTGTACTATGGTCAGTATGGACAATGACCCTGAGTCCGTTCTTCAGTATTGTCTTATCACATTGAATCATAAGAGATTAAAATTAACCGGAATGCCAATGTAACAGACCGGTTTTCGGAAAAAAGTTTGGCAAAGATAGCGATTCCTTTCGGATGCATGTTTAAAGCCGGGTTTTAACTGATTATTCAGATTTTTGTATTAACTTTCTACTTTATAATTATTTAAGATTAACGAAATGGAAAAGCGAGATGATTTGCGGGATAAAGTCAAGCAGATGGCCGACCAGGCTGAAAAATTAATCGATGAGGGTTTCGATAAAGCCAAAGATAGTTTTGACAAAGCGAAAGAAAGTGATACTTATGCGAAGATTTCCGGATTGATGGAACAGGTTGGAGGATATGTTGATAAAAAAATTGAGGAATTGAAACAGAGCGACATTCCCGATCAGATGGAGAACCTCCGACAGAAGGCAGAATCTAAGAGCGAAAGTATCGTGGACCAGGCCAAAGCATATGGAACTATTATCGTAGGTGATATTGAGGAGGTTATTGATAATATGAAGGAGAAGCTGAAAGGAAAAGAAGAAAAGAAGTAAATTTGAAGGACAATCAAAAAGCCAGTAAAATGAGACTGACAATATTTTTGTGGCTCATAATTTGTGCATTGTTGCAGACAATTGTTGGGATAGCTTCAACCAGTCAAACAAGGAATTTCCGGAAGGGAGACTATACACCTCTGCTGAGCGGAAATGAAAACTTTGCTCCTGTCAAGAGAGAATATCCGCTGGTCGGAACGAAGTGGATCCTGCTCGAATTGTATGGAAGACCGGTGGTAATAAGCGCCAAAAGCAAAGAGTCGCCGTATCTATTGTTGGGAGAAGGTTATAAGGCCTCTGCCTACGCCGGATGTAACAAGCTTTTTGCAGGATATGACCTTTACAATGGATCCCGAATCCGCTTTATGAGGTTAGCCTCCACCCGGATGGCGTGCATCGATATGAAAGCAGAACAAATATTCATGGAAGTATTAAAAGTCGCCGATACTTATTCCATCAAAGGGAATAAGTTGATGCTCAGCAGAGGGAAAGCTACTCTTTTAGCCAAATTTGTAGCAGAGTAAAAAAACCGCAATGAATCATAAAGGAAGTGAATTAACCCTGCAGGAGATGAAGTCCCTGTTAAGGAAGATCATTTTAAGATTTTCTTTTTTCCCAATACTCCTCGGGATCCTGATACTTTTGCCGGCAGGGACTTTCCATTACTGGCAAGTATATCTCTACATTGCCGTCCTTATTGTTCCAATGGTGTTCGTTCTTCTCTATTTTTTAAAGAATGATCCACGGTTTTTAGAACGACGGACCAGGACCAAAGAAAAGGAAAAACAACAGAAAATAATTCAAGTGGTTTTTACTTTTTTCTTTTTTGCCTGTTTTATAGTTTGCGGATTTGATAAGCGCTTTGGGTGGTCTGATATTTCCGTAAGCATTGTATTGTTGGCAGATATATTTGTATTGTTGGGTTATCTTTTTGTCTTTTTTGTTTTTAAGCATAATAGCTACGCCTCGCGGGTCGTCGAAGTTGAAGAAAATCAAAAAGTAGTTTCAACCGGACTTTACAGTTATGTCAGGCATCCGATGTACGTCGGGATTTTAATCATGTATATTCCAACACCAATAGCCCTGGGATCCTACTGGGGCTTGATTCCCATGGTTACAATACCTTTGGCATTGGTTCTTAGAATACTGAATGAAGAGAAAGTATTGTGTAATGAATTGCCTGGTTATAAGGAATATTGTCAAAGGACCAGATATAGGTTAATACCTTTTATTTGGTAGAATATCCTTCGACCCATTGGCTATGCACAGGGACTAGCCTCACTTTCCCATTTTCTCACCCTCTCATCTTCCCTTTCGACCTTTCAAAATGCTCAGGGATCAAAATAGCTTTTAATAAGTTAGATGACTTGATCCTTCAAACATTTTAGACTCCTAAACAAACTCCCTCATAGACTTCTGGATCAGTTCAATAGCTTCGAGCATCTGCGCTTCGGTGATGATCAGCGGAGGCGTGAAGCGGATGGTGTGTTCGTGGGTCGGTTTGGCCAGGATGCCGTTCTCCTTCATCACCAGACAAAGGCCCCAGGCATGTTTGCCGTTTGTTGGGCGGATCTGAATGGCGTTGAGCAACCCCTTCCCGCGTACCTGTTCGATAAGAGGGGAGTTGAATGCCTTCATCTTGTCGCGGAAGATTTTCCCCATGGCAGTTGCATTTTCTGAGAGCTTTTCGTCCAGCAGGACATTCATAGCGGCCAGCGAAACTTTCGCGGCCAGTGGGTTCCCGCCGTAGGTGGATCCATGCTCGCCCGGACGGATCGTCAGCATGAGCTCATCATCGGCCAGTACGCAGGAGACCGGATACATGCCGCCTGAGGCTGCTTTACCCAGAATGAGAAGATCCGGACGTACCCCTTCATGGTCGCAGGCCAGCATCTTGCCGGTACGGCACAACCCCGTCTGAACCTCATCGGCTGCCAGCAGCACATTGTACTCTTTGCATAACTGTGCCGCTTTTTTCAGGTAGTTGTCCTCCGGTACGTAAACACCGGCCTCTGCCTGGATGGGTTCTACCAAGAATCCAGCGGTGTAGGGATGGCTCAACTCTTTCTCCAGGGCTTTGAGATCGTTGTAGGGAATCTTCACGAATCCCGGGGTAAACGGACCATAATCGCCATACGAATCAGGATCGGATGACATGGATATGATGGTAATGGTTCGGCCATGGAAGTTGCCGTCACACACGATGATACGGGCTTCGTTTTCGGGTATTCCTTTTACCTTGTATGCCCATTTGCGGATCAGTTTAAGGGCGGTCTCGTCGGCTTCGGCCCCCGAATTCATTGGCAGGATCTTGTCGTACCCGAACAGTTTAGTCATATACTCTTCCCATTCTCCCAAGACATTGTTGTAAAAGGCGCGGGAGGTAAGCGCAAGTTTTCCGGCCTGCTCGACCAGCGCCTTTACAATTTTCGGATGGCAGTGACCCTGGTTGACGGCAGAATAGGAGGCCAGAAAGTCAAAATAGCGTTTGCCTTCTACATCCCAGACAAATACACCTTCACCCCTTTCAAGTACAACGGGCAGTGGGTGGTAGTTATGGGCGCCGTAAAGATCTTCCCTGTCAATAAAATCTTTTGTTTTCATAGTATTTGGTTTTTTCTGATTGTCTTTGAAAATTGAACGAAACTAAAATTTATTTTCAAAATTAAACATGATTTATGCACAGCAGAAAAATATCAAAATATTCTTTATTCAGTTCAAATTGCCGTAACTTTATATAAATGCAAACAGCAAGATGGAACAAAGAGATCAAGCAATACAAAGTGCAATAAAACC
This sequence comes from Prolixibacteraceae bacterium, assembly GCA_023228025.1. Lineage (GTDB taxonomy): Bacteria > Bacteroidota > Bacteroidia > Bacteroidales > Prolixibacteraceae > CAINVV01. The sequence continues at coordinate 28,002 of JALOCD010000020.1, read as the reverse complement.
TCAATATGAAACATTGATTTTTCATTTTAGAGGTTTCAAAGTGATGATAGATTCAGATTTGGCCATGTTGTACAATGTTCCAACTAAAAGGCTAAAAGAACAGGTTAAACGTAATATTGAGCGATTTCCAGATGATTTTATGTTTGAACTTACTGGTAAAGAAAGAGATGAACTGGTCGCAAATTGCGACCGGTTAACAATAAAACACTCATCTATTAATCCAATTGTTTTTACAGAACAAGGAGTTGCTATGCTTTCCTCTGTTTTGCATTCTGATAAAGCGATCAAAATCAACATCGAAATCATGCGTGCTTTTGCCAGATACCGATCCTTGCTGAAAGAGAACGAATCGTTAAAGGAAGAAATTTTGAAACTTGCCGCCAAACTTAATCAGGCCTTTAAGTTTTTACTCGAAAGGATTGATGCGCTGCATCAAAAGGCGAGCATGCCAAGAAAAGCTGTGGGATATAAAATTAATCAGGCATAGTAAGTGTTGCTTTTTAATAATGATCTGATATTGAGAGAAATGAGCTGGTCACAATTTGTGACCAGTTCATTTCTCTCAATATCAGATCATTCAGTTGGATATCAAAAACTCACTGAAAATTTCGCATTGATTCGTCTTCCCGTAAGGTAATTTGGAACGGCATGCATCTGGTTTTGGAAATCGGAAACCCAATAGTAGGAGATGGTATTGTCGAGTCCAAAGAGGTTGAAAATCTCAAGGGACAGCCACGCCTCTTTCAGGTTTTTTGAGAAGAAATTGGATCTTAATGATCCGGGATTCCCGACAAGCATCTTGGATAAGCCAAGGTCGACCCTTTTGTAAGCAGGCATCCGAAAGATATCCATGTAACGCTCGCCATGTGGTGGACCGAAGGGCAACCGGCTACCGTACAAAAGTGTGAGGTTCATCTTCACGGTAGGGTTCTTAGGTAAAAAATCCTGAAAAAAGAGTGAGAAGTTGAAGCGCTGATCGGAAGGTCTGGGCAGATAGCCCGGATAGACAACTACTGCCGGAGTGCCACCGGATGCCTCTTTCAGGTAATGGTCTCCCAAAATGTCTTCCTCCGTTTTCATCAATGTGACCGATGCCCAGGAGGTTGCGCCCGGAATAGGCTCCCCCCAGAGCTTCATCTCCAGACCAGTTGCATATCCTTTTGCCTGTTGTTCAGGAAAATACTGAAGGTTGAGGTTCGTGACTTTGTAGGGGATCAGGTGATCCAAAGATTTGTACCAGAGCTCCGTGGAGAATTTGAATGGCCTATCACCCCAGTTAAAGGGATAGTCGATGCCGGCAACATAGTGGATCGATTTTTGTGCCTTGACACTGGAAACCAGTTTAGCATTGCTGTTTTTCAACTCCTTGAAAAAAGGCATTTGCTGGTAGATACCCCATGCTGCTTGTATCTGCAGCGGTTTTAATTTGTTGGGTATATACCGAAGTGAAAGTCGCGGACTAAAAATCGTTTGACCATTATAATCCCAATATTGCACGCGGCCGCCAACACTAAAAGAGAGGCTGGAATTTTGAAATTGTGTAGTATAATTGTCTTGCAGGTAGGCGCTGTAGCGGGAGCTTTGTAATTGATGGTCGGCTTTGATGCTGCTGTAAAGCCTGACTACCTTATCATTGTACGGCAGCGAATATCCCGCCGAATCCCTCATTTCCCATTCGCCAACCTGATCGTGGATCTTCTCTCGTTGAAATTTCAATCCCCACTGAATCTGGTGTTTGCTCACGTTGAGTTTTCCACTTTGTTCGATGGTAAAGATGGAGGCTTGCAGGTAATTTGCGGCATGTTGCAGGGAAGATCCGACACCAAGCAGGAAGGTACTGTCTGGATTTTCAGATGGGGTGGAGCCGGCGATGATTTCATTCAGGTAGTATTGTCCCAAAATATCGTAACGCTCTTTCTCGTCGGAACGAAAGGAACTGGTGGTCAACTTCATCTGAAGATCTTTTGAAGGATGATAGTTGGCGGTAAAGGCACCCAGCCGGTTCGAAAATTGATCCTTCTCTTTACCTTCGAAATAGATTTTAAGCTGGTAAGATTGACTCAAGGTCCCGTATCGGGTCTCCCGCGTTTCGGGTGTAAAGGAATAATTGTTACTGGCTAGGTTCCCCAGAAATTGAATGGATAATTTTGGAGAAAATTCATAGCCAAGCAGTGTTTGAAAGTCAAAACATGCCGGTGAGTAGTGTCCTTTCTGATCTAAAGTTCCAAGTAGATAGCGGTTATCGCGGTAGCGAAATCCTGATAAGTGAAAGAATTTGTTCCTGATCGCCCTACCTTCAAAATGGGCTGAAGCCCCGAGCGCGCCCACTTCTGCAGTGCCGGATGTTTGATGGGGAACCTTGTATTCGATGTCGAGTACCGACGACATTTTGTCTCCGTAAGAACTCTCAAATCCGCCGGAGGAGAAGCGAATCGCCTCTACCAGATCAGGGTTCAGAAAGCTGAGTCCCTCCTGCTCACCGGTTTTAACCAGAAAGGGACGAAAGATCTCAATCCCGTTGACATAGAGAAGGTTTTCGTCATAATTTCCACCCCGTACACTGTATTGCGGAGTCAATTCATTGTGGCTGCTCACCCCGGGAAGCGTCTTGACAAGCTGTTCGATGGCATCTCCTCCGGTAGAGGTGAGATTTTTGGTCAGATGCGGGTCTATGTTGACAACACCGGAATTGCTCCTTCGTTGCTCATTGACCTCGACTTCAGAAAGTGGGATAGATAACGGTTGCATAATAACGATCAACTTTTTCTCACGGTTTCTGATAATATTGACCACACGCTTCAAATAATTGAGCGTTGTGAAAACCAGTATGGAATCTTTTGGAAGATTGAGGCTGATTTGAAATTCTCCTTTTTGGTCGCTGAAAGTTCCTCGATTACTGTTTAGAACCTGTATGTTAACACCAACCAGCGTCTCACCTTCGGGCCCGGTAATTTTACCTGATAATGGGAATAAATGTTCCTGTCCGAATGATTGTCGGAGGGAGATCACCATCAAACTGTAAAAAAGCAGCAAGCGAATCGAAGCCATAATTTAGTTGGTCAAATATCCCGGGAAGAAGATGTTTAAAAGTATTAAAATTATTGTTTGTTCGCTGAGTGGTTACTGCTAAAAGTCATGGAAGGGAGTGATCAATTTTAACTATTTTCGCATTCTGATTTTATTCACTTATGGCTCAAAAACAGCGGCCCCTGACTTCAGTCCTGATTAAGCCTGCAGGACCGGATTGTAATCTGCAATGTACCTATTGCTTTTATCTCAGGAAAGAGGCGCTCTTCCCTGAGACTAAAAATCACAGAATGAGCCTTGAAACCCTGGAAGAGCTGATTCGACAGGTGATGCAACAATCCGGCAGGGAGGTCTCAATTGCCTGGCAAGGGGGTGAGCCCGCCCTTATGGGACTGGATTTTTTCCAAAAAGTCATTGAATTCGAGACCAAATACGGTCATGGCAAGCAGGTTGGCAATGGTTTTCAAACCAACGGAACCCTGCTCGACAGGGAATGGGCAAAATTTTTTAAACAATACGACTGGCTGATTGGGCTCTCACTCGATGGTCCCGAACACATACATGACCACTACCGGGTTAACAAGGGTGAGCAGAAAACCTGGGCGGTGGTTGAAGAGAAGGCCAAAATGCTGCTGGAAGAGGGCATTGCAGTCAACGCGATGTGCTGCATCACCGATTATTCGGCCGATTATCCCGAAGAACTGTACAACTATTATAAAGGATTGGGACTTACCTGGATGCAGTTTATTCCGGTTGTTGAGACAGATCCCGAAAATCCATCCCAGGCTGCACCCTATTCGCTCACCGCAGAGAAATATGGAAATTTTCTGGTTAAGCTATTTGATCTGTGGTTGAAAGATTTTGAAAATGGTGTTCCGACTACCTCTGTCAGGCATTTCGAATCGGTTTTTTATTCCTATGTCGGAATGGAATCCCCCGAATGCACCATGTTGAAAGAGTGCGGTCCTTACATGGTGGTCGAACACAATGGGAATATTTACTCCTGCGATTTCTTTGTAGAACCAAGGCACCGTTTGGGCAACCTGCGAAATGACAAGATCATCAACATGCTGAACAGCAAGAAGCAGGATGACTTTGGAAAAGCCAAGACCCTGCTGCCGCGGAAATGCAAATTTTGTCCATGGTTGACGAAATGCTTCGGCGGATGTACCAAGGACAGGGTCAAAGATCCTGCCGATCAGCGGCTCCCACGATTTTGCGATGCATATATCCAGTTTTTTGAGCATGCCGATCCTACCCTGAGGGTACTTGCAAAAAACTGGATGCAACAACAAGCCGACCACCAGGAGCGGGAGGAGTCCAGAGGCAATTATTGGGCTTTCCGGGAGACGAAGAAATGACGGAGACGATAGGAAGACTAGGATGACTAGGACGACGGAGAGAAAGGGAAATGTGAAAATTGGGAAATGTGTAAATGTGAGAATGAAAAAAGCTCTAATCAATATTTAAATATCAATTTAACAGTCTTGATTGTCCTGATCGTCCTACTATTTTAAAAGGACAGATTTTTAAAAGTATATCAAATATAATGCACAAAAAATTATTGCTGGGAGTAGAGGCCATCGGCCAGGGTGCCATCGACGGAGGTATCTCCGGCGTATACGCCTATCCCGGGACGCCCTCTACTGAGATCACGGAATACATTCAAGAGAGCGAAACCGCCATTAAACGGAACCTCCATCGACAATGGTCGGCCAACGAGAAGACGGCGATGGAAGCTGCTTTGGGGATGTCGTATGCCGGGAAAAGAACACTGGTTTGCATGAAACATGTCGGATTGAATGTGGCAGCAGACGTTTTCATGAACATTGCCATAACCGGAGTAAATGGTGGAATGGTGGTAGCGGTTGCCGACGATCCATCCATGCACTCTTCCCAAAACGAACAGGATTCGAGATACTATGGCAAATTTGCCATGGTTCCTGTGCTTGAACCAACCGACCAGCAAGAGGCTTATGATATGACCATTGCCGGATTGGAATTTTCAGAAAAAGCCGGCGTTCCTGTGATGATCCGGATTACCACCCGACTGGCACACTCCCGTTCAGGAGTAAAAACAATACCAACGGCACGACTGGAAAATCCTATCTCCTTACCATCCGATCCAATGCAGTTTGTGCTGCTGCCGGCCAATGCAAGAAAGCGGTACAACAGTTTGCTGGCCCAGCAACCAAATTTTCTGAAATACTCAGAAGAGTCTTCCTGGAATCGATTTGAGGACGGGCCTGATAGATCTGTGGGGATTGTCTGTTGTGGAATTGCCTTCAACTACTTCAGGGAGAACTATCCGGGTACGTCGCCCTATCCTTATGTCAAGATTTCTCAATATCCCCTACCGGAGAAGTTGTTGAAGCAACTTGATGCGCAGGTCGATGAAATTCTTGTTCTGGAAGAAGGCTATCCACTCGTTGAAGAGCAATTGAAGGGCTTCTTTGGGAGGGGAAAACGGGTTAGTGGCCGGCTGGACGGAACTTTGCCAAGGGCCGGAGAACTGAACCCTGATCTGGTGGCTTCAGCGCTAAAAATCGAAAAGTTAGTAGCTCAACCTCTTCCAGAATTACTAGTCAACAGGCCCCCCGCCTTGTGCAAAGGATGTGGTCATCACGATACCTACCGCGCCCTTAACGAAGTGATGAAGGAATATGGCAAAGGAAAAGTGTTTTCCGATATTGGTTGTTATACACTGGGAGCCTTGCCTCCTTACAATTCCATTTATAGCTGCGTAGACATGGGCGCCTCCGTCACCATGGCCAAGGGAGCCGCAGATGCCGGACTGTTCCCATCCATTGCAGTGATTGGCGACTCCACTTTTACCCATTCGGGGATCACCGGGTTGCTGGATGCCGTGAATGAAAAATCCAACATGGTGCTGATCATCGGCGATAACGAATCGATCTCCATGACAGGTGGTCAGGACTCTTCTGCACTCGGGCGTATTGAAGCCATCTGCAAAGGCGTTGGGGTCGATCCCGATCACATTCAAGTACTGGAATCGTTACCTAAAAATCATGAATTATTGGTAGAGATTCTCCGGAAGGAGATAAATTACAACGGAGTTTCTGTCATTATTCCAAGGAGGGAATGCATTCAGAAACTCGCCAGAAGGAAGAGAAATTAGATAATTGGAAAATGTGGAAATGTGGAAATGAGCGGAGGCGGGCAGAGGCACCCTGAGCCTGTCGAAGGGTTTAATATTTAACTGCGAAATAGACGGTCCCTGAGCTTGTCGAAGGGCAATGGGAGTAGCGGAAAAGAAAATAGCCGGAAATGCAGCAGTCTCTGATCTTATCGAAGGGTCAAGGGAGTCGAGGTAAAGTAAAGCGGACGAAAATGCACCAATCCCAGAGTGAAGTCGAAGGGGCTGCGGAGTAGATGAAAATGCAACGGGGAAACAATGAACCGGAGCGACGATCCCTGTGCCTTACCGAAAGGAAATAGGTAGAAATAAATTGAAAATATTATCAAATGAAGTGTGACATTGTTTTAGCAGGAGTAGGAGGGCAGGGGATTCTCTCTATTGCGACCGTGATCGGTTTGGCTGCGGTCAACAACAATCTGTACATCAAGCAGGCCGAAACGCACGGGATGAGCCAGCGTGGTGGCGCCGTGCAATCTTACCTCCGTTTGTCGGACAAACCCATTTTTTCGGATTTAATCCCATCGGGTGAAGCACAACTGATCCTATCGGTGGAGCCGATGGAAGCTTTACGGTACTTGAATTATCTCTCCAAAGATGGCTATGTGGTCACCAACATCACCCCTTTTGTCAATATTCCCGATTACCCGGAAACTGATGAACTATTGACACGTATAGACAATTTGCCAAGGGTTGTAGCCATTAACGCTGAAAATATTGCCAAAAATGCGGGCAATGTCAAATCCTCCAACATGGTGATGCTGGGCGCTGCCTCCCCTTTTATCGATCTCCCATTGCAAGGTCTTGAACAGGCAATCAGGGATATTTTTGCGAGAAAAGGGGACGAAATAGTGGCGGTAAATTTAAGCGCTTTCCGGACAGGGAGGGCTTTTACAGAGCAAAAATTGAACAGCTAATAATAAAACCTCATGATTCTAATTGGAAGGTACAACACCCTCAAGGTTGTCAAGTTTGTTGATTTTGGAGTCTATCTGGACGGCGCTGAAATGGGAGAGATCCTTCTGCCGGCCCGTTATGTTCCTGAAGAATGTGAAATTGGCCAGGATCTTGAGGTATTCATTTACCTCGATTCGGAAGACCGGATTATTGCCACCACCGAGAAACCCTACGCCCAGGTTGGCGAATTTGCCATGTTGAGGGTCAATGCAGTAAACAATATCGGGGCCTTTCTCGACTGGGGGCTCATGAAAGATCTGCTCGTACCTTTTCGGGAACAGAAGATGAATATGGTGGACGGAAGGTCATATCTCGTGTATGTCTATCTTGATCCGGATTCCCAAAGGATTGCAGCCTCAGCCAAACTGGAAAAGTTTCTTGATAATGTCATTCCGGAATACCAGGTTGGGGAAGAGGTGTCGCTTTTGATCGAAAGTGAGAGTACCCTTGGATACAATGCCATCATCAACCACCTCCATAGAGGAATTCTCTACCACGATGAATTGCCCGGACCGCTGAACAAAGGACAACAGTTAAAAGCATACATTAAAAAGGTAAGGGAGGACAAGAAGATCGATCTCTCTCTGTATAGACCCGGATATGAGCAGGTTGATGCTGTATCCCAAAACATACTGGATCTTTTGAAAGAGGCCGGCGGATTTCTTCCATTTACCGACAAAACTGATGCGGCTTTGATTTTTGACCATTTCGCAATCAGTAAGAAGATCTTCAAAAAATCGATTGGCGCACTGTACAAACAACGCCGGATTTCACTGGAAGAGAATGGAATACGGTTAATGTGAAAATGTGGAAATGTGAAAATGTGGAAATTGTCACAGCATTTGCACGCAGCGATCATTTCCACATTTTCACATTTCCACATTTTCACATTCTTTCCCCCTCATATAAACAAATTTTAATTATTTGATATATTTTCCCGATAGGCGAATAATATTGTCTCTTTTGATATACTTTTGTCCCCTTGTATTCAGAAATTGAAGTTTTTAACAAGTTATTAGTGAATGGAAAAAGCTCCTTCCGGTATTAAGAAAGTCACCCTGGCCGGACTAATTGTTACGCTTGGAATCGTTTACGGAGATATTGGTACCAGTCCGTTGTATGTAATGAATGCCATCATGAAAGATGGTCGCATAGTTAACGAAATGCTTATTTATGGCGCCCTCTCCTGTATCTTCTGGACGCTCACCTTACAGACCACCTTCAAATATGTCATCATCACCCTTCAGGCCGATAACCATGGAGAGGGTGGAATTTTCGCCCTTTTTGCCCTGGTTCGGCGAAAAACCAATCTGATTGCAATCATCACCATGCTGGGAGGTAGCGCCTTGCTGGCCGATGGGGTGATTACACCGGCTATCACCGTAACATCCGCCATTGAAGGTCTCAACATTTTGTATACCAATATCCCGGTTGTCCCGATTGTTCTTTCCATTTTTCTGTTGTTGTTCTTTTTCCAACAGTTTGGATCTGGATTGATTGGCCGCGTATTCGGTCCGGTTATGTTCTTGTGGTTCCTCCTGCTCGCAATACTTGGGATCAGTCAGCTTTCACATGGAATAGGTGTCATGGCTGCGATGAATCCCTATTATGCCTATCAATTCTTGTCTACCTATCCGCATGCCATCATCCTTTTGGGCGCTGTTTTCCTGGCTACCACCGGGGCGGAAGCCTTATATTCCGACCTTGGGCATTGCGGAATAAAAAATATAAGGATTACCTGGTTTTTTGTTAAAGTATCGTTGCTGCTCAACTATTTTGGACAGGGTGCCTGGTTGCTTGACCACATGGCCGATGCAAAAAGTGTGAATGTCTTCTATTCGATCATGCCCCAATGGTTTTTGATACCTGGCATCATCATTGCCACCTCGGCTGCTGTAATCGCCAGTCAAGCATTGATTAGTGGTTCGTATACACTTATCAGCGAGGCAATTAGTCTTAATGTTTGGCCCAGGATCAAGGTGCTTTATCCTACCTCGGTGAAGGGACAGGTGTACATTCCGTTCGTCAATTGGTTGCTTTGGATTGCCTGTTCTTTTGTGGTGATCTATTTTACAAAATCCTCCAACATGGAGGCCGCGTATGGTCTTTCCATCACCATTACCATGATCATGACCACCCTGCTCTTGTCGGTTTATCTGGCAAAGCGGAAAGTTAATCTTTTCATCAGGGCGATGCTGCTGGTTCTCTTTCTGACCATCGAGTTAACTTTCCTCTATGCAAACCTGCACAAATTTGTGGATGGCGGTTGGTTGACCATCTTGCTTGCGGCGCTCTTCTTTACAGTGATGTACGGCTGGTATTTTGGTAGAAAGATTAAAAACAAGTTCATCACATTTACGAGTCTGAAGAAAGAGACTGAGGTGATTTATGAGCTGAGCATGGACTACAACGTGCCCAAAATAGCGACTAACCTTGTTTATATTACCAAGGCCAACGCACTGGATCAGATTGAGGCAAAAATCATGTACTCGATCTTCAACAAACACCCGAAAAGAGCGAATACCTATTGGTTCCTGCACATCGACAGCCTCGATACTCCGGATACATTTGAGTACACTGTGCACCACATTGTTCCGGGTGTGGTGATCAAAGTGGAGTTTCACCTGGGATTTAAAGTGGAACGACGTATCAATGTATACTTCAAACAGGTGCTGGAAGATCTGGAGAAAACCCACGAGATTTCGATGGTGAGCCACTACAAGTCACTCAAGAGGCACTCCATTCCGGCCGACTTCCTCTTCGTCAACCTCGACAGGGTGTTGATCAATGACTACAAATTACCACCTCTGAAGAGGTTTACCATGGGCATGCACAACTTTATTCGCAGGATGGGCATCAACGATGTGAAAGCCTTTGGATTAGATACCAGCAATGTAATTGAAGAGAAGATCCCTATCGTGATAGCCCGAGAAGAGAAGAAGCGCATCAAAAGGCTGATGAGATAAGGCAAATATCAGCATCCACCTCCCGAAGAGGCTACTTTTCGAACCGGAATAACAGCTTCAGGTTTTTTCTTAACTTCCGGTTGTGCTGGCGACTGAATCACTTCAGAATTGGAGCGCAATGCGGTTATGTCAATGACAGTTGTCTCGGAAGAGGCCAAATCTGTATCCACCAACTCCCCGCTGTTTGAAATGCCGCCTTTGAAAAGGAGAATGTTTTGATATCCCAGTTGTTGCAGCAAAAGCCAGGGCCCAGTGGCCTGAAGTTCGTTGTCACCGCACAAAATTGCCTCTTTCCCGTTTTCCGTAAGTTTTCCGATCCATTCCTGCGACTCCTTCCCGAGCAACTGACGTACCGGAATATTCACAGCATTTTGAGGATGTCCCTGCGCAAAAACATCAAAGGATCGGATGTCGATGATCTGTTTTCCGGCAATATCTTTCGCTGAAAGCTGTTTTGATTGATTAAGGATCAAATTCAATGATTGCTTGATATCTGTCTGGTAATTTGGATACTCAGGCCTGAAAATGTATGCCGAAACTACCACGAGCAAAGCCAGTCCAAGCAGGCTAAGCCAGAGAATATTGTCTTTCAGAAAACGGTTCATATCTTGGTGTTTTATTTGGATTGAAATGATGAATCTGGTTCTTGGATTGCCGATTAACAGCCACCGCCTGTACTTGCGGAAGGAGCTTTGCGGATCACTGGCACTTTCTCTTTTTGAATCGGCGTGGTTGTAACAGTTGCAGGTTCACCGTCTCCTACGAAGAATTGACGTGCGGCATTTCTGAAACTAATCAGGTCCAGATCGGTTGTTGAAGGGGTTCCGGTTGCAGGCTTAACCTTGATGATGGTATTGAACCATTCGTTCATTCCCCCTTTCATGATGTAGAGCCTGTTCACCGAATAGCGGGTGCAAACCAACCATGCTTTTTCCGCAATCAAATCGGAATTACCGTAAAGAACCTTGTCCTTTCCAGGTTGACCTAGCAGATCTGTGCCCGATTGGCTCAACAAAGAATCGGGATGCAGGTTGATGGCACCCGGCAGTGCGAAAGTTTTGAATTGATCTGCGGGTCTCACGTCGACCAACAGAAGGGTGGGATCGTTCTCAATGATCCGGTGGGTAACCTGATCGACCGAAAGGTAGCGCGACCGCTCCACAACACCATCGAGCAGCACTTTCGGGTCAATCTCTTTGCGCTCTTTGTTTTTGGGGAGTACGACCAGCCCAAGCGCCAATACAACCAGCAAGATGGTAAGTATTGTATATTTTCTTTCCATTTATTTTCAAATTAAGTTTTGTGAACCTTCCAAAATCCTATTAAATAACAAAACGCATCCATTCAGAAATTTCTATCCCATTTAACTCTCAACTCTCCACTCTCAACTTTCAACTTTTCACTCTCAATACTCAACCTTCTTCACCTTCTTTTGAACCCAGGATGCCCCCACGAACATACCCACAGCCGCCAATACCAGAATGAAGGTAAACAGCTCAGGCGAAATACCGAAAACTGAATTGATCATTGGCGATCCCTGTGATCCACTGTAATACAGGTTTTCAAACAGCGGAAAAGCTTCAGAAAACAGAAACACGCCGATAAACATCCCTCCGAAAAATACGAGTCCGTCTATTCTGCCAACAGCAGCGGCGCAAAGGCTGGTACCCGGGCAGAATCCGGCCATCGCGAACCCGATTCCCATGACAACCCCGCCAACAATGGCAGAAGTCAGAAATGTGGGTTGTATATAAAGCAGGGAGTAGTCAATCAACCCAAGGTAATTGAGATAAAGTAGTCCGAGCGAAGCGACAATGGCTGCCGTGAAGAAAACTTTGACCACAACGAAATCGTAGCCGAAGAAGGTTCCGATAATCTTTCGCGAAGAAGAAAAGCCGGAGGCTTCGAGGGCAAAGCCGAAACCCATGCCAAGCAATATGGCGAACAGGTTGTCCCATGCAGACGAAATAATTCCAGATGAAATGATAGGGCCAATCATAATTTTTAGCTTTAAATTTTAAATCCAGTTTTTGCGGAACAACCAGGCCGCACCAAAAGCCGTTCCAAAAATGGCGATCATGGTAATGTATCCGCCCAACGAAAGTACAGCCATGCCGCTAAGGGCTGCTCCGCTGGTGCATCCGCGGGCAAGCTGGGATCCGAAACCAAAGATCAGTCCGCCCCCCAGGGCAAATAGGAGCCTGCGTCGCTCTGTTATTTTGGGGGAATGTTCAACTTTGATCTTTAACCGGTTGAAGATTATTCCTGATAAGAAGGCGCCGGCCAAAACGCCTAATACCTCGAAGACGAGCCAATTGCTCATTGGCTTCTTGTCACCGCCGGCAAACTGGCTGTAATAGGCAGAGCGCTCGACGTGTTGCGGGGCTACCGCATTTACTGTCGCAGCCACCGAATTTTTTACCGCACCGCTGGCTCCGAGACCACGGCCTGAAATGTAAAACGAGAGCAAAAGCACGGTTCCAAGGATCACCCCTCCCAAATAAGGATTAAGGTAGAATGTTCCGTCGTTGTTTATTTTCTTCATATTCTATGACTTTTAATTTATTCAAATACTTAGAAACTGTTTAAATTTTATTGTTCCCATTTTATATAGAAGGAATCAGGTGATCATGACTGTGCCGTCGGCACATAATGTCGGTAGAAAGAGAATTTACCCCAAAATATCCCGTCCCGTACGGGACGGAATTTAAATCTTTATCCATATTCTACCGACATTAAATCCCTAACGGGACAAACAACAAATTTTAAACAGTTTATTATTCAATCAAGATTATATTCAATTTCCACATTTCCAAATTATCAATAAAGGTACCTGGTCAATTGGCCAGCCTCCACGATCAAGAACCGGAAGATCAATCCTCCGAGAAGGATCAATACTGCTGGGACTAAGACAGGCACTTTGACTCCTCTCAGTTCCATAATCTCCAGAGTTAATGGGAAAATTAGTCCAAGGAGCACGACCAGACCAAAGAAAGCTGCTGTGAATTCTCCACCCAGGAAGAGGTGAGCCGCATTGATCTGTGCTTCCGATCCGGCCAAAAAGCCCATGAAGAGGTGGGTGATGAAAAACAACTCGATCACAATCAGCATGATGTCGATCCTTCCGATAATCTTTCGCTCTTTGTGGTCTTTGCTTATCAGGAGGATAACGGCTGCGCCGGTCGACATCCCTGAAACCAGGAAAAGTGGGCCCAAAATTGAGGTATTCCAGAGAGGCCTGGCATTGAAAGCCGATAGCAGAATGCCGGTATAAATACCCAGAATGACTGCATAGATGGTCATGGGCCAGGCAATGAGGACCCTGTGCTTAATTACCCAGGCTTCAAAGTCGTAAAGGAATTTGAATTTCCAGTCCCATTTGGGGTAGAGTTCCCTGACATAGCTCGCTGCCCAGACAATTGAAAGTGGCGTCATGATCATCAAAACCCAGGAGCCCCATCCCATTGGGGATTCCAGTCGGATGGTGGTATAGAGCTGCCAGAAATAGAGTTTGTGTTTCAGGTCGAGGAAAAGGAAAAACAATCCAAGTATAAGGACAAATGGGACAATCATTGGCGCCTTTTTCACCGTTGCACTCATCTTCTCCTCTTTTCCCCTGATGGTGAATATGCCGGCAAAAAAGAGAATTCCGGCGGCCAAGCCTCCCAGAAAAAGGTAGCTGGGAATCTGCCAGTGCCAGATATTCAGGTAGGGATCAATATTCGGGATGTTGCGCCCGCTGACGAACAATTCTTCTTTCATGTGTATATAATTTGTTTTTTAATTGCCACATGGAATTCGCATGTTATTTATCTTCACTTCGATTGGTGATTTACAATCATGCTCATTTCATTTTAGTTTATATTTCGCGGGGTTAAACGAGGTAAAATATTTGCGGTTTGGTCCCTGCTTCGGGCGCCAGGGATTTGAATTTTCTGTTCTTCAGCACATTGACAATTTTGGAATTCGGATCGTCCAAATCGCCGAAGTACATGCATTTGGTGGGGCACACACTCACACAGGCAGGGTCTGATCCTTCGCGGACCCGGTGGATGCAGAAGGTGCACTTATCGACATATCCATCCGGATGCGAATAGCGTGCTTCGTAGGGACACGACTGAATGCATGCGCCGCACCCGATGCACTTGTCGTGGTCAACCAAAACGATACCACCATCTGCGAAATGGCTGGCGCCTGTGGGGCAACAACGAACACAGGGTGAATTGGCACAGTGGTTACACCTTTCAGAACGCAGTTCGATACTTACATTCGGGTAGGTACCGTCGACAACTTCGGCCACCCAGTCGCGGCAGAAACCCAATGGTACATTGTTCTCAGTCTGGCACGCCACTACACAGTCACTGCAGCCTACGCATTTGCGGGTGTCCAGCGCCATTGCATATCTCATACTTTAGCCTTTTTTGGTTCTGTTTTAATGAAGGTGACAAAATTTCCGCGCATGCCGGTGCCACCCATTACCGGATCAGTTATTACCCTGGTAATTAATTCAGTATCATTTACGCCACGTCCGAAAGCATAAGTGAGTGGCTTGTGGTGATGGCCGAAACCGTGGACAATGTAGACTGAATCCCACCGGATGCGTTCAGTAATACGGACCTTGACGGAGAAATTTGAAACGACGCCATCCTGGTTTTTCAACCAGACATGCTGGTTCTTTCTGAGGCCCCACAATTCAGCAACCTGAGGGTTCACCCACACTGAATTTTCGGGCATCAGCGCAACCAAATTCCTATTGTTGGCCGTACGGCTGAAAGTATGCATGGGCGCACGACCATAGATGAGCCGGTAATATCCCTCCTCCGGTTGGGGATGGGGTTTGTAAACAGGCATGGAATCAAAGCCTCCCTCATGCAACTCCTTTGAGTTTAGCTGAATCTTTCCCGAAGCGGTCTTGAAAGTATAATCGGTCCCCGGTTCAATGTAAACGGGTGACTTTCGCAGTAATTTTTTCAGGCCAATGGTCTCCATCTCCTTGAGCGAAGAGCCCACCTGTCTGAGTTGCCAGTCCAGTACCTCTTTAAAATCTTTGTAGTTGTAGTAGGCTCCAAGTCCCAACCTTTCTCCGATCTGTTTGGAGATCCACCAGGCCGGTTTTGTATCGTACAAAGGTTCAACGGCAGGCATCCTCAGCGCCAGGGTGGGTTCGCGGTGCGGTGTGGCTCGAATATCATCGTGGCGTTCCAGGTAGGTACATTCCGGTAAAACGACATCTGCATAACCGGTGATCTCCATCGGCATCGTGTCTACGACAAGCAGCAGCTCGAGCGAATGCATGGCCTGCATCAACTGCTCCTTCAGTGGAATGGATACGACCAGGTTGGTGCCTGATACGATCCACCCTCTGATCACATGCTCTTTGCCTGGAGCCGGGATGGATGCTTCGATTATGGTGTTGGTAACTGCCTCTTTGGCGAAAGGATACCTGCCATTCAGTGTTTGCTGCCACGACCAGGCCGGTTTTGGGTACTCGGGGCGAGGGAAATCAGGAATCTTTATCCCTTCCTTAAAGAAGATGCCTCCCCTGCTTCCCCATGATCCCAGCAGGGCGTTCAGAATCGCGATGGCGCGTGACCGCTGGACATCATCGCCGTACCAGGTAGTGTGCCTGCCGGGGTGAATGATGGTGGAAGGCGCTGCATTGGCCATCTCGCGGGCTGTCTGCCGGATCAGCTCCGGTTTGATGGTGGTAATTCCGTAAGCCCATTCGGGAGTGTAATTCTTCACATGCTCTTTAAGTTCATTGAAACCTTCTGCATATTTGGCAACGTACTCTTTGTTGTAGCGTTCATCATAGATAAGCACATGGATCCATGCGAGCAACAGTGCCAGATCGGTGGCTGGTTTGATGGGCAACCAGAATTTTGACTTGCTGGCGGCAGTCGACAAACGGGGATCTACCGTGATGATGACGGCGCCCTTGTCGATCGCTTCCGACATCTCCTGCACCTGACCGTTGTGCATGTTCTCACCAATGTGGGATCCAATCAACACCAGGCATCGGGTGTCGCGGATATCCGTAACCTCCGGACTGCTCACCGACTCGCCGAATGTGAGCTCGAAGCCGGTATCCCGCGGACCGCGGCATTGGGCAAATGAGGGGGCCGCCACATTGTTGGAACCAAATGCGTTAAGCAAATGGGTAAAATATTTGCCAGAACTGCCATGGTTGAACAAGGCCATACTCTCCGGACCATGCTTGACGGCAATTTCTTTCATTTTTGTCGCGATGAAATCGAGCGCCTCTTCCCAACTGGCTTCCCGGTAGGTCTGTTCTCCATTCTTTGTGACACGGATCAAAGGTCGTTTCAAACGATCGGGATCTGAGAACATTCCAACACCACCGGTACCTCTTGGACAGAGACGGCCGTTGCATTGGGGATCGTCCGCATGACCAGTAATTTTCTGAATTTTATTGTCCGGGGTTACATGTGCCCATCCGGCACATTTCCAAAAGCAAACCTCACAATAGGTCGGAACTCTTCTCAAACCGGACCCGACAGGTTTGGTTGATGAAGCGCCGATAACCCAATTGGCCACACCGCCTGTCAGTGCTGTCGCACCCAAACCCAATGAGCCAATCTTGATAAAATCTCTCCTCGTATGCATGCTGTTGATATTTAGCGTTTTCCGGGATGTATGTAAAATTAAATATGGTAAATCAACCTCTTTTTCATAGCAAATGTAAACGTTTGGAATAGAATGGGCAAATCGTCAAATAATTTTAAATATTTGTAAATAACACATAGTCAGATAGATACATAAATTTAATTTAGACGCAATAAGCATACAAGTCGTAATGTATTGATATATAGTGATATGATTTACATTTTGTATTTATATAGATATTTTCATATGATGATTTAAATAACTGATAATCAGCGATATGAATATTTTGTTTATGTTGTCATGAAAAAACATGATACCAGACATAAAAAAACATGATACAAAACAGTATTTGATAAAAATCGCGGGTTCAGTGCAGCAATAAAATGTTGTAGTTTTGGATTGGTATTTCATGCGTATATAATTTGTTTTTTAAAGGTCGCATGGAATACCCATATATTCATTCTCGGCTGATGTGAAAGTTTTCTCATGGGTATTTCATTTGTTTTTAATTTGATTTTTAATTGCCAGATGGAATAGCCACGTAATCATTTTCGGCTGGTCCCGACATGTCGGGATGGCTATTTCAAGTTTTGACACAGAGAGTAATTTGAAAAGAAATCAAGGGTTGGGGGGTGCCCGGAGATTTTTGCTTCTGCGTAAGCTTTTTGAGAAAACACCCGGAGTCCGCTGAGTTTAAAAATCGCCTGCGATTTTTCCCTCTGTGAACTCCTCTTACCTCAGAACCATTTCAAAAGGAGTTGAGATGTATAAAATTAGGAAATGATTAATCAAAAGTGACAAATATCTCTGTGTAATTTTTTTTAGGACTATTATTTCATTGGATGCAGAAACAAAAAAAACAATCCCGCAGACTATTTGTCAAACTGGCAGCAGGCCTTGGTACCGGCTTATTTGCTTTTACCTGGTATCGCCTGAGTGAGGTCCAGTTTGGCAAAGAAAGTCAGGGAGAATTCAGGCACGGTGCAGATATTCCACTGGGGGTGAGCTATTTTGGGAAATATTACCTCATTCGCGATGAAAATACCGTCCGGGCTTTTTCGACCACCTGTACCCATGCCGGGTGCCGGATCGGAAAGGGAAGCGGAACAGTTCTTAAGTGCGGATGCCATGGATCACAATTTGATGCCAAAACCGGTAAGCCCGTAAAAGGACCGGCCATCAAACCTTTACTGGAATTTGATTGTTATTTTGATAAATCATCTGGTAATTGGATCGTACGATTGCAGCCAGTTACTTTGAGTCCTGAAAGGACGACCTGTATCAGCACAGGTGTGAAACCCTGTGATATAAACGCGAATCAAACCACATAATTCAATTTAATCCAATGCCACAGTCATTAGCCAAAGTAAATGTCCATATTGTATTTACGACGAAGTATGGTGAGAGATTAATAAGAGAAGATATCCGCAAAGAGCTTCATTCCTATATTATCGGGGTATTGTCAAATTTGGGCAGCTATACCTATGAGTTATATGCCAATCCCGATCATATTCATATTCTTTGTACACTTCCCAGAACCATTACCATGGCAGATTTAGTTTCGAAGATCAAAACCTCTTCATCTAAATGGATGAAACATCAGAGTATCCCGGATTTTTTTTGGCAGGATGGATACGGTATTTTTTCAGTGAGCGATTCTCAGATTACATCAGTTAAAAAATATATTCAAAATCAACCTCAACATCATCATACTGGGGATTTCAAAGATGAGTTCAGGCTATTTTTTATTAAAAATGGAATTGAGTTTGATGAGCGTTATGTTTGGGATTAAATCGTTTATTTCAATGGTCGGTTCATTGTGTGCTATTTTGTATTTCGATGGTGGTTTCATAGGACTACATTGCATTTCATCCTATGCTGATACCTATCGGGGCGTTGCCCCTACGGGTAACATTTGTTTCGATGGTGGCTTCATAGGACTCCATTGCATTTCGTCCTATGCTGTTACCTATCGGGGCGTTGCCCCTTCGGGTAGTGGACAGAATAAATTATAAAAGATTTCTAAATGGATTTGAGCCGTTTGAAACAATGGATGCAATTTGACACCGCCGGTTGGATCGCGGTCTCATCGTTGCTGCTATGCGCGCTGAGCGGGGCCCTTCTGGCTATTCCTTACGATTTCTCAAATGCGTACCTATCCGTATTTGAGCTGGTGCTTCTCAATCCGGCTGGTTCATTTGTCAGGAATTTCCATTACTGGAGCGCCCAGCTCTTTTTTATTTCAGCCATTCTGCACGTTTATGACCACCTAAACAAATCGACCGAAACCAACATCAAAAGCCGCCGCACCTGGATGATCCTGACTTTTGCACTGGTGGTTCTCGGCTACGAAATGATCTCCGGATTTATCCTGAAGGCCGATGGGGCAGGAGTGCAGGCCAGGCGCATTGTCGCATCGTTGATCGAATCCATCCCTTTTCTTGGTAGAATGGTCGGCTCAGCATTTACCGGAAGCGAGGAGCATTGGTCGATAGTTTATGTGCAGCACATCGCCACGGGAACGATCTTCCTCTTCCTGGCAATATTCAGTCATGTCAGGGCGATCTGGCCAAAATTGAGGAACCTCGTCATCGTTCTGGCGATGGTAGCCGGTATCAGTCTGCTCTTTCGGGCGCCGCTCGGTCTCGCGGAGAGCAGTGAACTCAAAGGCCCCTGGTTCTTTGTTGGTTTTCAGGAGATGCTCCACCAGACAAGTCATCCGGGTTACCTGGTCATGCTGATGACGGTACTTCTTACCATCTTTTACCTCATCCCCCGGCTCAGTGGAATCTCCCGAAAAATAGCCAAACGGATACTCTTGACCGTGTCGCTGTTTTACCTTGTCATTACCATGATGGTGCTAATTTTCCGCGGAGAGAACTGGGAATGGCGAGGGTTGAAAGATTTTTCCCTATCGGAAGAAACGCTACTGATTTTTGATCCTGTCAACCCGCTGGATGAATCCAATGCGACAGTCATCCCTGAAAATCAAAAGCCGGAGGGCTGCCTCCTGTGCCATGGCGCCATGACCGGATTGTCCGAATCGCACAATCCCGCCACCATAGGTTGTTATGCTTGTCACAAAGGAGATCCCTTTACCGGAAATAAGAATTTGGCCCATATCGGTATGGTGAAGGTCCCGGGGGATTTTTCGAATGTACGGCAAACTTGCGGCACGCAGGGTTGCCACAGCGAGCTCGCCGATCGGATGTTGCGTTCGCTCATGACAACCCAAAGCGGGATTATCGCGGTAGATAAATTCGTTTTTGCTGAATCTGCCTCCTTGAACGACACGTTTCACGTCAAAAACCTTGCGCACTCCGCAGCAGACTCCCATTTGCGTAACCTTTGCGCCGGCTGCCACTTAGGCAAAGAGAAAGACAAAACCGGCAATCCCGTCTGGCTTGAGCGGGGCGGAGGATGCAACGCTTGCCACCTGCACTACAACGATCAGGCGACAGCAACCATGAACAGGCTGCAATCGAAGCAGCAAAGCAAGGCTCAGGAGGTACATCCTGCTATTGATTTGCAGGTTTCGAACGACCGCTGCAAGAGTTGCCACAGCCGTTCGGGCAGAATTTCGCTCAATTACGAAGGGTGGAATGAAACCGATCTCAAGCCCTCCGCTATCCGGGTATCCGATAGCATCAAGGTATTGCCGGACGACCGTGTGGTTAAATATGTTCAGTCTGACATTCACCATCAAAAAGGGATGGCCTGCATTGACTGTCACACTTCTTACGAAATCATGGGAGATGGCACGACCAAGGTCCACAAGGAGGCGGCGGTCAATGTACAATGTGTCGATTGCCATCCGGTTGGCAAACCAAAAACGGCTGTCATTGGAGCACTTCCCGACAGGGATTCGCAAATGATCACCTGGCTCCGGAAATACAATCTCAAAAGCCGGGTCGTGGTAACTGCCAAAGGAAACACAGCGTTGCTGAATACTACCGTGGATTCGTTGGGCAATATTATTCTGACTGACAAACTAAGCGGTTTGCAACACCTCTCTAAACCCGCCTCACCGGTTTGCAGCAGGGGCGAAGGCCACAAGCGACTGAGCTGCGGATCATGCCACAGCGCCTGGGTACCGCAGTGCATCGGTTGCCACAACAGCTATGAAAAGGGTACTCCGGGATTTGATCAGCTTACAGGCAAATCAACAAAAGGCAGTTGGGTCGAATTTTCAGGAAAGGCATTGGCCGAGCCTCCCGTTTTGGGTGTCAACGAAAAAGGGGGAGGAGAGATCGTAACCACCATGCCGGGAATGGTCATGACCATCGATCGCGAATCGTTTACCAAAGGGCAGGGAAACAGCTTTCACCGACTTTACGCACCTGCCTCCGCGCATACCACCCAGCGTGAAGGCCGAAGCTGCAAATCGTGCCACAACAATCCGCTGGCCCTCGGCTTTGGAAGGGGCAACCTCTATTTTGAAGCGGGGGAATGGTGGTTTGAACCAAGATTTGAGCTCAATAAAGCGGATGGCCTCCCGGAAGATGCCTGGACCGGGTTCCTGCAGGAGGCAAAGCAGCCCTACTCCACACGTTCAGATTTGAGACCTTTCACGGTAAAAGAGCAAAAGCGAATTCTCCAGGTCGGAAGCTGCCTCATCTGCCACGATGAAAAGTCAAAAGTGATGGCGCAGGCATTGGAAAACTTTGAACTTGCAAAGTCAAAGCGAAGTATCAGGTGCGTTAAGGTCCAAACCGAGTAAGGCTTCCAGTATGTTTTTCGTTGCTATTTCACTGTTCAATTTAGCCCCGCCCAACCCCGAAGCTTAAAAATCGCTTGCGATTTTTCCCTCTGTGCCCCTCCTTCTTCCTCCAACCAAAGTCTCAAAATAGTTGGCATGTTTCTACATGCTAGATCATCCAAAAAGAAGGCATCTTCCTCTGTGTAATTTTTTTGTCATCAAAGCATGCCGGAAGCGAAAAGATGGTTGGAAATGAGTATTTTTAGCCTTTACAGATTTCCTGAATCCGATGGACCAAAATATTGAAACAAAGAGTTTAAGCCACTGCTCAGCATTCGAATTCGAAAAAAGCTGGTATGATTTGCTGACAGAATCTGAGAAGTCGCTGATCGATGAAAATTCTGTCAGCATCGGTTTCAAGAAAGGAGAGACCGTCTGCAAGCTGGGTGCCTTTGCTTCGCACATCTATTTTTTGGAAGAGGGTCTGGTAAAAGTCTATCTGGAGGAGAAGAACAACAACCTGATCCTTATGCTCTCCACCAAAAGCAACCTGCTCGGATTGGCTGCCGTTTACGACGGGAACAACAAAATGCCCTATTCCATCTCAACCTACACAGATTCGAAGTTGCGGATGATTGATATTCAGGTCTTCAGGCAATTATTGAAACAGAATTCAAATTTCGCTTACCACATCATCAACCTACTGAACGAGAGTACTGCCCAGATCTATGGACGTTTCTATTCGCTCACGCAGAAGCAGCTCCATGGCCGGCTGGCCGATATCCTGCTCTGTTTGTCGAACAAGATTTTCAAAAGCAAATCGTTCGACTTGCCACTGTCGCGGGCTGATCTGGGCGACCTGACGGGGATGTCGACCGAAAGTGTTATCCGGATGATGAACGAGTTCAAGAAGGATGGGCTGATCGATATGGAGTGTAAGAAGATTGAGTTGCTGGATGTTGCCCGGCTGGAACGGATCAGTGAATTCGGGTAAAGCACATTGGTTCACGCAAAGGACGCAAAGTAGGACGCGGAGAACGCAAAGAAATCATAAAGAAATTTGATCAGAAGGTTGGCTACCCAATCTCCCCGAAGCATTCTTTGTGACCCCTTGGTGTCTTGGTGTCTTTGTGGCAGGAAAAAATTCGCCACCAAGGCACAAAGGCACCAAGGAGTCACATAGGGATTATGATTTTACGTTTTTCACATATTCCTCCACGATTGGTCGTGCCTCTTCCAGGTCAAGATCTAAGATCATCACCCTGACCGACCCACCCTCGCCCGGGAGGTTCCACCCGGGATTGTAGGTCGCCCGGGCATGTTCGAGCACAAAGGCCTCGATGCCCGCATCCTCCAGCATGCTTTTAACCATCCCTGCTTGCCAGGCGGTGCCGGTAAAGACGACGATGGGGTTGATTTCGGGTTCCGGTTTCATAACCTTCAGTTCAATGATTTAAGATTTTCCAGCGCATCAGGAACATATTGATGGATTCCTTTTACAATGGCGCAATCCTCCAGCTTTTCACATTCGGCACAGGTCTGAAACCCTTTTGAATGGACGCATTTCCGTATCTCACATTCTGCACAATGCGCAAACTTCACGCCTGCCTCCCTGCAACCGGTACAATTGATCATTTCAGGGGTAATGCCGGCATCGAATTGAACGCTCCATGTTTCCGCCGTTTTGGTGCGCAATTCATTGTCATCCGCCATTGTTGCAATTCTTGCGTCGCAAGTAGCACAATTTAAACCACAACACGCGATAACTTTTTCCATGGTTATATACTTTTTATAGGTTGGACTCTTTAAAGGTAGGGGATTTTTTTCAGTTATAGCGCAATACCGGCAGGGTCATTATTTGAACAACCTTATTTTTGAAGGCAACCTTAATAGAAAACAGAAGAACTAGCTGACTTAAACCTTATTACCTTATTTCTATTATCCTAACTGCAGCATCCAGAGGCTTATCCAAAATGCACCATTTAATAAGGTAATAAGGTCAATTCAATCAACTATCTATTTCTATTAAGGTTAAAAGCTGGAAAATAAGGTCTTAAAATTCTAGCATTCCAACTTCTGCAATTCCTGAGAAAGTAAATATTTTCTTCCGAACACCCTAATTGTAAATCCGCGCCAGAAGGGTAGCTAAATCTCTACGATTTCACCTAAGCTGTTTATTCCGGAATAAAGGCGATCGCCTCAATTTCGATCAGGAATTCCGGATTGGCCAAACCTGCAACAATAAGGACCGAAATTGTAGGTGGTTTTTTAAGTTCGCTCATAAATTTTTGTGATGCCTGAAATGCTCCGTAAATAGATTGGCCTTGAACAATATGGATGGATAATTTTACCACATTCTCAAAAGTCGCATCACAAGCGGTGAGCGCTGTTTGAATATTTTGCATGGTCTGTTCAGCTTGGGCATGAATGTCGCCTTTCCCTATTATTTCCCGATTGGCATTCACGGCGTTTTGTCAGCCAATATAAATTGTTCTGCCGCTCCCTTGAGTAACGATGACTTGAGAAAATGCCGGATTTTTCGAAAGACCGTCAGGATTGATGTGTTGAATTTTCATAGAGATAGTTTAATGGTGTATGATTAGTTCTATAAAAGTATTTTTTAGTGATGACATTCCCAAGAAGAGCGGTCTTATCGCTAAAATTCCGCAAGGTCGTAGTTCGTGCTGCGGCCGCCTTGTTGATCTTGCCGTAAGATTCCTTTCTCCATTAAGTCCTTTATATCCCGCAATGCTGTATCTGGGGAGCATTTGGCTATTTTTGCCCACTTCGAAGATTTTAATTTGCCTTCAAAGCCATCCAGTAATTTGTTCAGCATCAGGCGTTGTCGTTCATTGATTGGCGTGCTTTCATATATTTTCCAGAAATCAGCTTTTCGCAGGATTTTTCGCAAGGTGGTTTCTGTTTCCAGCAAAGCGTTTTTCAGGCAATGAAGAAACCAGTCGATCCATTCAGTAATGTCGCTGCTGCTGTGCTGAACTTTTTGCAACACTTCATAATACCGTTTCCGTTCCACCAGGATTTGGCCCGACATGCTGTAAAACCGCTCTGGGCTGCTTTCAGCACGGGCAAGTAATAAGTCTGAAATAGCCCTTGCCATCCTGCCATTGCCATCATCAAAAGGGTGAATGATGATGAACCAAAAGTGGGCAATGGCAGATTTCAATACGGAGTCTAATTTTACATCCTCATTGAACCAGTTTAGAAACTTGTCCATTTCCGCTTTTACATGCTGTGGGGCCGGCGCTTCATAATGAATTTTCTCCTTTCCCATTGCCCCCGAAACCACTTGCATTTCGCCAGTGCGGTAGCGTCCTGTTTCTATTTTGCACATACCGCTGTACCCGGTGGGAAAAAGTGCGGAATGCCAGCCAAACAATCGTTCTTCGGTGAGTGGTTGCAGATAGTTTTGGGTCGCGTCGAGCATCATTTCCACAACACCCTCCACGTTCCTGTCGCTTGGGACCAATCCTGCCGCGTCTATCCCCAAACGTCTTGCAATGGACGAACGAACCTGTGCGTAGTTAAGCAGTTCGCCTTCTATTTCCGAAGATTTAACTACATCAAGTGTAAGCGTGGTAAGCGAGGCCTCTTCCTTCATCGAAAAGCCAAGCGCGTTCATCTGACCGGAGATTTTTCCCTGCAGGTTGCGAACTTCACCGAAGATGGCATTGATAACCGTATCTTTCCACGTAAAATGTGTCCAGTCACTGTTTTGATAAATGTATTTTGCCATTGCTTAAATTGTCTTGCGGCAAATATAGGAATTATTTACCGCAAAAATGCGGAGAATAGGAGATCTTCGTAAATATTTTGATACAAATCCGCGCCAGATGAGGGAAGGACGGGATTTAACCGATGAATTTCCTACGAAGTGCTGCTTTTCAAATACTAATTTCCTGTCAACGAAGCACCGAAACCCGACTTGACAGGTAGCTTGCTATTATGCATAGTTATTTAATCTTCAACATATTTCCCTTCACATTCATCACATATTCCAATTTTGTTCACATCTATAAAATCTTCACCACAGCCGTTGCATTCAACGATTCTATGGTCTATAATCTTTATTTCATATTCTCCGTAATTGTCATAGCTATTATCAGATTCGACAAAAAATGTAATTCCACATCCACCGACACATTCAACTTTTTCATCGTAATCAAAATCGAGTATCCCGGTAACAGAGTGACATTTTGGACATTCTATATGAAGTGTATTGCACCATTCACAATGTCCAATATATGCAGATTGATATTTTGAATTCGTATGTGTATCAGGGTATTCATTAATAATATTGGTTTTGCCCCAAGATGAAATATGATTGCCAAAACCATCCCGACCATCACACTCCTCACATTTGGTAAAGTCATCATTAATAACTCGGTTTCGATCTTTTCCCTTCTTAAAATTTCGTTCATTTAAGAATTGTGAGAAATTCAATATCTTATTTGTGTCAATTGTTTCCTCAGGCGTCTCAGCTATATATTCATTTGACTTATAAAGAAATTGTGGTAGATTATACATCCAAAACTCAACTTTAGCAACACCAAATATTTCTTTAATAAGTTCTTCTCTTGGACTTTTAATCCTTTTCTCATATCCATCCTCTTTATAACACCAATCTTCTTTTACGTCATTACATATTAATAAAATCGGTTTTTTGATTTCGCTCGCGTACTCAATTATTTGTTTCCATATAATTAAATCACCAAATATTTGAGTTCCTTTTTTGTCTTTTAAGTCTTCGTAACCAGGTGGAATGGAAAATTCATATCTGTGTTTACCTTCCTTAGTAATAGCAAGAATTTCATCAAAAGAATAATCTCTACCAACTGAAAAATACTTTTCTATTGCGTCTAATACATCATCCTGATTAGCCAATTCTTTAATTTCAGTTTCAATCTCTGCAATCTGTTTGAAAATAGCAGTCTCAAAAGATTCTGAATCTTTTTTAAAAGTTTCTAAAATGCTAGAAAAACTATCTATATCCGTCTGCTGCAAGTGAGGATATTTGTCATCCTTCTTAGTCTGATTCTTGAGGTCAATTAAATTGTTCTCAACTGTCTTTATAGATGTTTTTATCGACTTAAGTAATTCATCCTTTAATGGTTTGTAATTCTCAATAATAGGCTTTTTGATTATACTTTCTCGATTTTTGTCATACTCAAAACTAACATGTGAAGGAATCCAAAGTCGTCCATTTAATTTTTTAGCAAACAAATTATCAAATACTTTCTCCCTTGTTCTTTTTGGAAGAAAGTAAATATCAAGCAAAGCAGAAGAATCGAATATTATTACGGATTCTTTCCACAGTCTTTTTTCTTTTTCTTCTGACAATTTAAATAACTCAAAATCTATCTTCATATGCGCACTTATAATTATACATAACGTCTCGCAAATACACGCAGGGCGGGAGTTTCCCGATAAACTTCCGACGAAGTATTGCTTTTCAAATTATTACTTTCTTGTCAACGAAGCAACGAAACCCGGCTTGCCGGGTATTTTGCTATTGGCGGTTCGTTCTTCTTTTTCAGTCATAATGCTTATTGATTTTTCTTTCACTTTACAACAAAATTAACAGGGTGAGCAAGTAATTTTCCTTCTTTCCATTTTTGTATTGGGTTCTTTATTTTAAAAATCTCGGCATCCTCCCTACCTGTATTAAATACACAATATATCCAATACTTGTCCCCTTCATTTAGCTTAAAGTAATTCCTTGCTACCTCCCATTGTGTCCCTGAAATTGAAAGCGTCTGTCCAAATTTTTCTGTTGTTGATTTAACTTCAACAATTCTGACTAATTCACCTCTTCTTATTACCTTAAAGTCAGCGCCTACTCCTTTAATCCCCTTGGTATTTAAGTCAATTATCTCCGTGTCTGCATCTGCATCAAATTCCTTTACGAGGTCTCTAAAAACATAGTCTTGACCCCACGCTCCAATGTCGTTTAAAAATTTTTGACTTGGTTTTGGTTTTTCGTCATTTTTATTTTGATTTTTCGGTGTGTTGTTTTCATTATTATCTTCATTTTCATCATTATCGCCCGTATTTGTATTACCTTGATTGGAATCAAACTCAATGCTTATATCAGTTTCTTCCAATTCTTTAGAATTTAATTCTACTTCACCTGGTTTCATATCTGGCACAAAGCCTTCATCATCTTGCTCTTGTTTTTGCTCGTTGTCATTTAAATCGTTGCTTTGTTCAGATAACCACCTTTTATATTTTTCATATTCATCTTTAGAGATAAACTTTCCCCCTGTTTTTTCTTCAATAATTCTAATTTCATCTGGTTTAAAATTTAAAATTTCAGCCAACAGTCGAATGTCGCTACCGTTTTCTTTATAGATTTCGGGTAATGTGGAATAGGAAATATCATTGGGTTTATATTTCTCGTTGTCAACGATAAGCCAATTTGAATTTTTGTAACTATTCAGTGACTACTTCGCATTGAGCGATCAGCCGGATTATTTCGAAAGGGTTCTGGTTATTCTTAATAGCGGTATCAATAACCGAGCGGATGGTTGCATAGATATTAGCTCCTTCAT
>JALOCD010000154.1 GCA_023228025.1 Prolixibacteraceae bacterium | reverse complement strand
GACCATTAAAAACTCAATTTTAGACTTCAAACTGAAAGTTCAAGAATGGTTGTCAGAATTTATTCTCGTTCCGAATTTTTCTGCGATTTGAAGCATAAAAAGAGGGCATCCTTTTTTAGACGCCCTCGTCAATTAGTAGAAATATGACTTTATTTCACCTGTTCCGGTTTGGCAAATTCGGCATTCATCTCATAAGGTAGCACCCAGGTGTTGTTCC
This sequence comes from Prolixibacteraceae bacterium, assembly GCA_023228025.1. Classification (GTDB taxonomy): domain Bacteria; phylum Bacteroidota; class Bacteroidia; order Bacteroidales; family Prolixibacteraceae; genus CAINVV01. The sequence continues at coordinate 7,227 of JALOCD010000154.1, read as the reverse complement.
CTTTCTGGTTGGTAAAATAGAACCTGGATTCGGAGAGTTGATCTGCATTCCCATCGGCCCAGAAGGAGTAGAAATCGGGATTGGCACTCAATGGCCGACGGGCGTAGGAGTTGTTGCGCGGACTGTTTTGAGTGATGTTCCTGACTTTTTTCCAGGTTACTCCTTCATTTTTGCTCTCCCAGAGCGCCACCTCGCCTCCGGCACCGAATTTCTGCGGACCAGTTTCGGTAGGTCCAATAATGCACCAGCGCCCCTTTTCGATGTAGAGTGAACCCATGTCGTAATTGTGGGTGGAGGTGCATACTTTGTGCAGATTCCATTTGCCGTTTTTCCAGTGAAGGATGGTCCATTCGCGGGGATCACCTTTAGGACCGGGGCGGTAATCGTTGCTGATGACGGCAAGAATGACCGGATTTCCTTCCTTGTCGAAGTTCACATCGTTCAAATAGACCAGCTTCCCCTCCGCTTCGTAATCGTGGACCAATGCCGGGGTATGAATATCCGTCAAAGGGAGTGTCAGAACTTTCCCATCGACGGTTTTCCAGCTTCTCCCCAGGTCTTCCGTCTGCATCAGATAAATATTGGTTCGCTTGTCGACATTTCCGCCGGGGTGGTAGTTGAAAACCGAGACCATTTTGTTTCCGATCCTGTTGGAGACCTGATAGTGACCACCCATGCCGGCCAATTTCTGATCGGGAGCCCAGTATTTCCCATCCGGACTGGTTGTCCAGTAGAGCTCGCGTCCTTTGGTGTATTTGGTGAAAAGGTAGAAAAAACCCTTGCTTATGAACCACCAGGGTTGCGGGTAGGTCATTTCGCCAATTTTTATCTGGTTGAACGATTCGATAGAGTAGGGGTCGCTACTTTTGAAGATTAGTCCAGGACGGGCAGTGTTTCTTCCGCTCACAAAAACCCAGATAAACCCCTGCCCATCGATCGAGATGGCGGCATTGTCGTGCGGATCGTTGACCCCCTCTTTGTCATAAACCACAACCGGTTTGGGAACCGTTTTTGTCAGATGATCGAAATAAGAGACCATTATCAGCAGATGCCGCTCATCTTTTGCGGTTGTCCCGCCATAGGTGAAAAAAGTCTTCTTTACCTCGGGCGCATAGATGGCTATCGGAATGTGGTTGGCGGTATAGGTTCCCAATCCGCCTGAATATTTGTCACCATATTCCGAAAATTGTCCCAGGGTAAACCAGATGCCTTTGTAGCCATTGGCGGTTGGGTTTTGGGCAAGTATTTCTATTGAAAAGGGGATAAGCAATACTCCAAAAATAAAAATTTTCAGCTTCCTCAAAGTCATATCGTTCAGGTTATTAATTCGATATAGTTCAATTATCTTTCGGTTTTTTAAGGATATTATCTGCAAAATCCATGAAGAAATTCCAGTCTTTTAAAAGCAGATTGTGCACTCCGTCCCGCACATGATAGGCAACTTTCCCGCTGGATAGCGGACTATTAACGGGAGGATAGGATGCCGGTAAATCGCATTTTGTTCCGAATAAATTAAAGGCTGGAACTGCCTGGCAAAGAGCGATGTATTGGCCCAAAGGATCGCCCCATCTGTCTTTTTCAGCACTTGCCACATAGAGTGGACGGGGGGCAATCAAGGCCAGAAGCATATGCTGATCGATAGGTAGAGCATCTTCCTTGTGGTTGTAATTTTTATAATTCGCACAAAACCAATGCGGGAATCCTCTATTTATTTCAAAGATGGTTTCGCCATATCTACGACGACTTAGGGAAGAACCACCGCATCCGGCTTCATTGCACACTACCATGTCAAATCGCTGATCTACTGCTCCGGCCCATAAGGCTGTTTTTGCCCCTCTTGAATGACCAACGACGGCTATCTTGTCAGGTGCAATTTGTTTGTCCGTGACAAGGTAGTCCAGACAGCGGCTTGCGCCCCACGCCCAAGCGGCAATCGTGCCCCACGACTCAGCTGTTCGGTTCGTGTCGAGAAGGCCGTGAATTCCATTCGCAAAGCCATCATCAGTGTCAGGATCGATATCAGCATTGTAGAAGGCGGCTACGGCATAGCCACGTGAAATGACCTCCTCTGCGGGCCAGAATTCGCTTTTGTTTTTCCTCGTAAAATCAATATTAACAGGGGGGCGATTACAAATAAGGAGAAACGCCGGAGCCGGTTTGGTTGCTTTGTTTGGGATGAACAGACCCATGTGAATTGTCAGTGATTTTTGTTGTGCCGATATGGTGATATCAACCAGCTTCAATGTGGCCAAACCATCCATTGCGTTAGGATCTGTCCTTACAACCTGGATACTTTTTTCATATGGTGTTAACGGCACACGTCCATAAACCTGTGTGGTAAACAGTTCAAGCAGTTCGGGCCTGCGTTTGGTTATCCACTCCTTTTTGTTCAATATTTTTACACCATTCGATGTGGTTAACAGGGAAGGAAGCGTATAGGCAGGAACCTTGCTCTCATCGTAATTAATTTCAACCTTTCTGTCTGATGGTTGTCCTGTTTTTTGGACAGCGTCTGTCCGAACAACCGACTTCTGTGCAAAAATGGACATTGGAAGAATGAGCAGGATGGCGAGAATTCGTATCATAACCATCATTATTTTAGGTTAATTATACCATTATGAACTTCAGGTACTTCGATCACAATCTGCGAACCTGAACGGGAATTCTTCAAATCGATTGTTTTCTCACCATCCTGAAGCCTGAATTTTTTTGAATCGGACATGGGTATTCTGATTTCAATTTTAGTATTACAGGATATTTTCAACTTATTATCAGCAAGTTCAAGATTTGCTGAACCAATGTCGGTAAGGGATTTTATGGTGAAGCTGCCCCAGGTAACTTCTTTCCCTTTTCCAAGGTAAAGGGCGAGAAGTTGTTCTGGTTGTCCTTTATGGACGGTTGCGATAGCGTAGTATCCCCGGAGAGAACCGTTTGAAGAGCTGTATACCTTAGCAGGATCGGTTGATTGAAAGATTTCCTGGTATGTATTGTTCTTGTTGTAGACGGTAAGGGCTGTGAAATTGGCCGGGTCTGATGTTTTCTCAATCGCTATCCGATCGATTGTGTAGCCATTTTTTCCTTTGTAGGGTTCGAAAACAGCTACAAAAGGTTTTGTTTTTGCCTCGGCATTGGTGTGGATGGTAAAAACAGGAAGCGGAGAGCCGGCATAATGTCTGCCTGAAGTCTTGGTTTTGAGGGATTTGGCCTTGAAATAGGTCCGTCCTTCATCGCCGGCAACCAAAAGCTGCAGAAACAGATCATCCGACTGGTCATCTGTGATGGAGAAGAGGGCGGTCAGATTGTCGTTGCAACCATCCAGTTTCTCTACATCTGTGAAAAAGCGAAATCCGGGATAGTCTTTTTCGGTTCTCGGATAGCTGGCAGCTACGGTATTTATCTTGTTGCGATGGGGATCCAGGAGGTTGAGCTCATCGCCGATATTGTGGTAGACATAGTCGTTGCTGATGGCATTGTCAGACCTGAAAATGTCGACATAGTAACCACTCGTTTCGGATGTCCTGACAATGGCAAGTGTCCGCGATTGGTTGGTATTGGTCGATTTGTCGAAATAGCGCGTGTCGGTAAACGAGTAGTTGGGCGAAACGGCTTCCTGGTCGGGCATTGGTTCCATGGCCGCGAGTTCGATCTGCCCTATATTTTTCGTGCCGGCCGCACCGCTGAAAGGAATTGAAGAGGAAGATCCTGCCGAAACCACCGTGTTATGCGCGGCCCACTGGCTGTAATAATTGCGGTGCAGCAGATGTTCGTAATTGGGACCGGTTCCTGCATCGATGCCAAGAACCTCTCCCAGACCGTACAGCTCCATCGCCATTCCGTTGCAATGGTTGTGGTTGTATGTGGCTCCCTGGACTCCGATCATCAATCCGGTTTGTGGGTCCGATCCGTTTCTCTGGATAAAGTAGCGCGCAAAATCGAGCGTTCCGGTTCGGGGCCAGCGAAAAGTGCTGGTGGTGGCAGGGAGATAGGGAAGAAAGGTGAGCAACCCCAGGAATCCTGTATCTTCGCGTTTGTATTTTCCTCCTGCGATCAGTTTGTTCATGGAGGCCAGCATGTCGGGCAAAATCGGATCGCTGTATTTGACTGCTCCGATTAGTCCGATTTCCAGCGACTCCGCACTTTGCGAAGCCCTGCCGGTATCCCCGAAACCGCCAACGGTAAGATTGGGGAAGGAGTATTTCAGCATGGCGTAGGAGGCCTTAAACAATGCCGGAAACTGTCTGAAAACATCATGTCCGTTTTTTTCAAGCGCCAGCGATGCTACCAGAAGGTTGCCCACCGGGTAATTGTGGTAGCCGCCCGGCTCTTTCCAGTGACCATCCGGCGTTAGCCAGTTTTTTACCGTCGAGGGAAGCGCCAACTGTCCGCATCCCCCGTTGATGGTGTCTTTCGAGAGGATAAACTGCAGATAATAATCCTGTTTTTGCTTGTTTTCGAGGTTGAGGGCGGCAAAAACCATGGTAGAACTTTCGGCAGCATACCAGTTGTTGTTCCAGAATCCCCTGAATGCCAGAGTTGAAGCGCATTTTTCGAAGACAGTTTCGTACCAGTGAAGATCGTAGCCATTTTGCTGCATGAAAGGCTTTACAAAATCGTAAGCCAGGATGATAGAGCGGTAACTTTGATCGCCCAACGTCTGCATATCCAGAAATCCCGTGCGGCAAGGCCCGACGATTGGCTGCTGGTAGTAAGCTCCTTTGGCCCATTGATCCAGTAGATCGGCCGCGAAACGGGCGTATTTTGCGTCCCCGTTCAGCCAGTACAAAATTGCGGCTTCCAATGCCAGATTGTTGATCTTTCCATTGATATCGGCGATGTATGCCTTTGGATCGGTCCACTCTTTCTGGCCTGTTTCGGGATTGAAAAGATTCATCACCCTGGAGGTATCATTGGGGACCAGATCTTTAATGGCAGGAGAGCGGTAGGATGCCCCTTTCTCTGTGATCGGCGACCGAAGGTAGGTGGAGACCCTCACGGTAGGATAGGGGGCATTGCCAGCCCATTTGATCAGTCCCATGCCTGAATTATCCGAGTATACGGTGGTATAATGCTTACCAGGAATGCGGTTCATGAGATATCGGCTCAAAATCCATTGGGGATCTGTGACATGCCGCTCGACATAGGGAGTGACAGTTTTCTGCATCTCTTCGAAGATGGTTTTGGCCCATGCCTGTTTCGTTATTTTGGACAGAACGGATGGTTTGTCTGCATTGGTGACCAGGATATGTGGGTTTTGTGCAAAGGAGATGCAACTGATGAAGAATAGCACCACAAACAATGGAACTTTTAATTTGGACATGGCTTCTTAAGAGATAATTTGATTTTGGAATAAGGAATAAGTTCTCCAAAAGAAATATTGAACCATTTCAATCTGCATTTGACCCCTCTAAATCTCCCCCAAGGGAGACTTTAGATTCGTGTTCTGATCAAGATAAGCGCCTTTCTCCCCTCCCTTGGAGGGGTTGGGGGAGGTCAAAATGAGAAGATAATAAAGTGAGGCATAATTTTTCTAACTATCTATAAGATCCTGAATATGTGATTTATACACCTGTCAGGTTATAAAAACGCTGACAGGTGTAGTGATACAATCAAATCTTGTAGTATTGCTCCCAACCCTTGCGGGGTGGTGCGCCAACCAACAATTCGTTGGCAATCTTGTTGTTGGTGATCTGTTTGGTTTCGCGGTCGAACAGCAGTTTCGTTTTTAGTTGTTGCGACAAAACGCCAAGGTTGAACACCTGGCTGAGTGGTCCGGCAATTTCAAACCTGGAGCGGCAAACCTCCTCACCCTTGCAACCTTTCAGGAAGTTGGCATAGTGGTTGGAAGGACTTTTTGGAACTTCAGGTAATTTGGATTCCATCTCTTTGGCTTTCGCTTCCGGGATAATAGACAAGGTACTGCCATGTGAACCGCCTTTGAAAGTCAGTTCTTTGCTGTAGATGATCTTTCCGGGGTTCAGTTTGGAAGGTTGGATCTTCCCGTTGCTGGCCGGTGGAATATTTGGATCGAGGGTGGCGCTTGAACCATAGCCTTCCGGAACTTCCGGTACATTGTTGACCCCGTCGTACCAGGTGATATCAAGTGGAGGCATCTCTCCGCGTTTTGGAAATTTGAAGAGGAGAGTGGTAGATTGCGGGTAAAAGTAGGTGTTGTAACCTTCAGCTTTCAGGCAATCAATTTCGTAGGGAAGTCCCAGTTCAAGGAATTCGTGCGCTGTATCGATGATGTGCGCAGCCCAGTCGCCAAGGGCGCCCATTCCGAAATCATACCAGCAACGCCATTGTCCATTGATGTAATCCTTGTTGTAATCGTGGTGCAGTTTGGTTGTCATGTGCCAGGTTTCCCAATCGAGTGTAGTAGGAATATCCTGTTTTTCGGGGTATTTCGCATTTTTGAAATCCCAACCGTGCCATCTTCTGGCTGAGTTCATGTGGGCGGTGATGGCGGTTACATCCTTGATGATGCCGGCCTCTTTCCATGCTTTAAACTGAAAATAGTTGGCCTCGGAGTGGCCCTGGTTGCCCATCTGGGTGGCCACTTTATATTTCTTGGCCCCCTTGATCATCAGTTCTACCTCATTGAAGGTACGGCCCATTGGCTTCTCAGTGAAAACGTGTTTGCCCATTGCCATCGCGTGCATTACAATTGGAAAGTGTGCAAAGTCGGGAACTCCGGCAGTTACTGCGTCAATCTGGTTACCCATCTTGTCCATCATTACCCTGAAATCCTGAAAACGGGGAACATCGGGAAACATTTTGAGTATTTCCTGGGTGTGCGGGGCGCCCATGTCGACATCGCACAGGGCTACAATGTTGCATAGGCCTGTTTTGAAAAAAGATTTGACGTCTGATCCGCCCTGGTTGCCAATTCCACAGCACGCCAGGTTAACCTTATCGCTTGCGGCAACTGGTTTCTGTGCAGGATTGGCTCCTGTTGCAGTACCTGTAAGTAAAGTTGGGAGTGCAGCAGCAGCCGAGAGGGCGGCAGCGTTCTTTAAAAATGTTCGTCTTGAAGCTTCGTTTGGTTCCATAAATTCTGGTTTTTGATGATTATTAATTTAATTATTTGGTTTAAATACTTCGTGTTTCCTTTGGTGCGCCACGAGGCGTGCGTAAATTTAATAAAATACCTATAAGGATGAAAGAACCTTACGGCCCAATTTGCCATTCAGGCTGAAGTTCACCTGACACATTGCAAGGAAACGAACA
>JALOCD010000153.1 GCA_023228025.1 Prolixibacteraceae bacterium | reverse complement strand
ACCTGTACCGCCAAACCCCGGGAGCGCCAGGAAGGAGAAGCTGCCTTCCGGGATTGAATCAATCAGGAAGTTGCTGAATTCTTCTCCCGCCTTGGTCATGTATCCATAACTGGCACCTTCAGGTCCGGAGATCTGAAACCGGATACTACTTTTGTCCTCTAGCGGCGCAAGTTCGCTCTGAAGTGTTCTTCCAACAATGTAGGTCATTAATATGCAGCCGAATACGATGACCCAAGCCATCCACCTCATGTGGATGAATTTTTGAAGCAGATTTTTGTACCCATTCTCCATACCTTGGAAGAAGGGTTCAGTTTTTTGGTAGAACATCCCATGACGGGCATGTTTTCTATTTAAATATACGTTCAGTACCGGTGTAATGGTAAGGGAAACAAAGGCTGAAATCAGAACAGCACTTGCAACAACAACGGCAAATTCGCGGAACAAACTGCCCACAAAGCCTTGAAGAAAGAGTACAGGTAAAAAGACAATTGCCAGTGTGATTGAGGTCGATATAACCGCGAAGAAGATCTCCTTGCTACCCTCCAATGCGGCTCGGCGAATGTGCATTCCATTTTCGAATTTTCTAAAAATATTCTCGGTAACAACAATCCCGTCGTCGACCACCAGTCCTGTCGCCAGGATGATACCCAGCAACGAAAGGATGTTTATCGAGAATCCTGCCAGGTACATCACGAAGAAGGTTGCAATCAGGGAAATCGGGATATCGACCAGAGGTCGCAAAGCGATCATCCAGTTCCTGAAGAAGAGGAAGATGACCATGATAACCAGCAAGAATGCTATAAACAGGGTTTCTTTCACCTCAGTCAGCGACTTGCGGACATTTTTTGTATTATCGATCAGTGTTGTGAAGGTAATATCTGCTTTTTGGGATTTCCTGACGTCATCCAGTCGTTTGTTAAATTCATCCGAAATGTTGATGTAGTTGGCCCCAGGTTGGGGTATGATGGCCAGACCAACTGCACTTGCCCCATTCAGTCGCCACATCTGTTCGTAATTTTCGGGTCCAAGTTCGACTTTTGCCAAGTCGCTAAGCCTGACAATCCCGTCACTGTTTTCACGGATGATCAAATCCTTGAAATCTTTTTCTGTGGTTAATCTTCCAAGCGCACGGATGGTAAGCTCTGTCTTGTTTCCGTAGATTTTCCCTGAAGGCGCTTCGATGTTCTCCTTGGCTAAAACAGAAGTAATATCGTTAAAGGTGATACCGTAAGCATTCAACTTATCAGGATCGATCCATAGTCGCATGGCAGGTCTTTTCTGACCTATGATCATGACTGAACTTACCTCTGGGATGGTCTGAAATTTATTTTGAAGGATGTTTTCGGCATAATCACTCAGCTCCAGCAATCCTTTGCTCGGACTCTGAACTGCCATCAGGATGATAAAATCGCTGTTGGCATCTGCCTTGCTGACAACTGGCGGAGCGTCAATGTCCTGCGGCAGATTTCGCACTGCCTGGCTCACTTTGTCGCGCACATCGTTGGCGGCCGCTTCGAGATTGGTGCTCAGGTTGAATTCTACCGAGATGTTGCTGTTGCCAACTGAACTGGAGGAGGTAATGGTCCGTATACCGGGTATACCGTTTATCGATTTCTCAAGGGGCTCTGTGATTTGGCTCTCAATAATATCAGCATTGGCTCCCGCGTAAGAAGTATTGACAGAAATCAACGGAGGATCAATGGCCGGATACTCGCGGATACCCAAAAAATTGAACCCGATTACTCCAAAGAGAATCAGGGTCAAACTCATTACTGTTGCCAGTACCGGTCGTTTTAGCGATAGTTCTGATATATTCATCAGTATATAATTTGTTTTTCAATGGTCTGATGGAATACCCATCCGCCAGCTGGCGGATCATTTCCGGTTGGTGTGATCATTTTCTCATGGCTATTTCACGTTAAAGTATCGTTCTGTTTAATTGTCAATCAGTTATTAAATTTTCTCTTTCAGGCTTACCACCTTTTTTACCTTTACGGATGCCTTTGGCCGAACAAACAACATGCCGCTCACGATAATGGAATCACCGGGATTTACTCCGGAAGTGAGTTCAACCAGGTTGGAATTTCTCAAGCCGGTTTCCACATTCACAAAGAGCGCTTTGTTGTTCCTGACAAGGACTACCTGGTTGGAAAGGGCATCCGGAATAATGGCATTGGAAGGGACCATGATCGCTTTTCTGTTCTGGTCAAGGATTACTTTCACAAATGCTCCCGGATAAATAATTCCCTTTGTCAACATCGCCCTTACCTTAATATTCCTGGAAACGGTGTTGATTTGTGGTTCGATGGCTGTGATGGTTGCATCCAGATTTTCGTTAAAACTTTCAGACTGAATTTTCACATTGTTTCCCTTTTCAATAATGGAAGCGAAGGTTTCAGGTACTGTAAAATCAATTTTAACCTTGTCAGTCTGGTAAATGCTCCCGATTAGCGTTTGTGGGGTGACATAAGCTCCCAAACTCACTATCCTGATGCCAATTTCACCTGAAAAGGGGGCCTTGATCACCGTCTTGTCTATTTGCGCTTTGAGTACCTTCATATTGGCCTGGATGGTATTTACCTGACTCAGGGCCGCATCGTAATCGGCCTGGTTGACCCCATTTACCTTCAACAGGTCGCTTAGCCTACTCAGGGTTTTGTTCGCCAGTTCCAGTTGTGTCTTTTGCTGTTCCAGTTGCGCTTGCAGCTCAGCGTCATTGATCCTGGCAAGAACCGTCCCTTGTTTGACAGAGGTGCCATCGGGGAGATTCAAATAGATCAGTCGTCCGCTCACTTCGGGACGCAGTTCTACCATTTCGTTGGAAAGAACACTGCCATTGACTTCCAGGTTACTGGATATATTTTCTGAGCCGGCGATCACAACATCAACTACGATGGGTGGTTTTTCTGCGATTTTCTTTTCCGGACCCTTTGGTTTGCAAGATATTAGCAGGGATAGAAAGATCAGTTTACAAACTATTACACAATACTTCATCCTAATTTTTTTATACTTTTTATGCATTACTGTTGTTTACGTTACCTGGCAACCATTAGGTTACAATGATCACATTAATTATTACTATTCTTCGATAGACGAAATTTTAGTTTGAACGATACTTTTTCAAACAGACCGCTTCTTCCAACCTGATCAACTGAAAGGGATATTTCACCGCCATATCGCTCACTTTTTTTGGAGCGATCCACTTACTGACTTACAGTGGTCGTTATTTTCCGGACAGCGCAGGCATTGAAGTAGCCCAAGGCTCCATTCGATATATTTGATACCGGATTTGCCGGGGAAGCCGACTCTCCGCCGTCACTTCCCGCTGTACGGAAATATTCAAATACACCATGATCAATGGACTCGAGCCAAACCGTAACCTGATCACCCTTAACAAGTTTAATGTTGTTACCTCTTGATAGCAGGGCATATCTGATAGTGGCTCCCTGAAAAAGTTCATCATCCAGAACATAAAACGCTTTTTGCTGGACTCTGTTGATAAAATAGACCAGACGGTAATAGTTGGCTATGAATGGAGGGTCCAATAGCCTGACTGTCGTAATCATTTCACCACTGAATAAACTTGATGAAAAATAAATGCTGTCTATCGCCACAGCTGGTGGCATGGTTGCTGCCGAGAGATAGTTTTGGTTCCCGATTTTTACTGAAAGGGTGTAGGTTCTTCCGGGAACCCCACGAAGTTTGGATGTTATATAGGTGCCGGCAGTTGGTTCTTTCAATACCTCATTTTGACCGGTATTGTCCGAAATAGTCACATTTGCCCCAGATACAGGCGGATAATTGCTGGAAGCTTCGAAATTTACCGAATTGGATATTTTGACAATATAAGGGCCAAGTTGGTCATAAATATTACCTTGAATAACAATTTTTGGCGTACTATTTTTCAAGTCGAGGTGGATCACTTTTTCGCATGAGCCAAAAATTAAAATCATGGCAACAGTAGCGACAGTTCCCCCCAAAATTCTGAATACAGGAGAGGTCTTAACGCTTGTGCAGTCCTTACAAATCTTGAAAAAGAAAGGGTAGGATCTTCTCATCTTTCAGAATTTAAAGTTGTAAGTCACAGATGGGATCATCTTGAAAAGGGTCGTCTGTACAGACTCTGTCCTGGTAGGATCGGATTTGCTGTCGCGGAAGGTAATCATGTAGGCATTTTCATGTCCATAGGCATTGTAGAGTGAGAAATTCCAGCTGGATTCAAAGCTTGAATTTTTTTTATTGATCCAGGTAGCGCCAAGGTCCAGGCGATGGTAGGCAGGCATCCGATCGGCGTTTCTATCTGAATAATAAAACATGGTTTTACCATCTATAGAATACTTTCCGGTAGGGAAGGTCACTGCATTGCCGGTATAATAAACCCATGTTGCGGAGAGGGTCCAGCTTTTGCTGAGCTCGTAGATCCCCACCAATGAAAGATCATGGGTGCGATCCTGCTTGGCAGGAAAATAGTTCCCGCTGTTGATGGCATCAAATTTCCGTTCGCTGCGTGACAGGGTATAGCTGATCCAACCATTGAAGCGTCCCTGTTTTTTCTTCAAAAAAAGCTCCAATCCATATGCACGCCCTCTCCCGAATAGAATTTGGGATTCTACATTTTCGTTAAACATGAGCTCCGCCCCATTTTTATAATCAATCTGGTTTATCAGGTTCTTGTAATAGGTCTCGGCAGAAAATTCATATCTGTCGTTGTCAAAATTACGGTAATAGCCAAATGAAAATTGATCGGACAGTTCCGGCTTTACAATGTTACTGCTTGGAATCCAGAGATCTGTGGGATTGCCTGATGTCGAATTGGAGAGCAAATGGAGATTCTGAATATTGCGGCTTAGTGAAAGTTTGATCGAACTTTCTTGACTGATCAGGTAATCGACCGTAACGCGTGGTTCTGCATTCAGGTAATTTTTGACAAACTGACCTGAACGATAGGCGGTCACGCTTGTAATTCGTCCGTTGGGATCATAGGTGTAAATATCTCCCGGTCCGAGTGTGCTGAATAGTGTCAGACGGGAGCCATATTCGATTTTGATCTTATCATTGATCCGGTACTGATGCGAAAGGTAAACGGAATTCTCCCAATCGTATTTGTTAGTCAGTTTTTTCAAATCAATGTTGGAATCTGCGGTGATCACTCCGGGAATAATCTTGTGGTAAATGGAATTGAACCCAAACTTTAGGGTCGAGTTGGCCTGAATGAAGTATTGCAGGTCCTGTTTGATACCATAATCCTGAATACGGGAAATGATATTCAATTTGTTGCCGTTGTTGATAAATATTTTGTAGTCGTAATTACTGAAAATTAGCGAAGTATTTGAAAATAGCCTGTCCGAGAAAAGATGGTTCCATCGCAATGTCCCGGAAATATTACCCCAGTTTATTCCGAAAGTATTTTTCAATGCAATCAGATCTTTGCCAAAATAGCCAGAAAGATAGACCCGGTTGTTGCTGTTGAGCCGGTAACTTGCCTTGGCGTTCAGATCGTAGAAATAGAGTTTCGTCTGGTTTCTATCGCTGTCGGATGAAAGTTTCAGGAAGAGATCGGCATAAGTTCTCCGGGCAGTAATCATGTAAGAGCCTTTCCCTTTTATAATTGGTCCTTCTACGTTGATCCTGGATGATATAAGTCCGAGCCCACCTGCAATTTTCATCTTTTGATCATTGCCGTCGTTCATTTTGATATCAAGTACAGAGGAGAGCCGGCCACCATATTCTGCAGGTTCATTTCCCTTGTAGACGGTGATATCCTTGATCGCATCCGAGTTAAAGACGGAGAAAAAGCCCATCAGGTGTGAGGCGTTAAAAACGGTTGCTTCGTCCAGGAGGATCAGATTCTGATCGGTGGAACCTCCCCTCACATTGAACCCGCTGCTTCCTTCCCCGGCGGGCTTGATCCCGGGCAAAAGCTGGATGGTTTTCAATACGTCGTTTTCACCAAATAGTACCGGGATATTCTTGATTTCACTCGTGTTGAGTTTTTGCATCCCCATGGTCATTCTGGAGACATTTTCATTCTTTCGCTGACCCGAGACCTCCACTTCACCTAGTGTATTTACCTGTTCAGTCAGTGCGAAATTCTGTTTAAGCGGCCGATTAAGGTTGATCTGCAAAATCTGAGGGGCATATCCAACGAACTGTCCGGTAATTTGATACTGTCCTGTCGGAAGGGTAATGGAATAGAAGCCATAGGCATTGGTACCTGTTCCCTTGCCCTGAAGTTCTTTGATGGTCAATGTGGCGCCGATCAGGTTCTCTCCGGTTTTTGCATCCTTGAAATAGCCGCTGATGGTAAATTTTTGCTGGGCAACAGATTGAAATGCAGAGAGAAGAATCAGAAAGAATAAATAAATCTTCAATCTTTCCATACAATCTCTTCTTTCAAAGTATGTTCCATCTTCTGCATGGTTTAAAAAAAGTGAAACACGGATTTTGTTTCAGACAACAATGATAAGCATTCATATTCAAAATGTTGTTTGAAATGTATGGAAACTACATTCGGGTTCGACAAAATATTGTACTTTTAAACAATGGGACCACATCATTAATTGATACAAATCACAATGACTACTTACTTGATGCTCTCCGTTACCCTGATCACCCTGGCGCTTCTGTTCTATTCGCTTGGCGTTTGGGCCGAAAGACTGGTTAGCTATTTGAAGGTTTGGCACGTTGTGGCATTCTGGACCGGTTTCGTATTCGATGTTTCAGGCACTTTGGCAATGGGAAGACTATCAAATAATCCATTCGACCTGAGTGATTTGCATACCCTTTTTGGGCAGCTCGCCCTTTGGCTGATGCTTGCACATGCTATTTGGGCGACAGTGGTTGTTACACGGGGAAGTGAAAAGCGGCGTATCGAATTTCATACCTATAGCCTGTTGGTCTGGATGTTTTGGCTGATTCCTTATTTTGGAGGCATGTGGATGGCTAATTGAAATTACGAATTACAAATTACGAATTACAAATTACGAATTACAAATTACTGAGGGAGTAGGAGGTTTAATGTATTGCTAATTAGTGATTTGAGTAAAATTCTATCAATAAATAATTTTTCTTTTGCCCGGCAGGGCATCAAGCTTCATAGAAAAAAGGTTGAAATCATTCTGTTTCCCCGCCAGGGGATAAACCATGGTTACGAAGCAAACGGAATATTAAGAATGACATGCTTATTTCTTTGCTACAAGCAGGAATATCGGGTAAATTCGCCCCGATTCCCGTTTCATTTCAAAGCAGGTTCTGAATTCTATCTCTTTGAACCCAATACCAGATGCGGTTCGTTTTAGCTCCTCAGGGTTGAAACCCCAATGTACCTGTACCTCGGGGCCATGAAAGGATCCGTCTTCGGTGTAGAGGTCGGCTATGGCCAGGGTTCCTCCCGGATTCAAAAGGGTTAAAAATTTCTTCAGCATCGGTTCAATTTCAACGACATGGTGAAGGACCATCTGGGAATAAATGAGATCATATTTCTGGTAGTAATCCTCATGCTCAAGATCCATGCATATTGCCTTGAAATTGGATGCCTTGTGCCAGGCAATTTTTTCCTCGCA
>JALOCD010000152.1 GCA_023228025.1 Prolixibacteraceae bacterium | reverse complement strand
GGCGAGTGGCTTGAGATTTATAAATCATTGAACGATCTACCTAAAGATACTATTTACGATCTGTGCGGATTAAATGCATCTAAGGTGGAAGCATTTGAAGATGCAGGTATCACTACACTTCAAGAGATACCAGATGATTATAAGTTGACACCGAAACAGTCACTACAGGTAAGAGCTGCAAAATTAGATCAGCAAATAATTCTGAATGAGCCTGTTCGTGAATTTCTAAGCCACCTACAGTTCCCATTATATTTTCTAGATTACGAAACACTTGGGGGTATAGTTCCAGCTTTTGACGGCCTAAGACCTTATCAGCAGCTACCGTTTCAGTACTCATTGCATATTCTTGATAGCCCAGAGGCTGATCTTCGACATGTTGAATATTTGCATCGTGAGGCTTCAAATCCTTGTGAGCCAATATCGAGGGCATTACGAAGTCATATAGGTGACGAAGGTTCGGTAATTGTATGGAATGAAAGTTTTGAGAAGAAGTGCAACAGTCTACTGGCTGAAGTCGTAACCGATCAGAGCGAATTTCTGAACCAAGTAAATGATCGCATTGTTGATCTGATGATTCCGTTTGCAAAGGGCTGGTTTGTTGATAAGAGATTCTGTGGGAGTGCAAGTATTAAAAATGTGTTGCCTGTAATTGCGCCACATCTGTCATACAAGGCATTAGGTATACAAGAAGGTGCTTCGGCTCAGAGATTGTGGATGCAATCGGTTCTGGACGGCAAAGATCATATTGATCAAGAAGTCTTATTTGCTGATCTAATAGAGTATTGCAAATTAGATACTCTGGCTATGGTTGAAGCATTCAATGTCTTGAGAAAGATATAGTGGTGAGTGTGGTGGGGTAGTTTTACCGATCATCAAAATCTGGAAAAAAAATTTCCGCAGCCTTGCACCATTATATTTCGAGCAAAAAGATGAACGACATTTACAACACGATTTGCAGGTTAAATAAAGGGTTGGGTCGTTTAATCAGCAGGGATGGTGTTTTACCACTCACCCCCAACTGTTTCTTGTAGTTCTTTGATCTGTTGGGGCGTGTAGCCCCTTGTTCTTTTATCTAGTGGAGGCATAGAGAAGGTGATGTCGAATGGTATGGTTGCGTCTTGTGAATACCTATAGATAAGCTCATCTTACTAATTCATTCCCCATCTGTTAATCTTAGCACGGCTTCGGTCGAGATACTGATAGTTTATCCCTCACCGAGAAAACTGCACACCACTTCTTTAACTTTGGTGTCTTCAAAATTTATGTCATCAATTTCATTTAGTCCGACCCACTTTAAATCACTATGCTCATCACTTATTTGAAGCGAGGATAAATCTAGACAATCCACAACAAAATATACGCAGTATTTGGTTTGCCACTCATCTTTAAGGACATTGACCATATACGGCCTAGGGTTATTACAATTTAGAGTAAGTTCCTCATCCATCTCCCTCAATAAAGCTGAGTCCCATTCTTCGTCATCGTTCAACCGTCCCCCGGGCAGGCACCAAGTTTTTGACCTCGTTCGTTCCAAAATTAATACTTTATTTTCTTTGTTTTTGACTAAAGCATATTGTCCTATTTTTGCGATTAAATGCTGGTCGCTCATAACCAAACTGTAACAAATAGTTTTTAGTTTGTCTCTTTTATGGCTTAACAATAGATAATTAGCCAACTAGTGGTATCGTATGGATAATTATGGCAAATATAGAGATAGAAATCCCAATTGCTCAAAGCGAAGTCGACAAAGCCGTTAAGATGTTCGAAAAACTCTAGGTGGGCGAAATGATGCGTAGTTTTCAGAAGCTACATAATTATATGTATAACGGTGTAGAATTGGCGGTTAAATTTAGCGAACACTGGCAATATCATGTCGAACTAGAGGTGTTGATAAAAGATTTAGCCCAAAAACCGGCAGCCGAAAAAAAGATTTCCGCAGTTGCTAGAGAGTTAGACCTAAAAATAATGAGCGACGAGCAGCTTAAAGAATTTGTGACAAAACTAGAAGCTGATTATAGATTAAAATCTCCAGCGTAATCCTGTTGTTGCTTGTGGTTATACGCTAACGTACAATAAATCCAAACGTTGGTATACATGAAAGAAGCAAAAGAAGTTAAAACAATTGAGCCAAGACAGTCCCAATCGGTGGTGAAATCTAGCGGAATATCAAAACAATGGTCGCATCATCCAGATAGAAAGAAAAAGCTGGTTATATTATTGAGCGTCGTCGTTTTAGCAATCATACTATTGGCAATCGGTTTATGTGGCAGGCTGATATTGAATAGCGATAACTCTGGCGCAAAAACAGGCGGAGGTGTGGTCTGTAGCGATAAATTACTTAAAGCGGCGAAACAGGCAATCGATAAAAATTCAACTGATAAGCTAAGCGGTATTGTCCAAGATATCCAAAACAACAAAAAATATAAAGAAGATCCAAATTGTATGTATATAGTGACAAAGTACTATGCAACAAAGGGTGACATTAAAAACATGAATTCTAGCATGGCTAGCTTTTATAAAGTTTATGATATCGACAAGGGACTCAACATTATATTGAGCTCCAAGCCGAGCAGTGATGTCAAACTGCTTAATGATTCTGTTAAACAAAAAAACGAACAAGTTGACGGAGTGTATAGCGAAGTACAGTCGCAATTATGATAAATGCCAAACACAATCTTATAAAAAAAATATTACCGATAGTTATATTGGCGTTGATAGTGTTGATTCTGTCCAACGGGTTGGTTTATGCAAATATTAGTGCGGGCCCCAAGACCAGAAACGATCTACGAGCTTTGGTCCCACCTGCAGTTGGTGGTACAACACAAGACAGAGTGGTGGGCTGGGAACAGGATTGCTCTACCGACTTAGCCGCCAATCGTGCCTCTGGCAAATATGCTGGCGACCCCAGGGAGCTTGTTAACCAATCGGCATATAACGAATCCAATTGGCTATCAAGAAAGAACGACCCAACTCTTAGCACAAGTAACACAGTACCAGATTCCACGAGATCGATTCCCATGCAAATAAACCAGATGCTTTTTTTGTGCGCAATAGTTACTTTGCCAGCGTCAGGGGATACCCACCCCAACTCAGCGAACATATTGGACGCCGGAAATTGGCCTAACGAACGTGGGCCAGTTCCAGATGCCAGCGGATATAGCCCCAACCAAGCATCAAGATATGAAAGCAACTCCAAAATAAATAATATTAGAATTGTTAGTGGCGGGGGCAGCATAACCGGAGGTGTCGGTGATGTTATACATTATGATAGAGAACTTAATAGTAGATATTGGTTTGCATCGCCGGTGGATTTTGTATATAGACCAACAACTGCCTTAGACCCAGGAGACTATACGCTCCAAATAGAAATTGAATTTACGCCAATCTATACATATCATGCATACGGTAGCGGAGGAACGAGTAGGTGCAGATTAGATTCTACGGGAGATTACGGTGATGTTACCTATAATAAGTTCTCTGACTGCTCATCGACTACAAGGACTTTCCGTTTTCACTATACAGTGCCAGCACCTGAATGGACCATAAAAGGCGAATCATCTGTTAGCACCCCAAGAACACCGCTTGGTAGTGATATGCGTGACGCTGCCAACATTGTTTATGTCAAGCCGGGCGAAGATGTAAGATTTAATCACCTAGTTTATAACGATGGGCCAGATAGCACCACTAGTGATATAGCTGGTAGTGTAAATTGGACATACAAAAAGAATGCTGGCAGCACAGACAAAGTTGCAACAAATTCAGATGTTAGTATTACTGAGCCGCGGGTTAGCGGCAAAACGAATGGCACTAATTATGCTAACACTTTCACCATACCAGCAACTGCCGTAGAGGGCGATAAATACTGTCAACGAGTGAGCTTTAAACCAGACGCCTGGAATCACCTTAGTCGCACTGGTTACAGTAACGAGGTTTGCGTCATCGTCACCGTCCCAACCCTTCAAGACTACGAGCCAATTTCTACCGCTTCTGGTGACTACGAAAAAGGTTCTACACCGTTACCAACCTTCTCTGTAGGGATACGTGTCAACAAATTCCCGTGTGACAGAACAGTAGCCGAAGGCGCTTCGATAGGTACCATACTCTGGAATAACAATAAGTATCTAAGTGGCGCTCAACAAAGCTATCCCTTGACTAGCCGATGTAGCCCAATGTCGTCACCGGCACTGTATACTGTCCCCATAACGGCGGCTGAGGCCACTACTATGGATGGTCAGGTGCCACCTGGTCCGGGCATTACTGCCACCACCACTATTACTTCTGGGCCTCCGGCCTACGATTCTGCTAACGGTAACGCGCTGAGACCTTTCCCGATGGTTGCCTCTTCAACTATTAACGTTTTCGAAGTTCCCTACACCCGTTTCTATGGAGGCGATGTCTACGCTACGACCGGGAGCATCTATTTCAATAGTAATGACCCTATCATTGGTGCTGGTGCAGCCGTCGATTATGCTGCCATAGCCGTCAATGAATACGGCTCACCGTCTAGTCGTAATACTTATGCTGGTTTACCCACAGCCATTAGGCGAGGAGCTCCATACACCGCTATTTCAACCAATAGTCTTAAAGCTAAATGGCCAGCTGGCAGTAGCCCAGGCACTAACTGGGCCTACGATGCCGTCAAAAATGCTTTGCCCAGTAGCCCCAGTGCCGCAGCCGCATCTACACATCTAGACGCAACGACCGCTAAGGGTTTTTATGAACGAACTGGCAACCTGTTAATAAATCCGTCTCCGGCAGGTTCCGCAGTAGTAAACAAAATTACTATTCATGCTGGTGGTAACATCTATATAAAGAACAATATCACCACCAGTGTGCCACTTACTGGCCCCATCGCCTTTAATGATGCAACCACTCCGATAGTGTTATTAATATCTGACGACAATATATACATAGATAAAGATGTCACTACTATTACGGCTATCTTAATCGCTAGAAACACAATCTATACATGCGCTCAAAATGCTGGTGTCAGCGGTGAACAGCAGCCAAGATCTGGCTGGCAGTCAAGCTGCCGTACCAAATTGACCATTAATGGTGCTGTTGGTGCCCGGGATATTCGTTTTAGCCGTTCAATCGGCAGCCGACTTGGTACCAGTACTACGCACACTGCTGCTGGCGAACCATACGACCAAGCTCAGGGTGTTAGCACGGCTGCCGAAGTCATTAACCTTCCAGCCTACATGTATTTTGCCACTCCACTCCTTAGCAACAATAGTGCTGGCGGTTACCAATCGATATATAATGCGGCACCGTTGTTATAAATCCGTGTAGACATAACGAGGCGCGAATTTGCTTTTGTTGCTTGTGCTTATACTCTAAAGTACAATCTAACTTATAATATATTGACAAAAAGGTGTGATATGGCCGAAGAAAACATGATAATTAATGGCAAAGAGATAAAACCAAAAGAGCCTAAGGTCAAAAAACCCTTCAGCCTAAAGGGAGCATTTATAAGAAATCGTAAAAAAATATTACTGATTGGCGGAATATTATTCCTATCGTTAGTAGTTGTTGGAGGCGTTTTAGCTTTTTGGTATTTTAGCCCCGTAGCAACCGTTAACGGTGAAAAAATATCTAGGTCAGAATATAATGAGGCGAAGCTAAGACTAGAAAAATTTTATAAATACAATTCCGACTCTCAAGGTCAAAAAAATCTTGCCAATAACACCAAAGACAAACTAATTGAAAGCGAAATAATAAGGTTAGAAGCTAAAAAAAGAGGCGTAACAGCGACCACAGAAGAAATTAATGCAAAATACAATGATTTAGTAAAGAAATATAAAAGTGAAGACGAATTTAAACAAACCATCAGCAACGCCTATGGTTACACACCCGAACTAGCCAAAGAGACTATTGTTACAAATATACTAAGAGACAAGCTAAAACCACTAGTCCTAAGGGGCTATGATATCTCTATATTTATGGTCAGATACGACCAAAAAACGGGAGGTTCTAAAGAAAATTTGTCGGCGAAACCAACTATCGAGGCATACAATAAGCAATTATTAGCAGGCAAGACGCTTGAGGATTTGAGCAAGGATTCGGCTTGTGAATATCCGGCGTGTCTCTTGACTAAACAATCGTCTGTGAATCAAGAGACAGCTGCAGAAATATTTTTTGCTAGCAAAGGCGAAGATTATGCGGCTATCTCTAAGCTTACTAAAGCGGGTGAGACCACGGGCATCGTACGGTCTAGTGGTGGTTATTACGCAATTTACAGAGCTGACCGTGTATATGGTGGGTCTTATGATACCTGGGAAGCGTTTATTAAGGACTATAAAAATAAATATGTGACATATAACATGGCTACTAGAGTCACAGCCGCTTATCGCAGAATAGCAAATTGGTTAGTAAAGCAATTAGTCCCTAAAGCATATGCAGCTTCGGCGCCGTGTTCATATAATGCGCCATGGGGCCCAGAAGACGTCTATTCGCCGGTGCAAATCCACGGCTATGTAACGGATTCAGTTACAGGTGAGAGGCTCAATGGGGTCAAGGTGTACGAGCGAATAAGTAACTACAACGACCAATGCTACCTGCAGTATCGTGATAGTAGCCGCACCACTACGATTAGTTTTGCTAACCCGCATGATAACGCAACAGTGTATACTGGCGCGGATAGCCAAAGGCCGTGGGACGGCTACTACATATTTAGAGGAGATGATAGGGCAGAATGCCATTTCCATTGGTGGTGGACGTACTCTAAGGCTGGCTATTATGATCACTCTATAACTGGGCAAGGTGTCGGTAATGGCCAGACATACAGATGGGATGTGGAATTAGTACCCATACCATGGAGCCTGAGCGGTTCATCAACAGCTTCGCCCGGGACTATATATAGGAACCAAACTACTACTTTTACCCACAGTGTTAGGAATGACGGGCCTGGGGATAGCAAGGCATTTACCTCGAGGGTCAGGTGGACCAGTGGCAGCGGGATAGTCCAGTGGATTTCCAATGTGGGGGATGCAAACCAGTGGCTACCAAGTCTAGCTGACCATAGTGCTAAATCTTCTGGAGAATCAATTAACCCGTCCCGTGTGAATACATTTAATGCCGTAAATCTTGGCTCGTACTGTCAAACAATCAGCGCAAGACCTAACTCATCTTCTGATGTCGGTTGGAGCGAACAGTCCAGTGCATGCGTTAATGTAGTTGAAAGACCTTGGACTATTAATGGTGCATCATCGGTTAGCAGCCTGGGGCGCAGCATCAGAAATGCCGCTGGAGCCCTTTATGTGAAAGCTGGTGATAGGGTTACCTTTAGCCATTCGGTCACAAATGTTGGTCCAGAGTCCACAGAGCAGCAAGTTAACGGTAATGTTCAATGGACAACTCATCCAAGTGGTGCCCGCGTAATTACTAGCTATTCACATGCCGCTGGTTGGGCCGCTGGTGCCACTTATCCACATCCTGACCCGACAACCCTAATAATTCCCGCCAGCGATCAACCAGGCGGCCAATCGGATACCATGTATTGCCAGAATATTTCTTGGGCGCCAACAGCTAACACAAATCCTGGCTGGGGTAACAGTGGTCCGGTTTGCGTCATCGTCACCGTCCCAACCCTTCAAGACTACGAGCCAATTTCTACCGCTTCTGGTGACTACGAAAAAG
>JALOCD010000150.1 GCA_023228025.1 Prolixibacteraceae bacterium | reverse complement strand
CTTTATCTGGTGCCAACTCTTTTTTTATTTGCTTTTCTAGATCCGAAAAATCTGTACTATCCAAGCTAAAGCCCTCAGGGAACCCGAGCCTGTACTCAATTTTCTTAAAAAAGTCCTTTTTATTTATGGTGGACTTTACCCTATTTATTTCTGACTCAACCGAATATTCAAATATTAGCTTCATAAGCTAGTTATAACATAGATAATCTATATCCAAGTAAGTCTATCCATTAGCTTTTTGTCTGGTAACTCATTAATAAACATTTTTTGCACCGGATAATTAGGGAACATTAGTTTTAAATATTTATTGTGCGTGAAAATATAATCCACTAAAGCCTCTTTTGACTCATGTTTAATCTTATATTTTTGAATAACTGGTTTTTCAATCAAAATGTGGACAAGTTCATGCATCACGGTCTCAAAATAATCCAGCCAATCGTAGCTCACATTGACGATAACTCTGTCTGGTGGCCAGTATGAACCGCCAACTCCGTACTTAGTAAATAAGATTTTTAGCGAATCTGGCGCCTCATACGGCACAGACTCTATCAGAGATTTGATGGGTTTACCAAACTCAAGCCAGCTCTCGTTAATGTCTTTAAATATTTTATTGATCTTTTCAACGTCAAACTCTTTGGTTATTTGCTTTTTTAGATTAGATAAATCATTGCTATCTAAATTAAAACCATCAGGGAAGAACAGCCGGTAGTTAAACTGCTTAAACCAATCACCTTGTTCTATGGTGCCTTTGACTCTTTGGGTCTCAAATTTAACTGTATATTCAAACTCTAATTTCATAAATTGTTTAACCTTTTGTCCACCAACTGTGCGGGGGTCATACCGCTTTTTTTGCAATAATTTTTCATCAGATCATAGGCATAAGTATAGCCGAACCATCTGGGGATACCTTTTTGCTTATTACCGCCGGTGAACCAATCGGCATACGAAAACTCAGGGTTGTCAAATTCTGCTCTTGCAAGCTCTGCACATTTTTTGCTGTATTTTACTTTGGCATAATCTGGTAAATCACCAGCTCGCTGAGTCTCAAATAGCGTGGCTAAACCTTCAGAGATTAGGATTTCTTTTAAGGTTTTGCCAAAAACATTATTTCTCATCCGCGTTGCATGGTGGATTTCGTGGAGTAAGCACCCAACTAAGTTATCTTGTTTAACTTTAGTTTTGCCATCTATAAATATATTAACTAGATTTGCATTAGGGGTATGCCCGACAACACCCTTTAACCCAGCATCAAACTTTTCGTGGGCACGATGAAAAACCACATCTATATCTTTAGCCCCTAGCTCTTTTACAGTAATCCGTTTAGCTTTTTCAAAAGCACTTTTTATAGTTGTCAGATTTGTATCTAACGACCCATTGGCGTTCGCAATCAGATATTCAAAACTCATAGGCTAGTTATAGCACAGATTCAGGTTTGTAGAACTTCTTGGATGATTTCCATCACTTGGGTAGGGGTGTAGTGGACTTTTACCACGTAACGCTCTACCCCTAAAAATCTAAAATCGTTGGGGGCTTCGTCTTTGCTGATATTGGTCAAAACAATGCATTTTATGCTTTGGCCCCAATCAGTATCTCGCACCCGTTTTAGCACCTCGTTGCCAGGCAGGTGAGGTAGCTTAATGTCTAATAAAATAAGATCTGGCTTGGCGTGTTCTATAACATGCAAAGCACTGGCACCGTCGTTAGCGGTCGACACATCGTAGCCCAGTGCCACCAATTTAAGCTTATACATCTCCCTTATCGGCGCATCATCCTCAACAATTGTAATTTTTGGTAGGTTCGCCATTTGCTACATCATAACAGAAGCAGCGATGTTGACGAAACTGGGGTGATTCGTAGACACTGCCCTTTAACGAATAGGCTCATAAAAGCATTGCATTATTATCAAAAATATGTTATTTTCACCTCAAGAGGTGAGGGGTTGTACTTCTTGTCTCTGTTCGTTCACAAAAGAGATTAGCCAGATACTGACATCTAAAGGGGTGACAAAAATGGAGATTACACTCCAAAATAGGCCACTCCTCATTAGTGGTCAGTATGTCGACGGTATAGGTAACAACAGGCTCTACTACAACCCGCTCGGGTACGGTGGAGTAACGCTTGTAGACCAGCAGACGCAAGATATTATTGACCTGTGCGACGGAAAGCATAGCGTCAGTGACATCGTGCAAGCAGATGCTCGTGAGTCTGACATGGTGATTGAGGAAGTCCAAACCCTTGCCGTGTGCGAGGTGCTGAGGATCTCTGAGCAATTCACGCATGAACTGCGTGAACATATCACACATCAGCGCAGTATGGCTTGCTGGATGCATCTGACCAACAGATGTAATTTGGCATGTTCCTACTGCTACATCCACAAACATCCTGGGGATATGTCATTAGAGACAGGCAAGTCGGTAATAGACAAGATGTTGGAGTCCTGTCGCAAGAATGACATTGGAGTCCTAAACATCAAGTTTGCCGGCGGAGAGCCGCTCTTGCGATTCAGGATGATCCAAGACCTCGTGGATTACGCAGAGCACGCCAAGGGCACGATACAAGTCAACTACGTTGTGCTTACCAATGGCGTGTTAGTAACGCCACAGAAAGTTGAGTACTTCGTTAACCATTCAATTGGTGCCGGTGTCTCACTTGACGGTCTTGGCGAAATTCACGACGCAAACCGCTCTGACAACAAAGGCCATGGGAGCTTTACTGGTGCTGTTAGGGGTCTACAAAGGCTCAAAGACGCTGGTATTGATCCCTCAGTGATGGTGACTGTTGCGCCAGCGAATATGATGCACCTTGAAGAGCTGACTACCTTTTTGATGGAAAACGAATACTACTTTCGTTTTTCACTCGAGAGGGATGCCGACACAGGCGCACCTGGGCTCCTTTCTAGCATTCCACAGCTGATAGAGGCCTTTCATGGCGTATACGACATGATTGAAGCAGATCTACCCGCAAAAGATATCACCTTCATTCATAAGTTTGGTGATACATCTTTTAGCAGACCTGTCGGTAGAGCATGCGGTGCGGGGAGCAACTTCTTTGCAGCGGGTCATGACGGCAATCTTGGTGTTTGCGGGTTGGGTCTCGCAAGACCCTATGGCAGACTTACGGATGATGGTGACATTATAGAAAACATGTCAACATCAAATGTGGCCCTGACAAATGCCAACACCTCAGTCTATGAACACTGCAAAGAATGTGTTTGGAGAACGAGTTGTGCTGGTGGTTGCCCTTTGCAGACAAAAGCCACCTTGGGCAGATTTGATGCCCCAACTCCGTACTGTGAAGTCTACAAACAGATTCTACCGCGAGTCCTGCGCATTAAAGGGCTCCAGATGGCACGAAACCTCAACGGTGTTAGCGAAAGGGGGTGATATCATGGCTATTGTCACCGATAGCACTATCGTTCACAGCTCGAGCGCTAGCATCGACTTGGCACAGCCGTGCGATGAGTGTTCAACTCAGTGCTTCGACTGTCCTTGCCCAGATGGCAACTGTCCTGATCCCAACTATTAGGTCGGCGATGGCCTAGGATCTCTCTCAAGGAAATCGTACTTACGATTCCCGCTTAGCCCAGCCCTCTATTGGTAGCGATACCTGTGGAGTGGCTGGGCTATAATTTTTTATTAGTAATATCTATTTAAGGTCATTTGAATAAAAATTACTGGCAAAAAATGTCCCAGCCGATTTCTTCAATAAGTTTGTTAGTCGGTTTTTTGATAAAATCCCTATATTGATAGTCAGGAAATAAGCTTTTAATGTGGATGTTGTTGATAAATAACCAGTCCAATAATCCTTCTTTGGTAGGCTGGTCTAACTTATGCTTTTGTACAACTGGTTTTTCAATTACGCAGTGTATAGATTCGTGTATTACAGTCATAAGCAAATCTCTTACGGTATTTACCATCACTACAATATATTTTGGGTTACCATAATTATAAAAGCTGCCAGTGCCGTATTTTGTAAGTTTAACAATCATTGTATTTGGCTTTTCATAAGGCAGTTGATCAAAAAAGGCGTTAATTACATCTTTATTCTGGCCCCATCTATTGATGATTTCTTTTTTTGCTTTTTTTACCATGGTGGATTCTAGCTCTAGTTCGATCTGCTTTTTTAAACCCTTTTTGTCTTTTGTATTTAAATCAAAACCACTTGGTACACTTACTCTGTAACCGTATCTTTTAAAAGTTTCGTAGCTACTGGCTAAATATTCAAAGCTTTCCAACTCTGTTTCAAACGAGTACTCAAATTTTAACTTCATTAGCTAGTTATAGCACAAAATATACAAATCAGCGGTAGGCATTGGTTGGCTAAAAAAGAATCCTCGATGTTGACAAAACGGGGGTGGTGTGCTTTATTTAAAGAGTCATAGCACAATAGAACATTTTAAAAATAATCACGTTCTGAAAGGGGATAACCCCTATTATTCAGAGCGTGTTTTTAAATTCTAAGGTGTTATAAGATTGACAAATAACAAAGCTTATGTTAATATATACAGCAATATGCTAGCCGCAAAAGTACAATCAGAAGTTTCTGCAGAAATACCACAGGTAAGTTCAGAAATATTTGAGACTGAGCCAGGTGCTCAATTTTGGATTGGTAAGGTGGCTGTTGAAAATGTTATCAACAGTCCTGAATACTATGTAGCTGCTACAAAACTACGAGCTAATGTCTACATTGATGAGATGCACTTTTTGACTCCTGACTGTAGGGATGCAAATGGATGTGAAAGAGATCAAGACGATGATAGATCAGTAGCATTTGCAACAGTTGAGCGCTCCCCCGAAGACGGAGTGACCAGAGTGATTGGCACTAGCCGACTTATAAAGAAGAGAAGCGATGATGAAAAGCTACCAGTGGAGGAGTTATTTCCTGAAGTGTTCGAGGACGGGCCAGCTGAAGTTGGTGCTTTAGAAGTATCAAGATTCATCTCTAGACACGAGGATAAAGCCACGCAACATTTAGTGGCCCTGGCTCTAATTAGATCAATGACGCAGTATGCCGTCAATAATGAAAACTTAACGGCTTATTTTGTCATCGAAAGGCCATTCTACAGATTACTTCAGCGGACCGGTTTACCCATGGAAGTGTTATCTGAACCAAGGATTTTACCCAAATATGGTAATACAAAAAATATGGCCGTAAGGATTACGCCCAAGGATATTATTGAACAAGTCGATAATGATATTGAAGAAAAGTTATTCATAACAAAGTTCTTTAAAAATGAAAATGGTAATTTAGGCTTAGGATTCTACCCAGAGAATCTTACTAGGAAAAAAGAAGATGGAATTCAATAAAGCGAAAGCTTTTGAGAGAAACCTAGGTTTCTTGTCAAAAGAAGAGCAAGAAAAGATACAATCTTCGGTTATTGCGATAGCAGGAGCTGGTGGTGATGGCGGAATGCTAGCCGTGCAATTAGCGAGAATGGGTTTTGGAGAGATAAGATTGGCTGACCCAGATCCTTTTGAGATTGAGAATCTTAACAGACAAGCAGTTTGTAGCGCTGACACGATTGATACAAATAAAGCTCACGCAGTTGCTGAGTATTTAAAATCGATTAACCCAGAAATTATTGTTAAAGTCTACGATGAAGGTATAAGTGCTACAAATGTTGATGAATTTGTCGAAGGTGCTGATCTAGTAGTTGATGAGACTGAGTACACAATCCATAGCTTGGGTGTGATGATTGCTCGGAGTGCCAGGAAACAGGGAATTCCAAACTTGATGGCTCTAAATTTAGGTTTTGGCACAGTTGTCACTACTTATCATCCTACAGGTAGGACATTAGAAGAAAATCTAGGGCTTTCGGAAACAGCATCACTTGAAGAAATTGACAAAGCTGAGGTGCCCATAAGTAGATGGCTTCCGTACATACCACCGTATGGTGATTTGTCGGTACTTGATAAGGTAGCTAAAGGTGAAAAATCTGCGCCTTCAATCGCGCCAGGAGTCGCAATTGCAGCAGGCACGGGCGCTACTCAGGCACTGTTGAATATAATCCACTCCCAAAATAACCGCCCAGAACCAATTTATGCCCCAAAGCTGTTGATGATAGACGCAATGACTGCCGAGGCGAAAGTATTGAGGGACCCAGTTTTTTCTCACTACAGGTTTTTAGCAAGAACCGTGCTGAAGAATGTCTTCAAAATGGTGCCAAAAGTAGATTATTAGTCGTATATCTAGCAGATAATAAAGCTAATGCCTATAATGAAGTAAATGGCAATTGTATATTTTGTGCTAAATGCCCTCGCTACCACTGTTTTATTGATTATTGGCTCGTTGGTTTTGATAAAGAGCCCAAAGGAAAAAATAAACAGGATTTTTGCGCTGTTTGTGCTTGTTCTAGCTACTTGGATAACCTCTAATTATCTATCTAACCTGCAGTCGTTAAGCTACAGCGTTGCATTGTTGTTGAATCATTTAGTGTTAATGTCTGCGAGCCTGTCATTGTACATTTTCTTATGGTTTGTTTATGTCACAGCTCCGCCCATTACACCAATATTACAAAGGATTACTCGTTTTATCTTATATTTTGGTCTTGCAACATCGTTTTTTGCCGTCACACCCTTTGTGATAAAAAGTATTTCAAGGCAAAAAGAAGCGTCCGCCGTTATCTTTGGTAATCTTGCGACAATATACTTTTTTGGAGTGATATTGGCAGTTTTAGGTGTAATTGTGTTGTTGATACTCGGGCTGCGTAGAGCTAAGGGGCTTGAGAGGAACAGACTTAACATAATCCTGTGGAGCATCATAGGAACAGTCCTGATTGCACTAGTTACTAATTTATTTATTCCTGTAGTCACAGGCTCTTTTGAACTGACAAACATTGGCCCATTATCGACATTGTTATTAGCGTCTGGTTTGGCGTATAGCATAATTAAATTCAAATTATTTGATATCAGACTAATCATTGCTAGGTCCGTAGCTTACATCGCTTCCTTAGTATCTATCGGTGTGCTATATGCCTCTATAGCATTTATTTTGCTCAATGCTACTTTCTATAAATCAAACAAACTAACATTAAGGGAGACGCTTCTATTTACGCTATTAGCTGTATTTTTAATATTCACATTTCAACCAGTAAAGAAGTTTTTTGATAGATTTTCGAACAGACTATTCTATAGAGATGTGTATGATCCTCAAGAATTGCTCAACATGGTCAATTCGGCACTTGTAATCGAGCCAGATCTTTACAAATTACTAAATAATACTGCCGAGACAATAAGAAACAATTTAAAAATTGAGTTTTGTAATTTCTATGTAGATGAAAAATCATCCATTGATTTCCATGTAGCAGGGACGGGCACTAAATTGTTTGCGAATGAACATTGGGTCAAAATATCTGAGATATTAGACGATAACCAACAAAAGATAATCAGTGAAATCGAAGATAATAACGAGGAGGTGGGATTATTATTGGGTGATTTGCACATTGGGGCAATAGTAAAAATGACCTCTCAGGATCAAAGTGTTGGCTACCTCATATCAGGGCAAAAGCGAAGCGGGAATACGTATGCTGCTCAGGACGTACAAATATTAGAGATTATTGCCGACGAAGTAGCGATTGCAGTGCAAAATAATCTAAGATTTGTCGAAATCGCCCAATTTAACGTTACTTTGCAGAAGAAGATAGAGATTGCGACAGCTGAGCTGCAAAGGAGCAACGA
>JALOCD010000149.1 GCA_023228025.1 Prolixibacteraceae bacterium | reverse complement strand
TATAGTGAAAAACCTGGGAGTCGCCATCCATTTTTGCCTTTTTCTGAAGCGCAATCAGCAGGCTGAAAAGACTAAACATTGGGGTTTGGCTAAGGGGAAGTCCCATGGTCACATTCACCGCTTCCAACTCTTTGGGAAGGGCCGATAGTACCGGCAAAAGCAGTTCCTCATCGCACAATACAACGGCCGTATCGTCGAAATCATTTACCAGCAGTTTAACCTCGTTCGCAGCAACTTGCGCCTGTCCTACCTGGGAAGGTGCATGAATAATCTTCAAATTCTTTTTCTTCAAAAAGCAATTTGTCTCATACGGAGGATCAGTCTGGGGAAACTTTTCAAGATTGTCCCTCATGAAAAGTCCAGCCTCCTGGTGCAAATCTGCCAGATAATATTGATCATAATCCCAATAGAATTCAACATTTTTCCCTTTTTGCAAGGCCTGAAAAAGTTTCTTCTCACATCCGTTCAATGCATTAAATCCTGCAACAACAAACTTTCTATCAGACAGATAGGTTGACAACATCAAATCACTACCCTCCACAACATCGCGAAAAAGCATCCCTTCATAGGCAATTTTGCAGGCATAAAGCTCCTCTTTCAATTTCCGGTAGACGGGGTAAAGTACTTGCCAAAGTCGTGCAAACTCCTTTTGATCCGCCTTTTGTTCACTGTTGGTCAGGCTCTTCCAAAAATGGCTGATCTCCTCCTTACGCTCTTCGTTCCAATCGTTGAAATGTTCGTCAATCTCTTTAAGATCAGTTATATTCGTGAATAGCAATTCGGCATCCACAAGATATTTGTCAACCTGGTCAAAATCATGCAGCAACATCTCGCCCCAACTGAAAAATTCGTCAAACGACTCTTTTGATCCGCTTAACTCCATGTATATCCTAAAAAGCCGAAAATTTAGCTGAAGTGGATCCTCCACCCGCAAAGGTGTGAGATTGGCAAAGAGCTCTTGAATGGTAACTATTTCAGGAGAAAAGGTAGGTTCGTTAACAATCCGGTTCAGGTATTCGGTAAAAAAGAGAGCTGCCCTGCGATTCGGAAAGACCATTGTTAAATCAACAACATGCTGTCCATGAATATCATGCAATGATTTTGCGATCTGCTTTAAAAAATATTCCTGTGTTTCCTTCATGTGCTTACTCAAAGATACATCCCCTCCTCAGGTGGAAATTAATTGTTAAAATTGCTGATTATTTCTGAGATTTAGCTGATGATTTAGTACATTTGAGACTAAACATATTTTCAATTCACACGTAAGATCGAACATTAACTACAATGTATGGATAAATTTTCCCTAGTCGGCAATCAGGAAATCAGTGCAATAGAAGAGTTGTACAAAAATTATCTGGAAAATCCTGTTAGTGTGGAGCAATCCTGGCGCAATTTCTTCGAAGGATTTGAGTTGGCCAGACAATCTTACCAGGAAGTCGCAGTATCAGCAGCCGATGAAGACCGGATTCAAAAAGAGTTCAGGATCCTTAACCTGATTAATGGTTATCGTCAGCGTGGGCACCTGTTCACGCGCACAAATCCGGTCAGGAAAAGGAGGACCTATAGCCCAACCCTGGATTACAAAAACTTCAACCTGGATGAGGAAGACCTGAACACCGTCTTTCATGCCGGAAAAGAGATTGGTATTGGCAATGCAACACTCAAAGAGATTATTTCCCATCTCGAAATAACTTATTGTGAGTCGATTGGAGTCGAATTTCTTTACATGCGGCAACCCGAACTGATTGACTGGCTTAGGATCAGGATGGAAAAATCGAAAAACAGCGAATTTTATACACCCGAACAACAGAAACATATTTTTTACCACCTCAACATTGCTGTAGGTTTTGAAAGTTTCATTCACCGTAAATTTGTTGGTGCAAAACGTTTTTCCCTGGAAGGTACAGAAGCGCTGATACCCGCCCTGGACGCCCTGGTGGTACATGGGGCCAAACTTGGTATCGAAGAGTTTGTCGTGGGCATGGCACACCGCGGAAGGCTCAATGTACTGGCCAATATTCTTGAAAAACCCTATAAAAATATATTCAAAGAGTTCTATGCAACTGAATACGAGGAAGGTATATCTCAGGGTGACGTGAAATACCATCTGGGTTTTGAAAATATTATCACAACTGATGCCGGCGAAAAGGTAAAATTGAGCCTTATTCCTAACCCTTCGCACCTCGAAACCGTTGGATCCCTGACGGAAGGGATGGTACGGGCACGGATAGATCACCATTACGGTGGTGATTGCGCCAAAATTGCCCCAATCATCATCCATGGCGACGCTGCCATTGCCGGACAGGGAATTGTTTATGAAATCGTTCAAATGGCCCTCCTACCCGGTTACAAAACCGGTGGCACCCTGCATCTGGTGGTGAATAACCAGGTGGGATTTACGACCGATTACCTCGAAGCGCGCTCCAGTACCTATTGTACGGACGTTGCAAAGGTTACCCGTTCTCCTGTTTTCCACGTAAACGGAGACGATGTGGAGGCGCTTATTTTTACGGTTAAAATGGCCTTGGAATTTCGACAAAGATTTGAATCAGATGTATTTATCGATATTCTATCCTACCGAAAATATGGTCACAACGAGGGTGATGAGCCCAGGTTTACACAACCAATGCTCTACAAGGCCATTGCAAGCCATCCCAATCCAAGGGATATCTATGCGAAAACGTTGGTAGATGCCGGGATCATGACACAAGTGGAGGTCGATGAGGAGATTTCGAGGTTTAACGAGCAGTTGGAGCAAAATTATGAGGAAAGCAAACTGATCGACAAGCTCAATATCAAAAATTTCCTGGTAGAGGAGTACAAACCTTACCGTTTTCCTGATCCATGTGAAGTTTATGAAGTTCCGACCGCGGTTTCGGAAACGGAACTGAAGCAATTGGCCGCTGCCATCAACACATTACCTGCCGACAAGAAATTTTTCAGTAAAATTGTTAAGTTGATGGAAGACCGCAGCCAGATGGTTGCCAACAACAAGGTCGACTGGGCTTTGGGTGAATTACTTGCTTATGCCACGCTTCTCAAAGAGGGTATTCCGGTTCGGCTAAGCGGTCAGGACGCACAAAGAGGGACCTTTTCACACAGGCACTCTGCCCTGGTACTGGAAGATAGTGGCGAAAAATATTTTCCGCTTCAAAACATCTCGTCCAATCAGGCCTCCTTCGACGTTCATAACTCACCCCTGAACGAATACGGTGTGATGGGTTTTGAATATGGCTATTCGATGGCCAATCCAAAAGGTTTAACCATATGGGAAGGACAATTCGGCGACTTTGCCAATGTGGCCCAGGTAATCTATGACCAATATATCTGCTCCGCCGGTGAAAAATGGGGCTTGATGAATGGACTGGTCCTCTTTTTGCCACATGGATATGAGGGACAGGGACCGGAACACTCCAGCGCCAGAATTGAACGATATTTATCACTTTGCAGCAATTACAACATGCATGTGGTGGTACCGACCACTCCTGCCAATCTTTTTCATGTATTAAGAAGGCAAGTTCTTGGAGATGTGCGCATTCCGCTTATTGTCTTTACGCCGAAGAGTTTGTTGCGCCATCCGAAAGTTGTTTCTTCGCTGGATCAAATGACTAAAGGAGGGTTCCAAAAGCTTATCCCGGACAAGGAAATCAAACAAGGAAAAGCAGAGGTTGTAGTATTTACCTTTGGCAAAATCTATTTTGAGTTGATTGAGCGACGTGAGAAGCTGGGAACGGAGAAGGTTGCCATCCACAGAATTGAGCAAATCTCTCCATTTCCTGCTGAAGAAGTACGTGATATAATATTCCATAACTCTCAGGCAAAAAGATTTTTATGGGTTCAGGATGAGCCATCAAACATGGGCGTATGGCCTTACATCTGCAGAAAATATTCTGATCTGGGACTTGAGTTGGTTAGTCGCCCGGAAAGTGCTAGTCCGGCCGCCGGATTGCTGGAAAAACACAAAAGAAGACTGGAACGGATTATGAATGCAGTATTTAACTAATAATATCTTTGTGACCTTTGTGTGACCCTTTGCGTCCTTTGTGGTAAAAAAAATTCAAGAACGAACCACAAAGGACACAAAGGGTCACACAAAGGAACGCAAAGTAATAAAGAATAGATTATGATTGTTGAAATAAAAGTACCTTCCCCCGGAGAATCAATTTCTGAAGTTGAAATTGGCAAATGGCTGGTTGAAAATGGATCAGTTGTCAGAAAAGATCAGGAGTTGGCAGAGGTCGAATCCGACAAAGCCACCTTATCACTCATCGCAACGGCCGCTGGTCAGTTGAGTATCCTGGTAAGTGAAGGTGATCGTGTCAATGTTGGCAGCGTAGCGTGCACCATTGATACAGACAAGGCCTCTTCGCAGCCTGTTGAAACACCTGTCGTTACTGCTCCTGAACAAAAAAAATCAACTCAAAATACTCAAATTGAGAAGGATACCAAACCTGTTGTGGCAGAGCAAAAGCTTTCAGCATCAAATGAAGCTGAAAAATCGATCAAGATGACTCCAACCGCAAAAGCGGTAATGGAGCAAGCCAATTTATCGGTCGATGAGGTTTTGGAAGGTATCAGAAGACTTACCAGAACGGATATGGAGCAGATCGTAAAGGCCTATGTCAATCCTGTTTCAAAGAGTTCGGAAGTTAATCGCAGCGAAGATCGGATGACAATGACACCGCTGAGACGTAAACTGGCCCAGCGACTTGTCGCAGTTAAGAACGAAACTGCCATGCTTACTACTTTCAACGAGGTAGACATGAGCAAAGTGATGGAATTAAGAACCTCTTACCAGAAGGCTTTCACAGAAAAATACGGATACAAGCTGGGGTTTAATGCATTTTTTGCAAAAGCTGTCAGCATGGCCCTTCTGCATCATCCATCGATCAACTCAATGATAGACGGTGATGAAATAGTGACCCCGCATTACCATGATATTGGGATCGCGGTTTCCAGTCCAAAAGGGCTAATGGTACCCATCATCCGCAATGTAGAGGTGATGAATATCGCAATGATTGAAGGTGCAATCAAAGATCTTGCGGAAAAAGCGCGAGACAAGCGTCTGACCGTGCAGGAGATGACCGGTGGAACCTTTACCATCACAAATGGGGGTGTTTTCGGCTCCATGATGTCCACGCCCATCATCAACCCACCCCAAAGCGCCATTCTGGGATTGCATGCGATCAAGGATCGTCCGGTAGCCATAGATGGAAAGGTAGAGATCAGGCCCATGATGTACCTGGCATTGTCATACGACCACAGAATCATTGATGGCAAAGACTCTGTTGGGTTTCTGGTCAAAATAAAAGAATTCATTGAAAGTCCGGTCAAACTTCTTTTGGAAGGCAAAGATGCCGGGGAGATTCTGCTTGATTTGTGAAAAACAAATCAAGCAGAAAGGATAAAGTAAAAAGGATAAAGGATAAAGTAAAACGCCGCGATCAAAATCGTGGCGTTTTACTTTTTTTTTTAACTATAGTTGAGCTAATTTCAAATTAAGAACGAATTCCACTTTATCCTTTTGACTTTATCCTTTATCCTTTTCTTCTTCAGTTTCAGTTGCCTCTTCAAACACAAGCAATCCTTTGCCATGAAGTAAGTTATACCAGGTTAGAACTTTCTTTATGTCCGAAACATACACCCGTTCTTTGTCAAAATCGGGAAGTATTTTTTCGAAATATCTTTTCAGCTCTTCCGGTTTTGCGCCGGACAGAAGAGCTGCTCCTCCATTTTCCAGATCATATATCTTTTTGAATACCTGCTTAAGTGGAAAATCTTCACTGGTGGTATAGATTGCAATGTCTTCCAGGGTACTCATTTTAGCGCTTGCGAAGGCCGTTTGTTTTTTCCCGGTTAGCAGGGACTCAACAATTACCCCGTTTTTCCCTTCAGAGAGGACTTTAAATAATCCAGGTTGCCCGGATATAGCCAAAATACCTTTTAACATAAAATATACATTTTGTTATTGTGCAAAAATAGCAAGAATTTTTAATTGCGACCTGCTACTTCGATTCAAAACTTTGGCGAACTTTGCCAGCTAAAGAAGTGCATGTATGAGTCAACTTAAGATGGTCGTTACGGATCTGGATGGAACACTGCTCCAAAATGATCAATCAATTAGCGCTGAGGATCTTGAAACGCTTCAGTTGCTTGGTGAATTGGGAATCTGCCGGGTGGCAGCAACAGGGAGAAACCTACTGAAAGTACGTCGGGCCCTGAATCCGTCAGATCCATTCGATTACGTCATCTGTTCATCCGGCGCCGGTATCGTTGACTGGAAGAGACAGGAGGTAATCCGGGCCATTAATTTTACGGATGAATTGACAGCCAGACTTATTGAGTACCTGATTGACAATGGATATAATTTCAAGGTTTCCGATTGCTTTCCCGATAACCATAATTTTTTCTGGTGGAAAAAGTCTCCATGTGAGGAAATTGAACGATACATTGAAGTTCATTCCAAAATGGGAAAGTCTGAAGAGATAGTACCCGGCAATAAATACAGCTCTTCTCAGATGTTACTTTTCTTCCCTAAGCAAAGTAGCCGGTTCGACGAGGTCAAAAAGAAACTTCTGTCCCATTTCGACGAAATCAGCCTTATTCGAACTACCTCTCCGCTTAATGAAAACTGGACATGGATGGAAATATTCCCAAAAGGAATCTCAAAAGCCCATGGAATAGCCGAAATTTGCGATTTAAAGGGTATTAACAGAAATGAGACACTTGGTATTGGAAACGACTTTAACGACCTGGAAATGCTTGATTTCACGCATTTATCGTACGTTGTCCACAACGCTCCACAGGAGTTAAAGGATAAATTCCTTATCTCACTTCCCCATCATGAGAATGGATTCTCCCATGCGGTTAAAAAACATCTGCCAAAAAAACCTAGCCGGTAATTTAAATCATTATTGTCCGGTTAGATATGCAACGGTGCCAATGTCACAACTACGTTGCTTTGTCATGATTTTAATAACTTCATCTACAAAGATAAAGCAACTACGTTGCCAATGTAAGAGCTGCGGGGCAGCTAAATCTTTGTAGAAATGATTACAAAGAAAATGAAAGCCACGGAGTGGTGAAATCATTCAAAAAATCTTATCACCTTCTTAAAGTAAATGTTGAAATTTTAACCAGTCATCAACGAATTAAAATACTGGATAGTAGTATTAATCACCTATTTACTGCAAAGTTCAGTCAATACACCAAAAGTTGATTTTGGATGCAGGAATCCGATGTTGAGTCCTTCCGCCCCTTTTCTACCTTTTTTATCGATCAATTGGATACCGGACCCTTCGGCCTCAGTCAAGGCTGAATCCAAATGATCCACAGCAAAAGCAATGTGGTGAACCCCAGGTCCTTTCTTTTCCAGGAATTTTCCAATTGGACCTTCCGGATCCATCGATTCCAGCAGTTCGATTTTTGTCTCACCAACTTTAAAAAAAGCCGTCTTCACCTTTTGGTCAATCACCTCTTCAATAGCATAACACTTTGATCCCAAAAGGGTTTCATAATATGGAATTGCCTTTTCGAGACTTTCAACAGCGATTCCGATATGTTCTATTTTTGAAATATTCATACAATGTAATTCAATGTCGTTTAGTTAACGTTTATTTATAATCGTTTGTAGTTCATCGAGTAAGGTCGTTTTGGTTTCATCTTTCTGGGTTCACTTCTTCCGG
>JALOCD010000147.1 GCA_023228025.1 Prolixibacteraceae bacterium | reverse complement strand
TTCAACAACGATTTAAAACACAAACTGCTGGTGTCCGGCGGTTTAGGTGGGATGGGAGGAGCCCAACCTTTGGCCGCAACCATGGCCGGCGCTACATTTCTTGGTGTTGACGTTGATCCTGAAAGGATAAAAAAAAGATTGCGGACAGGTTACATCGATCACATTGCCTATACCTACAGGGAAGCTGTTGACCTAGTTTTGCACGCAAAAGAGAAAGGTGAGGCCATTTCAGTCGGGTTGGTTGCAGATATTGGCGATACGCTTCAGAATTTGCTCAACGACGGTATCATCCCGGATGTTCTCACCGACCAAACCTCCGCGCATGATCCCCTTCATGGCTATGTTCCGAATGGAATGTCGCTGGCAGATGCCATCCTGCTAAGAAAATCAGACTCCGTTACCTACCGGGAACGCTCCATGAAAAGCATGGCACGCCATGTGGGTTTGATGTTGAAACTGCAGGAACTCGGAAGCATCACCTTCGATTATGGAAACAATCTTCGGGAGATGGCCAAACAGGGTGGAGAACAAAATGCATACAACTATGACGGATTTACCCCGAAATTTATACGGCCACTTTTCTGCGAGGGGAAGGGCCCTTTCCGGTGGGTTGCCTTGTCGGGTGATCCTAAAGATATTTATACAACGGACCAGGCGCTCATCGAAGCTTTCCCCGAAAACCTCCACATGATCGCCTGGCTAAAAAAGGCCCGGGAAAGGATCTCTTTTCAGGGACTTCCTGCACGAATCTGCTGGCTGGGAATGGGTGAGCGGGAGAAGGCCGGACTGCTTTTCAATGACCTGGTTAAAACAGGCAAAGTGAAGGCCCCCATTGTGATTGGCCGCGACCATCTCGACTGTGGTTCGGTCGCCTCACCCAACCGCGAAACAGAAAAGATGAAAGATGGCAGTGATGCCGTCTCTGACTGGCCACTGCTTAACCTGATGTCGAATACCGCCGGAGGGGCCACCTGGGTCTCATTCCACCATGGAGGTGGCGTAGGAATGGGCTATTCGCAGCATGCCGGGATGGTTGTGCTGGCCGATGGAACGAATCGGGCAGCTGAATGTATAAAACGCGTCCTGTACAACGATCCGGCCCTGGGTGTCTTCAGACATCATGATGCGGGGTACGGGGAAGCTACAGAGACGCTGAAGAAGTTTGGAATGGAGTTGAGGGAAAGTTATGAATTATAAGTTATAAGTGAGTTGGTGGCAAATTGTCACCGACTGAAAATAAAAGCTGCTGATGAGGAAAGTATAAAATTTAAATGCCTCACCATAAGGAGAGGCATCGGTCCAGAGATACTATCTTTGGAGCTGTTCATTGCACAAAGATAAATTTTTTTATTAAGGTATACAAATGGAGCACAAGAAAAATAAGGTAATTGTTTACATTGACGGGTTTAACCTCTATTTTGGGATGATGGATGCTGGATTTAGTCGTTGTAGATGGTTAAATGTTGAAAAACTAGTAAGAAGCTATTTGACAGAAAATCAAGAATTAATTGATATAAAATATTTTACGAGTAGAATTACAGACAATCCTCAAAAGCAAAAAAGGCAATCTACCTATCTGGAAGCAATAGAAACTACGGAGGTAAAAATTATCTATGGCCTTTATAAAGCAAAAACAATAGAATGTGGAAACTGTGGCCACAATTGGAAAATATCCAATGAAAAAATGACAGATGTTAACATTGCCACCCACTTAATTGTTGATGCTTTTCATGACAGATACGATACAGCAATTTTAATTTCAGGCGATAGTGATTTAGTACCTCCGATAAAAGCAGTTCATCATAATTTCCCAAATAAAGTAATATCTGTGTTTTTTCCTCCTAATCGCCATAACAATACAGTAGCTGGGGCAGCAAAAGGATTTCAAATGATTGGAAGGAAGAGACTTTTAGATAATCAATTTGATTCAAAAGTTTTAAAAAGTGATGGTTACATACTATTTAAACCTGGGGAATGGCTATAGAATAATTATAAGATGAGCATTCTACATTCCACTATTTTTATCTCAGGACCTTTCAGACAACTTCTGACGATGGATCATCTTTCGCTTAAAGGGAGTTTGAAGGATGCTCAATTGGAGATCATTGAGGAGGCGGGAGTCGTACATCAAAATGGGATAATTCTGGAGATTGGTCTTTTCGGGGAGCTTTGTACCAAATACAACTCAGTTCATCCTGAAATCCAATACATTGAAAGTGATATGATTGCGCTTCCAGGATTGGTGGATGCGCATACCCATCTCTGTTGGGCAGGGAGCCGCGAAAATGATTATGCCATGCGGCTCGAGGGAAGAAGCTATACAGAAATTGCGCAAAGCGGTGGAGGCATCTGGGATACGGTCACCAAAACCAGAAATGCCACAGATGAAGAGCTGAAAAAGCTATTGAAAATGAGGGCAGACAGACAGTTTGCGAGCGGAATTACCACCTGCGAGGTAAAAAGCGGATATGCGCTTAACCCTGATGGAGAGATCAGGCTACTAAAAATAATCAGGTCTGCCAATGAGGAGCTCTCCATCGACCTGATTTCTACCTGTTTGGCTGCCCATATAAAACCAAAGGATTTTGACGGAGGGACAACTGATTATCTTCAGATTCTTGCAGAGAAGTTGCTCCCGATTATCAAAAAAGAGAAACTCACCAACCGCATCGATATTTTCGTGGAAGATGGCGCTTTTGGGGTTAAGGAAGCCGGAAAATACCTGTTTGAAGCGAAAAAAACGGGCTTTGACCTGGTCGTGCACGGAGAACAGTTTACCCCAGGCGGCGTATCGCTGGCTGTAAAAGTTGGGGCTAAAAGTGTCGATCATTTGGAAATGATTGGTGTTGAGGCGATTGCAGAGCTTGCTGCTTCGGAGGTTGTGGCCATGGCCCTTCCGGGTGCTTCCATAGGTCTTGGTTGCCAGTTTGCACCGACCCGAAAACTGCTGGATGCCGGGTGTTGCCTGGCCATCGGTTCAGACTGGAATCCCGGCTCGGCGCCAATGGGCGACCTGCTGATGCAAATAGCCATCCTGGGTACCTTCGAGAAGCTTTCCATTACAGAACAGCTGTCGGCCATCACCTTCCGTGCAGCTCATGCCTTGAATTTGGGTGACAGGGGAATCCTGAAAAAAGGGAATATGGCCGATTTCATAGGTTTCCCCTGCAGTAACTACAGGGAAATATTGTACCAGCAGGGGATGCTGAAACCGAAGATGATATGGAAACGAGGGAATCTTGTTATTTAAAAGTTATGAGTTATAAGTTATGAGTGATGAAGCGCCATAACTCATAACTTATAACTCATAACTTGATGATTAAAGAAACAATTTAGATAATACGTAACTATATGAAAAAGAGCTAAATATGAAACAGATTATCGAGTGTGTTCCCAATTTCTCGGAAGGGCGGGAGCTGGAGGTGATCCGTCTGATTACCGAAGCAGTTGAAAATGTTCAGGGGATCAAACTGCTCAATGTTGATCCGGGTTACGCCACGAACCGCACGGTGGTTACTTTTGCCGGTGAACCGGATGTCGTGGTCGAGGCTGCCTTTCAGGCCATCAAAAAAGCAGCAGAGCTGATCGATATGCGTCACCACACCGGTGAACATCCCCGGTTCGGAGCTACGGATGTTTGTCCACTGGTACCTGTTTCGGGAATTACGATGGAGGAAACGGTGGAATATGCCAGGGCTTTGGCTAAGAGAGTTGGTGAGGAGCTGCAAATCCCGGTTTACTGTTATGAACAGGCAGCCTTTGAGTCCAAACGCCAAAGTCTTGCCAATTGCCGGTCGGGAGAATACGAAGGACTTCCTGCCAAAATTATAGCGAAAGAGTGGAAACCGGATTTCGGTCCGGCAGCGTTCAATGCAAAGTCGGGCGCCATTGCCATTGGTGCGCGTAATTTTTTGATTGCTTACAACATCAATCTCAATACCACCTCTGTCAGGAGGGCCAACTCCATTGCCTTCGATGTGAGGGAGGCCGGTCGGATTTTGCGTGATGGCGATCCCTTTACCGGGAAAATCGTCAACGACAAAAATGGTGAGCCCATTCGTATTCCGGGTACGTTAAAGAAAGTGAGGGCCATTGGATGGTACATCAAGGAGTACCGGATGGCGCAGATTTCGATGAACCTGACGGATATCACCGTAACCCCTGTCCACGTTGCTTTTGATGAGGTTTGTAACAAGGCTGCTGAACACGGAATACGGGTAACCGGATCGGAATTGATCGGTGTCGTACCCCTGCAATGCATGCTCGATGCCGGGAAGTATTTCCTGCACAAACAAAATCGTTCTTCGGGAATTCCGGACGAAGAGATCATTGAAATGGCTGTCCATTCGCTTGGATTGGGCGAGCTGGCCCCTTTTGATCCTAAGAAAAGGATCATCGAATACCTTCTTAAAGACGAATTGAAAGACCAACTGGCAGACCTCTCTTTGCGAAAACTGACTTACGAAACCGCGTCAGATTCCCCTGCGCCTGGAGGTGGTTCGATCTCTGCGGCTGTGGGTGCTTTGGGCGCCGCCCTTGGATCCATGGTAGCCAATCTGTCGGCCCACAAACGGGGTTGGGATGAGCGGTGGGAAGAGTTTTCCAACTGGGCAGAAAAGGGGAAAATCGCCTATGGGGAGTTGCTCTTTTTGGTTGATGAAGATACGCGTGCATTCAACTTGGTAATGGATGCTTTTGGTCTGCCAAAAGAGAGTCCCGAACAAAAGGAGATTCGCAGGCAGGCGATCCAGGAGGCAACTTTGAAGGCCATTGAAGTTCCGTTCAGGGTAATGAAGGTGGCAGCTGAGGCTGTTGAGTTGTTGGAGAAAATGGCAGAGATTGGGAACCCCAATTCCGCCAGCGATGCCGCTGTGGGCGCCTTATGCCTGAGGACGGCTGTATCGGGTGCCTGCTTGAATGTCAGGATCAATGCGTCGGAGATAAAAGACCCTGATTTGGTGAAAGAGACCTTGGAGCAGGCTGATCGTATTGAAAAAGAGGCTGTTAAACGTTGTGAGCAAATTCAGAAGAAGGTTCTTTTGAAGATTAGTGCCAAATAATTATTACACAGAGTTACACGGAGAAGCACAGAGTTACACGGAGAAAATATGAAAAAATTCTAAGGGTTTACTCATAGATACTGCTCAGGAACCTGAAACCATCCAATCATTTCCAACTAATTTTTCTCCGTGTAACTCTGTATTACCCTCCTGATGTTCCTCTGTGTAATAATAAAAATTAGTAGCATCAAAAAAATTGATTGCTATATTTGTAGCCATCTATGTATTCGAACAACCCATTTAAAAAATACCTGATCGTTTTTTGGTCTGTCTTTGCTGCCGGAGTTATGGCTATTGTGATTCTGTTCACACTCATTGGCAATGGAAAGCTTGGATACATGCCAACATTGACGGAACTTGAAAATATCGAGTCGTCATTGGCGTCAGAGGTCTATACTGCCGATAGTCTGGTGATGCGCAGGTATTATTACAAAGAGAACCGAACCTTTACCAGTTTTGATGCCATTAGTCCGAATGTGATCCATGCCTTGATTGCGACTGAAGACGAGCGTTTTTACAGTCATCCCGGCATCGACCTCCGTGGTCTTTTCAGGGTTTTCAAAGGAATCGCAACCGGCGACCAAAGCGCCGGAGGCGGAAGTACGCTTTCTCAGCAATTAGCCAAGATGCTCTTTCCCCGGGAGGATATCACCAACAAATTCCAGCTGGCGGTACGTAAATTGAGGGAGTGGGTGATTGCCGTCAAACTCGAACGAAGCTTTACCAAGGAGGAGATTATCTCGATGTACCTCAACAAGTACGACTTTTTGAACCTTGCAGTCGGTATCAAATCGGCGGCACAAATATACTTCGGTACAACCCCTGATAAATTGACCCTGGAACAGGCAGCCATGCTGGTGGGTATGGCAAAAAACTCATCCTTATACAATCCAGTCAGAAGACCACAACTGGTTTTGGCAAGAAGGAATGTCGTTCTCTCGCAGATGAATAAAAACGGATACCTGACCGATGCGGAATACAACCATTACAAAACATTGCCTCTTAATCTGAATTTTCATAAAGAAGATTACAAATCAACTCCAGGAACTTATTTCACTGAATATCTGCGTACCCTTCTTACCTCGCCCAAACCGGAAAGAGAAAATTACAAGACCTGGCAGATGCTTCAATTTCATGAGGATTCGACTGAATGGGAGAACAATACGCTTTATGGATGGTGTACAAAAAATCCGAAGCCGGACGGAAAGCTATATAATATTTACACCGATGGTCTGAAGATTTACTCCACCATTGACATGCGGATGCAGGCCTATGCTGAAAAGGCC
Source organism: Prolixibacteraceae bacterium (assembly GCA_023228025.1). Lineage (GTDB taxonomy): Bacteria > Bacteroidota > Bacteroidia > Bacteroidales > Prolixibacteraceae > CAINVV01. The sequence continues at coordinate 1,513 of JALOCD010000147.1, read as the reverse complement.
GTAATTACCCATTTAAGCAAGAATGTTCAGCCACTGTTCAATGAGCGGATCAAGGGTCAGCGCAACCGGCCATTCTCCAATGACCTGACCAATGAGCAGGCGCAGCAGGTTTACGACAACATGATGAAGGGGAGTGATCGATACCGTTCGATGCGCTCGCAAGGAATGAATGCCAACGAGATAAAGAGAGCTTTCCTGACCCGGACTGAGATGACGGTCTTTTCGTGGAGAGGTGAGATTGACACGGTCATGTCGCCACTTGATTCGATCAAATATCATTTGGGATTTTTGCGGTCTGCCATGATGACCATGGAGGTTAAAACCGGCAAAATCAAAGCATGGGTGGGAGGGCCTAACTACAAACATTTCATGTACGACATGGTGAAAAGCGGTCGTCGTCAGGTGGGATCTACAGTTAAACCCTTCCTATACACGCTGGCCATGCAGAATGGGTTCTCACCTTGTACGCTCGTCCCAAATACCGAACACTCCTTTACCCTGTTTGATGGCTCTACCTGGACGGCTAAAAACTCGGGAGAGACGAAAATGGATGGGAAAATGGTGACCCTTAAATGGGGATTGGCCAACTCTGTCAACCAGATATCTGCCTGGGTGATGAAGCAATTTAATCCGCAGGCCATGGCAGATATGATGCACAAGCTTGGAATTACCAGTCCGATAGATGCTGTGCCGTCTATGTTTTTGGGGACTTCCGATGTTTCGGTGTATGAGATGGTAGGGGCTTATGGAACATATGGGAATCATGGTGTCTATACCAAACCTTATTGTGTGACCAGAATTGAAGACCGCAATGGCAATGTATTGGCACGATTTTCTCCCGAATCGCACGATGCCATTGATGCCAAGACAGCCTATCTGATGATCAACCTGATGGAAGCCGTTGTCAATGAAGGGACCAGCGCCAGGTTGCGAAGGGATGTATCCTATGGAAACATAAAGGCGGATGTGGCAGGCAAAACGGGTACGACGCAGAATCAGTCTGACGGTTGGTTCATGGGAATCACTCCCGAATTGGTAACCGGTGTCTGGACCGGTGGTGATCTCCGGAGTATACACTTCGAAGGGTTATCTGCCGGGCAGGGGGCTAGTATGGCGCTGCCTGTATATGGTTATTACATGAACAGCCTCTACCGCGATCGTACCCTTGGTTACACCCAATCATCCGTTTTTGAAGTTCCTCCTGGCTTTAATGTCGACCTTGATTGCCGGAAGGTGATGGTTGAAGAAAAAGAAGATGAATCTGCCGAGAAGCAGTTCTTTTAAACAATCCCGATTTTTTTATTCGGGATTATTGGCCTCCTTAACCGCCTTAATCAGCTCATCATCCGGTTTGATGACATTGTAATTGCCCCAGAACTCTTTGTCATAGATTCCGATCTTTTCGGAGAAGATATCCTTTTCATGAAAAATTCCTTCGGGTCCGAACTTTCCCCTTTTGGGAAATGGATATTGCTGCGTTACAAGAACATCCGTCACATTTCGGTACTCTGTC
>JALOCD010000146.1 GCA_023228025.1 Prolixibacteraceae bacterium | reverse complement strand
GGAAAATCGCTTGCGATTTTTCTCTCTGTGTAACTCGTTGTTTCCTCAAACGGATTTTAACTAAAGCGAGAATTTCAAAGCCATTATTGGTTTAAATATGGAGTAATAAATTCTCTGTGTAAGAAATATAAACAGCTTCTAAACCAAATTCGCATTTTTCAAATATTTCTTTGCATATCCACTTGCAGTTAAACTTGTAATTAATTTGAACTGCCGGTTAAAATGCGAGATATTGTTGTACCCGGTTTCGTAACAAATTTCAGAGATAGACAAGTTGCTGTTGATAAGCAGTTTGCATGCGTGCGCGATTCTTATTTCATTTAGAAACTGGGAACAGGTTTTGTGGGTTTTGCTCTTAAAGTACCGACAGAAAGATGATTGGTTCAGGTTCACCAGCGCTGCTATTTCATCCATATCAACATCCTGCTTGTAATGCTCCATTAAAAAGCTCATTATTTTATTAATCCGTTCAGTATCAATATTGGTTATGGAATTGGCATAACCAATACTCGATAGCAATTCATATTCAGTATTGTTGGCAATGGTATCAAGGGTCCTAAAAAATTGAACCAGACGTTCAATGCCGGTTGCATGATAAACCTCTTTAATTAGTGCTGCAATTTCCCCTTTTTTGTCCCCATTGACGACCAATCCTTGTTGACCCAGGTTAAATAACTTCTTAATGTGAATAAATTCGGGAAGATCGAAAAAACCATCCCCTAATGCATTCTCGCAGAATTGTATGACATATACATCGACCATGAGATCTTTATTTTCCTGGTAAAAATCTTTATCATTTTTCCAGACATGCGGTAAATTCGATCCAATGAACATTAAATCACCATCGCTGAAATTCCCGATATGGTTGCCCATCAGACGGATGCCATAGCTTTTTTCCACAAATATTATTTCGTACTCAGGATGATAGTGCCATGGATAATCCATGTAAGGTGTAATTTCCCTTTTTACATAGATGGAAGAGGTTAGGTGCAGAGGTACTTTTTCAAGTTTTGGTTGCATCGTATTGGCTGTAATTTGTATCCAAAATAATAGAAAAGCAATATTCTTTGTAAATATAGTGTCATGATTTGAAAAAGCAGTAGTTTTTTAGCAAAACCCTGTGAACTATTTTTGCTAAATAAAAACTGAACTGTGAAATTAAAAACGATCCCGATTTACATGATTTTTCTGGCAATGGGCCTGATAGACTCAGCAGGACCCATGGTAAGCCTGGCCAAGGAATCATTCAAGATATCGAATACCATGGCCTCCCTGCTGCCAATGCTGGCCTACATCATGTATGGCCTCCTTTCCGTACCAATAGGATTGCTGCAGGATAGAAAAGGAAAGAAATTCATCCTTAACATGGGGCTTGCAATTGCACTTTCCGGGCTTGTCATTCCTATTTTTTCAGGAATGTATGGGAGAATGGTCGTAGATGGCAGTTCAATGGTACAATTTTATAAAATTCTGGCAGCCATTCTGTTTTTAGGGGCGGGAGGTTCAATCCTTCAGGTGGCCGGGAACCCCATCATGCGCGATATTTCTGATGAGGGGCACTATTCCAAAAACCTCTCTTTTGCCCAGTCGATCATTACCATTGGTTCTTCAATGGGATTTCTGTTGCCCGTATTTATGCTTTTTGCCTTCGGTTTGGATTGGAGCATTTTGTTCCCGGTATTCTCTTGCCTTGTCCTGATCAGTTTCGTGGGGCTTAACATGATAAAGATTAAAGAGAAGAGGTCTGACGACGACCATCATGCGACATTCAAAACCTGTTTTAAACTTCTTGGCGACAGATACATCTTAGCCATGGTGGTCGGCATTTTTATTTATTGTGGCGTCGAAATATCCATGAGCGCTAATATCCCTATTCTTCTCAGTGAGAAATTTCAAGTCAAAGAGATGGGACTGTTAATCAGCTGGTCCCTTTTTTACCTGCCCATATTGGCCGGAAGGTTCGTGGGCTCGTTGATCATGGCCAGGATTGCCCCCAAACGGCTATTTTTGTATACAGTGCTGCTGACCCTCCTGGGCATATCCATGATTTTCAGCAATTCATATCCGCTAACTTTGACCGGGATACTGCTAATCGGGATAGGATGTGCCAACATATTCCCATTGATTTTCTCCATTACCATTGATCACATGCCTGAGCATGCGAATGAGTTATCAGGATTGTTGGTTTCCTGTATTGCCGGTGGCGCATTAATCCCTCCGATTATGGGCATGGTAGCCGATGTTACCTCTATTCAGACTGCATTTATTGTTCCGGTCGTTTGTATATGCTATATACTCTTTGTCGCTATTATCAACAACAGAAAAATATTAAATGAAATACCCAGGTTATAATATCCGCATCAATCGAAAATGATTATCCGGGTATTCCATTTGGCCATTAAAAAACAAATTATAATCAAATGAAAGCAAATCAAAGTAACGTCAATGTCGCCTTTGTCGGATTCGGGGAAATCAATTCACCTCAGCAGCTCATAAAAGACAAATGTGCAATCGCACGCGAAGAGATAAAGTCCCTGGGCTTTTCGATCGTGACGACCGATCATGTAACGGATGATCCTGCCGATGTAGATGTAAAAAGGGCAATCGGAGAGCTGAGCCAATGCGATTTTGACCTGTTGATCGTCTGTCTTGCCGGATGGATCCCCTCGCATGCGGTGATTTCTGTGACAACTTTCTTTAAGGACAAACCCATGATCCTGTGGGGGCTTGCAGGCGATATCGAAAACGGTCGGGTGGTGACTGCCGCCCCTCAGGCCGGTACCACTGCCTTGCGGAAAGTATTCCAGGACCTTGGTTACAAGTTCAGGTACGTTTACAACATTATAGGTAAACCTTCTCCTTTGGATAGGATAAAAAATTTCGCACAGGCCGCTTTGGCAGTAAAATCGGTTGAAAACACCAAGGTCGGGATGATGGGCTTCCGCGATATGAAACTTTACAATACCCTTTACGAAGGATTGTCATTGAAAACGAAGATCGGCACCGAAGTCGAATTTTTCGAAACCCTCGAAATGCTCCGTATTAGCGAGAACGTTTCTGAAACAGAGGTTCAGAAGCTTCTAAATAAAATAAAGCAGGATTGGAATTTCGAGAAACCTGCCGATGACAATTTCCTAAAAAAAGGGATCAGTTATTACCTGGCCGTCAAAAGCATTGCGGAGGAAAACGGTTTCAATGCCATTTCGCTGAAAGATGTGGATGGTATGAAAAAACTATTGAGTTTTCCTCCCGCAATGATATTTATGTTGCTTTCCGATGAAGATAATTTATGCACCATCCCCGAAAATGATGCGATGGGAGCCGTAACCCAGTTGGTCGTCAAACACCTGACCGGACAATGTGCCGCCTACCTCGAATTTTATGAATTTTTCGAAAAAAGTGTTCTTTTGGGCGTACCTGACTTTGTGCCGGCAGAGGTGGTCGATGGAAAAGTGAAAGTTACCCCGGCCGCTTTCGGTAACATCAGCGGTGGACTTTTGAATATTTCGACCATGAAAACAGGAAGGCTGACGATGGCCCGTTTGTCGAATACTGGCAGCAGCTATACCATGCACATCTGCACGGGTGAAGGGAAGCTTAAATCATGGGAAGAGGCCGGATGGGACTATCCAGCCCCTCAATTGCCCAGTCTCGATATTTTCCTCGATTCACCGGTGGAAGAATTTGCACAAAAGATCTCTGGGCAGCACTACATTATTGCCTATGGCGACCACGCTCAAACCTTGCGCGATTTCTGCTATTTGAAAGATATAACTGTGGTATAATGAAAAAATTCGATGCCGTAATCGCCGGATATCTCTGTGTTGATATGGTCCCCGGCTTTCAGAAAAACGAGCCGGCAACCTCTATTTCCAACCTTTTGGTACCCGGAAAACTGATTGAAATAGACGGTCTTGACTTTTCTATCGGAGGTGTGGTTGCCAATACAGGCATGGCCATGAAAAAATTCAACAGGAAGGTCTTTTTGAACGGTTTAATTGGCAACGATTTTATCGGGAAAATTGCCAGGGACTGGCTCGATAAATACAACCTGTCGGAAGGAATAAAAATAACCGACAAATCAGGCACTGCCTTTAGTATTGTGCTGGCCCCACCCGGGGTTGACCGAATTTTTCTGGAATCACCCGGATGCAGTACCATATTCGACAATGAATTTATTGATTTTGATGCTGTTTCTCAGTGCAGGTTGTTCCATTTCGGCTATCCACCCTTATTGAGAAAATTCTATCTCGACAATGGAGAGCAGTTAATGGCGCTCTTTGCCAGGGTACAGGAAATGGGAGTGGCCACCTCGCTTGATTTTAGTCTACCCGATCTCCAAAGTGAATCAGGCAAACAGGATTGGCCGGAGATTATGAGGCGGGTGCTTCCTTATACCGACCTATTTGTCCCAAGCCTTGAAGAGATCCTTCAAATCATGAGGCCGGACGAATATGCAAAGATCTTGTCATCTATAGACAATTCTGAAATTATTGACCTGATACCGGTCAGCCTGATCAGGGAGATTGGACGAACGATCATTGATTGTGGGGCAAAGATACTGCTTATCAAAGCGGGTCACCGGGGCATTTACCTGATTACAGGCAATGTCTCCTCCTTGAATGAAAAGGCAGGGTTCAACTTATCTGAAAATGAGTGGAACCACCGCGAATTTTGGTTGAATGCCTATCCTGCCGATCCGGCAAAAATAAAGAATGCCACCGGGGCCGGAGATACCGCTGCCGCCGCATTCATCTCCGCTATCCTTGATAACAAAGCCCCTGAGGAAGCCATAAAATTTGCCGGAATTGCCGGCAGGAACAACCTCTATTGTCAGGATATCTACGAGGAGATCGATGATTGGCAAGCAATGGTGACTGAGTTGAAAACCGAACAGAACGAAATAATAAGTTTCTGAAATAGTATTAAAAACAGAACTTCTAAAATAAAAAAATATGAGCAATTCAAATGTAAATCAGAAAGATTGGTGGAAAGAAAATGCCATTGGGATTCCCCGAATGGTCACCGAAGCCCCCGGGCCTAAGTCTAAAATCATGCATGCAAGTACTACCCGGTATATGAAAGGCCTTAGCGGTCAGGTAAAGCTGTTCCCGGTCTGTTTCGACGAAGGGTTTGGGATTACCCTTACCGATGTGGACGGAAACAAATACCTCGATTTCTCTTCCGGAATTTACGTTACTTCACTGGGGCACTGCCACCCGAAAATATCGGAAGCGATCTCGTTTTGGGCCAAAAGATTGATGAACGCCCACGATTTCACAACACCGGTCAAGGAAAAGCTGATGGAAAAAATGGCAGGTATCCTACCGGGAAAATTAAATGCCATCCAATTGTACTCCGATGGGACAGCGGCTGTCGAAGCGGCCATCCGTGCAGCACGCGCCATCTCCAACAAACACGAATTTATATCGGCATACCGCGATTTCCACGGCAAAACAATGGGGGCCGTAAGTTGTGCCCAGATGTACCGCGGCGAAACACACAGTTACGGACCCACGCGTGCCGCCGGTTTCTACATGGTGCCCCGCCCTGACCCGTACCGCCCATTGTGGACCAAAGCAGATGGCACCATCGATACCGATGCCTACATCCGCTTTTATGAGACTTTTCTTTTGGAAGGGACCGTTGGAAACGTGGCGGCCTTTGTACTGGAACCGGCGCAAGGTTGGGCAGGAAGTATCTTCCCTCCGGAAGATTTTTTCCCTAAACTGAAGAAGCTGTGCGAAAAACACAAAATACTCTTGTACGACGACGAAGTGCTTGCCGGAATGGGCCGCACCGGTGAATGGCTTACCTTAAACCATTGGGGGGTAATCCCTGATATCGTTACCTTTGGGAAATCGTTTGGGAACGGGTTCCCGGTAACTGCCATGGTGGTAAGCGAAGAAAACGGCGACGCGCTCGAAAAAATATCTGCATCGTCAAGCTATGGCGGAAATCCGATGGCATGTGCCGCAGCCCTGGCATCCATTGAGGTGATCGAGGAGGAGGATATCCTGCAAAATGTTCGTACAGTGGGGGATTTCTTCATGAAGCGCATGATGAAAATGAAAGAGCAACACCCGATTATCGGCGACGTGAAAGGCAAGGGCTTCTTATTGGGTATCGAATTGGTAAAAGACAAAAAGACCAAGGAGCCCTTTGATGAAGCAGGCAAACTGGTCTACCAAAAAGCCTTCAGAAAAGGTTTGGCATGGATCCCAGCAGGACATATCCTTCGCATGTCGCCGCCGCTGATCATGGATGAGAAATACGCGGCCATGGGGATGGATATGATAGAAGATGCTATTACGGAGGTCGAAAAGGAATTTGGGTATAAATAATCAATATTGCGGCTGAAAATGAAATAGTGCTTATGTCGCAACTACGTTGCTTTGATTTAATTATAACATGCTCAGCTACAAAGATATCGCAACTACGTTGCTTTGAGTAATTATAATATATTTATCTACAAAGATATTGCAAGAACGTTGCTTTGATATGATGTAATTATAATATGTTTATCTACAGAGGTGTAGCATCTAGATCGCAAATATGCAAGCTGCGGAGCAGCGATATCTTTGTAGAACTGATTATAAAGGAAATGGGAGCCACGGAGTGGCGATATCTGTGTAAAAACCCATTATTAACATGCTTAAGGAAAGTGTTTGAACTTTAAGCGGACAACAATTATAAATAATGAAAAGTTTTTTGTTAATACCGACAATTGTTCTTTCTGTTCTCTCATGTTTCGCGCAATTGAACGGAAGTAAGTCTGTTGAATCGGTCCGCCCATCTTATGTAATTGTAGCCTTTGGAACCTCTCTCACCGAAACGGTCCAGGTGCCGCAAAATGAACGATGGACGAACCTGCTTCAGGAGATGTTGCAGCAGAGACACCCTGAACTTCAAATTACAGTAATCAATTCAGGGATTGGCGGTAGCACAACACGTGAAAGATTAATCCGTCTGGAAAAGTCTGTTCTGGGGTGGCAACCCGACCTCGTCATTACTGATTTTGCTACCAACGACGCGACTTTTGAGCCGAAGAGGCATGTCGATTTGGATGAATTTGCCTCAAATATCAAGTCGATGCACGATCAGATTGTCAGCAAAACCGGCGCCGCCGAAATCTATTGGCCCCAAACGCCAATGTTGAGCGAAAAGCATGCCTATAGGGATCAGCCGATATATAAGAATGCCGGAGGTGTCGACAAATATGTTGTGGTATACCGAAAACTCACCGCCAAAGTAAGCCACAAGCTGCATGTGCCGTTTGTCGATATGGATGCAATCTTCCGCAAGAAATTCAGGAAAATGGGAGCGGATTTCTATCTTTGTCAGGATGGTGTTCACTTTCTGAAAACAGGCAATCAATTGGTTGCCGAAAGCCTCCTGCCAGCGGTAGAAAAGGTTATCTTTAAGAAAAAGAAACATGTTGCTTCAAAAGCAAAGTCCAATCGGTAACGGCATATAAGTAGTTGATAATTGACAATGGAAAATGATATAAAATACTTAATTAGTGAATTTTATATGATGATTGATACAAAATAAATTATTGATAAACTTAGAAACTGTTTTAAATTTATTTTTTCCCCGATAGGGATATAATGTCGGTAGAAAATGGATTAAGAGATAAATTCTGTCCAGTACGGGCAATGTCATTAAAGCAAGTATGGTGATCCTTTTAGCTTTGTGAAATCTTAGTGTTTTAGTGTCTTTGTGGCGGATTTTTTCTTGCCACCAAGTCACCAAAGCACAAAGATTACACTAAGAATTTTCATAACTTAATGACATTGCTCTTACGGGACGAGATATTACGCGTTATATTCTCTTTCTACATACATAATGTACCTACGGCACAATCCTGATTAAGTGATTTCTGATGAGTAAAATGGGACAATTAGAAA
>JALOCD010000145.1 GCA_023228025.1 Prolixibacteraceae bacterium | reverse complement strand
GCCTCAGAAAGAAATATTTTCCTGCTGTCGCGGGAACTGCAGATCCCTGTAAAAGAGGCTCCCCCCTTATCGTAAGAAAGCGATTGTTTGACCGTTCTGTCGCTCAACCTGATCAGATCGAGCGATCTCATGTTCTTGACCAACAGAAAATCCCCGTTGGATATCAACGAGAGATCTACAGGCCTCCCGGGCAGGTAAACCTGGTAGCCCGCCGGACGCAACAATTGATTGGAAGGAACCAAAACACTTCCATCCGGCTGCGGGCCGACTTTCATGTTGTTCACACTTTGCGACCCGGCTCTTGCAAAAACTAACAGGAACGCAATGGTTAAAAATCCCAGGAAAACCGGATTTGCTTTTTTCATAAGTAATTTGTAGTCAGTTAAAAATTCATGAATTACCAAACGAATAATGACGGATCAAAAAAGATGGTCCGCCATATATTTTAATCCATCCAATGTCAGGTTCTCGTCAATGAGCTCAATTCTTTCGGAGATATTTTGCAACACAGGCGACAATCCACCCGTCGCGATAACCTTCAGTTTCAGCGATAACTCTGCCTCTGTCCGATTAATCATTGAATCCACTAATCCCGCAAATCCAAATACGAGTCCCGATTGAATGGCATGAACCGTATTATCTCCCAAAACAGAAGGCGGGGCAACCAACTGCACATCGCGTAATTGTGCCGTATTTCCAGTCAGTGATTTTAATGCGGTCATTAATCCGGGGACGATAGACACACCCAATATCCTGCCCGTTTCGCTGATGGTGGTAAAGGTGATGGCGGTTCCAAAATCAACCACCATGCAGGGGCCGCCATAATGTATGAAAGCGGCTGTGGCATCTGCGACAATGTCGGTGCCTATCTCGTCTTTACTCAAAATTTCAATGGGCAGCTTGTCGTAAACCGAAGGTTGAACCAACAACGGTGTATGTCCAACTAAATGGATGAGCATCTCGTTGAAGGGCCTGATCAAACTGGGCACAACACTGCTGAGTACAGTCCTGTCAATTTTTTCCTTGCAGATGGTGCAGCTGTTGAAGAGAGACCTGAAGATAACCTCATATTCATCGGCCGTTTTGGACGGATCTGTCTGTATCCGCCATATTTTAAGCCATTCATTCTGGTCATTCAAACCAAAAACGATGTTCGAATTGCCGATGTCGATGGTTAATATCATAATTACAAAGGTTGTATTTCTGTCTGTATAAAATTAAACAATTTCCTGATCAACATTGAAAATTGACAATTGACAAATTTGTATCTTGGTAGGAAGTTAAAAGTAGATTGTGAATGGTGAAATTATTCGTCCGGCAACGAAATTGAGCGAATAATATTCCCTCCTCAATAGCTTTACATTACAAACCAATTTTACCTGTATAATCATTGTCAATTCTCCATTTTCAATTGTCAATTAATTAAACTGAAGCTATAACCAACGATGAGAAAGGAACTAATCATTATTTCCCTTGCGCTGAATTGCCTGATCCTCCAGGCTCAGACTCTACCTGGGTTTAAGGCAGCAGGAGCTTTTGGCGAACAGCAGATGCTGATTGAAAACTCGCCTCCCTCCACACGCATCCTGATCAATGCCCCCCTGAAAGGTTTTGGTAAAAACGATAAGGTCTTGCTGGTTTTTTATGCACTCCCCAACGGGAATAGCATCGAACAGACTTTTGGAAAAATGCTCAAGGAGGGTGACGACTGGCACTTCAACATCCAGCATATTGGGGCGCAAACCAGATTTCTAAGACATCTGATTAAAAAAGAGACCATTGTTACAATCTACCTGGAATCCGGACAAAAAAGTTGGCCAGCATGGGTGGCTAAAACCAATGATTCTGTCCTAACTGTGAAGCGGATGGTAGACAATATCAAAGGAATCTTTTCACCCTGGCATCCCAAAGTTGTACTGAACGGCCACAGCGGAGGTGGAAGATTTATTTTCAGTTACCTGGATGCCGTCGAATCCATTCCCTCCGATGTGGTTAGAATTGCCTTTCTCGACAGCGACTATGGTTATGTTGATTCGCTCCACGGGCCCAAAATCCAAAACTGGTTGAATTCCGGGAGGCACAACTGTTTGTCAGTTCTGGCCTACAACGATAGCGTCGTGGTGTACAATGGCAAACAGTTGGTCTCCCCTACTGGAGGCACCTGGTACCGAAGCAAACTGATGCAAAAATATTTAGCACAATCTTTCAACTTCAAAACAGAAGAGGATGACTCCCTTATCCGGAAAAGCGCTTTGAAAGGAAGGGTGGAGTTTATCCTGAAAACCAATCCGAGCAACAAGATCTACCATACCACCCAGGTGGAGCGCAATGGCTTTATTCACAGCATGGTCAGCGGCACCCGTTTTGAGAGGAGAGGTTATGCCTATTTCGGCAAACGGGCCTATTCGGATTACATCGGCGATTCGATTCCCATACCGATCCGCCAGCTAAACATTCCCCCACGAAAACCGGATGCAGAAACAGGTTCATCCTTTTGGAACGGTAAATATGAACCTGCTCCCTTCTCCCGGAATACTTTCAACACGAATTTCACCTCCATTTTTCTCAACAAAATCCTTGCACAAAACCAATCCCAAACCGGAACCCTTTTCCTGGTTTGTACCCGCTGAAATTTTGTTTGAGTTTAAACTAAAAAGATGATCCAAAACTTCCTTTTTTATTCCAACGCCATTATCTTCGACGGTAACCTCAATCATTCTGTCCAAATCCTTAGCATAAATGGAGATGGCTCCTTGATTTGGTGTGAATTTTATGGCATTGGACAATAAATTCCGGATTACCAGATTAATTGAATCCACATCGGCATAAGCAGTCAGTTTAACATCCGTCTTTACCTCTATCAGGATCGCTTTTTGACTGGCCGTCGCCGAAAGCAGATCGACATTTTTATGAATTATTTCACTGATATTAATATGATTAGGTGAAAGCTTTATCCCGTTTGACTGGCTTCTGGCCCAGTTCAACAAATTCTCCAACAAACTAAAGGTGGTTTTTGATGCTTGCAACAAACCATCCATCAAGGAATTCCTGTCGGCCTCATCCAAATCTGCTTCATTGGTAAGAACTTCAAGAATTGGCTGAAAATTGCCAATGGGGCCCCTCAAATCGTGGGCAATAATTGAAAAGAGTTTGTCTTTGGTCGCATTTGCCTCTTTCAGTTTTGCCTCACTTGCAATCAATTCATCATTAATTTTCTTCCTTTCAGTGATATCCTCCTTGATGGCCAAATAATTTGTAATCTTTCCGTTTGTATCAACAATTGGAGCGATCCTCGCTAGTTCCCAGTATAATGATCCGTCTTTCTTCATATTGTGGAATATACCGGTCCACTGCTTTCCTGATTTGATTGTCTCCCAAAGCTCCTTATAGTCAGTAGGAGATGTTTCACCTGATTTAAAAACACTCGGATTCTTGCCTTTAAGCTCTTCAAAAGTATAGCCTGTAATTTCAACCGTCTTAGGGTTTGCATACTCAATATTTCCCATGGTATCGGTGATGATGATCGTCTCCGGACTTTGCTCTACCGCGAGTGAAAGCTTCCTTAACTCATCTTCTGCAATTTTCTTATCGGTTATATCTGTAATCTGCGTGATAATAAATGGAGCATTGCTGCTGCTTTTTATTAAAGTCGACACAATCGACGCCCAGACGATTTTACCGGTTTTATGAAGATACCTTTTTTCAAAATTCGCACTGATCTCTCCTCCTGATAGGATCTTATTCAATTCAACAATTTCCATGTTCCGATCTTCAGGAAAGGTAATTTTTGTGGATTTCTCGTTCAGTATCTCATCAGATGAATAACCCAAAATCTTGGTAAAAGCATTATTTATCCATTGAAATCTTCCGTCCAAGCCGACCCTGCACATACCTACCGCTGTATATTCATGTGCAAAACGAAGCTTTTCTTCGCTCTCTTTTAGCTCTTTGGTCAATTGATCCGCTATTTCACGGGCCTTGTGCCGGGTCTTTATCAATGACCTTGTCAAAAAGAACAACAAAACGGTAATGATCAAACAGGCAAAAAATACTCTCAAGATCTTGTTCTGATAGAATGTAATCAGGATTTCGTCCCGCGTAAACTTCAGAATCCATTTTTCACCACTATATTCAACGGGGAGGGTCACGATTCTCGAGGGAGTTTTTTTGTGGATAATTGTATCATTTTGCTGACTGTCGTACAAAATTGAGGCAGTGGAGATACGATCATCAAATATCTGCAAGTGAATCCTATTCTCCTGTGTAAAGTCCCAGCGGCCCAAAATGCCATTCATGATATCATTCATTCCAAAGGGACTGTAAACCCAGCCCTTGATAGCCGCACGGCGCTGTTCAACATTGCCGGTTGGTAATCCGTTACGGTAAACCGGGACAAACATCAAAGAACCGTTCTGTAAGGTTTCGCAGTTCAACTGTTTCAAAATTACTTTACCGGAAAGTGCAGAGATACAGGAATCCCGTGAACGATCCATCGCTTTCCCCGCTATCGGCTCAGTATAAAAATCGTAACCGAAAGCATCTAAATTTCTGCCACCAAAAGGTTCGATAAAAATAACGGAAGTATAAACAGGCCTGCCACCTGTTGGCCTGATCGAATATTCAGGAAATCCCTCCTTCCATATATTTTGAATATGAGATTGCAGTTGATGGGCCGGTACGATAGCCAGGTAACCAACACCCTGTATGCCCGGCAAATCATGACTGATTTTAGCGCTAAGATTAAACAATTTCCAGTCGAGACGCGTCACGGTATCAGAAGATTCCACAAATGCCGCGGCTGAACGCAGAAAAAGTTCGTGGGCTTGCATCCGGGCCGAAATCTTCATCTTGATTTCATCGCAAACATCTTCAAATTCGGTTTTTGCCTGCAAATCAACTTCCCGATAGGTAACGGTGGTGGCCCTATATGTTAAAAGCAGTCCAACCAATAAAATTAACCACGCCTTCCAATCCCTTTTTATGGTATTGCCGGGAAAAAAATAATGGTGACTGGTAAAATAGTTCTTCATTCAAAAAATGAGATTCAATCAAGATGATGTTTATGAAAATTCCCCATACAATTATATTAAGGTTGACAACATCAGCGTAGTTCAGTCCTGTATCGCATGAAGACAATATTCCTATAACTGAATTTAACCTCAAAATGTTTCGGTGAGGGGAATCATTCTTACATTTAATTCCAAGCCATTTCTTATTTGTCCAATGTGAAACTGGGACCCATCCTAATACCAAAATGTTTCTGCATCTTGATCTCCTCAGTTAGAAACCTGCCGTTTTGTATATGAGTCCGAGATCGACTGTGTACAACCAAGCGAAATCGGGGAAATCACTGTCGCGCATTTTGATTAACGAATTGTCGGTTACCCCTTCGATGTATCCCCCTCTTTTGGACAAGAAGAAAGGCTGCGAAATGGATCCGATATTTTTGGAGGCCAGAATGGACCAATGCCCCTCTTCATGGGTCAATGGGATAAAAACCGCGAAGTTGGTAAAGACCTGAATCCAGAATTTCAACCGGGGAGAGAAGAAATCCCCCATCATTTTCGAATACAACCGGTACCCGCTTAAATAATCTTCATTGAACTGCCTCATTATAAAAAGCCGTGCAGGAGAGTCTTGAATGACAAATGAATAGATGTTTTTCTGACCGACAGAAAAATGAGGGATGGAATCTTTCCCTTCCGCTTTCAAATCCGTAACGGCCAAAAGAAACAAACCCAATGTGAACAGCTACTTTCCCTTCATCTCACTTTAAATAATTCCGAATCGTCAGATGACAAGTTAAGGAAATTTTTGACTTTGGTAGTAATTATTAATTAAATTTGTTAACCGCTACAGGAATAAATCATTTACCTATGGACACCAAGCATAAAATTTCCGCATCATGTCTGGCGCTAGTTTTAATTACCTGCCATTATTTGTATGGACAGGATTATAAAAAAGACAAATATTTCCTCCAGCGGAAAACCATGGTGGAACAACAGATCAAAGAGAGAGGCATTCATAACCCGAGAGTATTGGGCGCCTTGATGGACGTTCAACGCCATAAATTTGTACCGGACGAGTACAGAAATTTCTCTTATGATGACAGACCCTTGCCAATAGGCCATAATCAAACCATATCTCAGCCGTATATTGTTGCTTATATGACCGAGATCTTAAACCCTGATCCCACTAAAAAAGTTTTGGAAATTGGCACTGGGTCCGGGTATCAGGCGGCTATTCTTTCTTTGCTTTACAAAGAGGTTTATACCATCGAAATTATTGGTGCTTTGGGGGAACAAGCAAAAAAAGTATTTGCAGAAGAGGGTTATACCAACATCAAAGTTAAAATTGGCGACGGTTATCAGGGCTGGAAGGAGTATGCCCCATTCGATGCCATCATCGTAACCTGCGCACCAACCAACATTCCCAAATCGTTGGTGCAACAACTGGCCGAAGGAGGAAAAATGATTATCCCGGTCGGCAAGCCTTACAACCAGGTGCTCTATTTACTGGAAAAAAAAGGAGGCAAAATACGCAAAACGGCGACTTTGTCCGTACAATTTGTCCCCATGGTGCGGGAGCAATAAGTTGATAGGATAATCCCTGTACAGCCGTCCGGCCGGGCGGCTCCTCAACATCGTGGCGAGATCTTTATGGCTTGAATGCTGTGCGACTTTTCATCATTTCATCAGCGATCTTTAAATAGTTCCTGCCATTACTCCCTTCCAAATTGCTGCTACAAGCTGAAATGCGTGCAGGGATTGACGGTTACATTGCATTTTTAACTGCAAACTTAGAGCCAGCAATGCGCCTCATCAAATCTTATGCTGCACCAGCGTAGAGCCGCCCGGCCGGGCGGCTAATAAATTAATGTGATAATCCCTGTACAGCCGCCCGGCCGGGCGGCTCCTCAACATTTTAGATGCTATCTTAATGGCTCGCAAAGCAGCTTTTAATTATTGCTGCCGCTATCTGTAATGCTTGATGGGATGCCAATCCTCCGCATTTGTCAATGAAATCTTAAAGCAGGCAAGGCGCCTCATTAAAATATTTGCTACACCCATGATGAGCCGCCCGGCCGGGCGGCTGTACAAGCTCCGGGCATATAATCAAAAAGCCGTCCAGCCGGACGGCTCTACGAAAATTCGTTATTGATCTCGAAAATGGTTAAATTTATATATGACTTTGTTTCAGGACAAATATAGAATTGAATCGGCCCGATTGCCGGGGTGGAATTACGCAAATGATGGATCATATTTTCTTACAATCTGCACCCACAATTGCGAGTGTTTTCTTGGCGAAATTTTGAATGGCAACTTGGTATTGTCCCACTATGGCGAAATCGTTCGGGAAGAATTGCTTCGGTCCTTTGAAATGAGGCATGAATTAAAATGCGTTAGCTGCGTGATCATGCCCAATCATCTGCATCTGATAGTGAATCTCAATCAATTAGAGCCGTCAAAATATAAAGTGCCAAGAATCTCAGCAATGCGACCGAAATCAATATCCTCTTTTGTAGGAGGTTTCAAATCCTCAGCTACAAGCCGGATCAATGCTTTAAGAAATTCAAAAGGTCGACAAGTATGGCATCCACGTTTCTACGATCACCTGATTAGAAATAATTGCGAATTTGAATTGATTTACAATTATATCGCTCAAAATCCTGCAATCTGGCATAAAGATAGATTCAACAACAAAAAAGATTCAAACACCGATTCCTCCATTTATCCTGATAACTTAGCGTAGAGCCGCCCGGCCGGGCGGCTAATAAATTAATGTGATAATCCCTGTACAGCCGTCCGGCCGGGCGGCTCCTCAACATCGTGGCGAGATCTTTATGGCTTGAATGCTGTGCGACTTTTCATCATTTCATCAGCGATCTTTAAATAGTTCCTGCCATTACTCC
>JALOCD010000019.1 GCA_023228025.1 Prolixibacteraceae bacterium | reverse complement strand
CAGACCCGGAAGAAGTGAACCCAGAAAGATGAAACCAAAACGACCTTACTCGATGAACTACAAACGATTATAAATAAACGTTAACTAAACGACATTGATATATCATTTTCAATTGTCCATTTTCAATTGTCCATTTTCATTTTAGAGAGGATCTCTTTTTTAGTTCCTCCGGGCTAAGTGTAATCAGATGACCAATTTGCTTTCCATCGCGATAGGTTACTGCTCTCACAGTAATAGGCCCTTCAGGAAGTTCAAAAGGTTTTGAATATTTTGGAGAATACTTCCCTGGCATAGACTCATCTATCGTATAATAGATAACAAGATCAGGAACTTCGGTTTCCATTGTGAGGGCTATCTTTCCGTTCTTAACATTAACTTTTATCATCGCATCATAAATTGCCGTTGAAAAATTAGTTCCTCTTATATCAACACGATTAAATTCATTTTCTACACGTTGAATGAAGTTGGTCCAGTTTTTGGAAGCATGCGGTGACCATAAATCTTCTGCCAGCGCCCATCCACGTGGCCAGATCATATATTCAGCCTGATAGAGGGTTTCCACCTGTTCTGTCCAAAGGAGCCCTTCGCCGCCAAGAACTTGTTTTGCATCAACTCCTGCCAGTAGAGGATTAAAACCATAGACTTGCTTTAGCCTTAAATTGTCGTAAATCCAAGGCTCAACGGTCTGTTCACCCTGGTTAAGGTTAAGGAATGCAGAGGAAGTCGGCGTCAAAACAATCGGATGCCCCAATTTTGCCGCTTCGATTCCTACTTTGTCGCCGTGCCAGATCATCATGATTGCTTCAGGATCAAGGCCTCCCGGAATGCATTCATCCCATCCAGCCATTTTTTTGCCCTTTGCTTTCAGGATGCCTTCAACGCGTTTCACAAAATAGGCTTGCAATTTCTCGGGACGTGTCATGTTCATCTTCTTCATCAGGGCCTGGCATCCGGGATCTTTGACCCAGTAACCCGTATAACACTCATCTCCGCCAACATGAATATAAGGATACGGAAACAGCGCTGCCACCTCTGTAAAAACCTTATCAAGGAATTCATATACTTTTTCATCTGACGGATTAAATGAATTATCGATCAGCCACTTAAAGGTGCCATCAGGATTAAAATCAGAATAATGGCAACCTGGATTAACTTTTATACTGGTATCTTTTGTACAGCATAATTCCGGATAAGCGGCAATTGCTGCCATGCTATGTCCGGGTATATCAATTTCGGGAACTACTGTTACATAGCGGTCCTGGGCGAATTGTATTATCTCTTTAATATCAGACTGAGTGTAAAAACCTCCAACTGTTGCAGCTTCCCCGGGTATTGGTTTGGCCAGCAGGTCGTCTGTACCAGAACGGGGCACACGCCACGCGCCAACTCCTGTTAATTTTGGAAGGGATTTGATTTCTATCCTCCAGCCGTTATCATCTGTAAGATGCCAGTGGAATATATTGTATTTATACCTGGAGAGCTGTTCTATATAGCGCTTAACTTCATCTTTCGTGAAGAAAGTACGGCTTACATCAAGCATCATGCCTCTCCAGGAAAAACGGGGATAATCGATAATCTTAACTGACGGAACAGTCCAGTTCATGGTTACTGCTGTTTTGCTTTCAATTTCCTTTGGCAAGAGTTGAAGCAGCGTTTGCATTCCATAGAATAGACCGGCTGGGGTATTTGCATTAATACTTATACCTTTGGGGGATGATACCAGCGTATAACCTTCCGTACCGACTTGGTCAACCTTGATTTTATTTATGTTGAATTGTATTGAACCGGCTTTGCCCAGTTGCGGTATAAATGAAAACCCGGTCGAAACCTTCAACTTCTGAAAAAGTAACTCAGCTATATTTCTACTTTCCTGGCTGTCGAAACCAATTGTCGAAGTTTTTGTCAAGACGTAAGATCCATCGGATAACTTTATTTCAACAGGCTGAGGGATCAGTTGAATTGCAGGTTTCTGTCCGTAAACTATTGCAACAGAGCAAAAAAGTAAAAATAAAATCAGTTTTTTCATGTCATGAAGGGATAAAAATAATTAGTAAAAGATCATATAATTTAAAAAAAACCTTTCAATAAGCTCTTTTCCTTTTTAAAATTATATGCGCTTACTATGAAGACGAGAAAACTGATTGCCTCACATATTACCATACTCTTCCCACAACCAGTTTGAATCCCTGAAGGTTCGGATTCCGCTCTCGGCCGACATTCCGGCCCCGGTTAGGACTGTGATCTTCTTCATATCGGTTCCTTAAGCCATTTTCTATCTGATAAACTGAAATCTGGTTTAATTTTTCAAATCTGTCTCTTCATTGATGTTGAAGAGGCAATGTAAAAATGAAATCACTTCCTCTCCCCACTTGGCTTTCCACCCAAATCTTACCACCGTGTTTCTCTACAAACTCCTTACAAAGTAGTAAACCCAAACCTGTCCCTTTTTCATCATTCGTACCACGTGAGGTGATTTTTTCACTGATCTTAAATAATTTATCTATATCATTTTCGCTGATCCCCACGCCTGTATCGCGCACATGTACCACTATTTCATTACTTTGCTGAATAGCGCTGACATTGATTTCACCATTCCTGTGCGTAAATTTTATGGCATTGGTAATTAAATTCCTCAAAATTGTATGGATCATATTTCGGTCAGCATAAACACTGAGGTTTTTAGTTATTTGGTGATTTAGTTTGATGTTTTTTTGATTAGATAAATTTTCCAGAAGACTTACGACTTCGTTAACCAAATTATCAAGCAGATATTTCTCCGGATTAAAATCTATTCTGCCTGTGTGGGCCTTCGACCACTCAAGTAGGTTTTCCAAAAGATCAAACGCATGTTGTGAGGAATCGTGAACCATTTTAATCATTGATGTTGTTTCCTCCTGGGAAAATGACTCCCTGGAAGAAACGAGCAATTCGGAGATGCCTAAAATGCCATTAAAGGGATTTCTTAAGTCATGGGCTATGATACTAAAAAATTTGTCCTTCGTCGCATTGAGTTCCTGCAGCTTTTCATTTTGGGTTTGAATGGCAATTTTTTGGCTTGATATTTCTTCATTGTATGTTTGTAACAACTTATTTGTCTTGACGACGTATTTGTTATTTTTGAAGACAAAAAATGTGACAATACTAATGACAACTAACAGAATGACAAGACTTAAAGACAATAATTGTTGCTTATAAATATGCGATTCGTACAAGGCTTTCTTTTTGAGATCATCAATTTCTTTTTGTTTGGCTTGTTGTTCAAAAGCGTAATTTAGTTCGAGGGTAGTTATTTTCTTTATGTAATCGGATCTTCGAAGAGACTCATCGCCTAGCCGGGCAAGGGTCTGAGTTTCGTAAGCCTTTTTATAATTTTTCAACTCATAATAAACCGAGTGCAATTCTTCGTTTGCCTTTAGAATATTCATAGGGCTCTTCATTACTTGAGCTTTGGAAATGGCATCTTCTAAATAATAAATCGCCTTTTTGTAGTTTTTTTTGGCGGCATGATACTTGCCAAGACTGATATAGCTTGTGCCGTAATTTGTAAAACCAGCTTTATCATAGTACTCTATGCCTTTTTTGTAATAGACCAGTGCGCTGTCAGGCAGGTTCAATTCCAGACAGCAGTCGCCAATATGCACAAGTGACGTTGCTGCACCTGAAATATCGTTTATTTTTAGTCGAAGTTCAAGGCACAATTTGTAATAATGTAAAGCATTTTTCCAGTCCTTTTTACTTTCATAAATACTTCCTTTTAAGTTCAGATTATAGGCAATACCTGTCGTATTACTTACTGACAGAAACAAAGAAAATGCCTTATTTGTAAATTCGATCGCCTTATCATATTTTTCAAGTCTGGCATAAATATCTGCAATGTTGTTATTGGCATAAGCTATCTCAAGATTGCACAAAGGGCTTTCAGCAATGGTTAGAATTTTGTAAAAGTCATCCAGGGCTGCTGAATATTCCCCCAGGTTCCGTTTGTTGATACCCATCTTATTTAAAACATTGCACTGTTTTAAGATATTTTTCTGATTAACATAAATATTCAGTGCCATTGTACCGTACTCGTATCCTAATTTTGGAGAATCAACCCTGTAGTTCCAACATAAATTATTGTAAATGTCGGCTCTGGCGGAATCAGATTGGGTTGTTTTTAATCGATTGAGGAGGCTGTCAATGATTGCTGCATTCTGGGCAAATCCAGGGAATCCTGAGATTAGTAAGAATAATAAAAACAATATTTTTTTAGGAGTCATTATAATATTCCGGATAGCAGATTGATAGTTTGGATTTAGTCTCTCTTAATAGGAATGGAGAACTTAAAATTGCTCCCTTTTTCGGATTCACTTTCCACCCATAGCTTTCCATTATGTTTGCTGACAAAATCGTGGCAGAGTATCAACCCCAAGCCGGTACCTTTCTCATTTTGTGTGCCCGGAGTCGATTGATTTTCATCAAGATGGAACAATTTCTGAATACTGTCACCAGATAACCCAATGCCAGAATCCTTTATGGAGATCACCAGATCTTTGGAAAGTTGCTCTGCTGAAATTATGATTTCACTTGATGGATATGAGAATTTTATAGCATTGGAGATCAAATTTCTAAGTATAGTGTTGATCATGGCTTCATCTGCATAGACCGGAAGAAGGGCCGGTAAAACCAATTTTAGGGTAATGGCTTTTTGTTCGGCGATATCATCGTAAAAGTGTGCGTTTTTTTCGATCAGGCTTACCATATCAAAGATATTGGGACGAAATACGATCCTTCCTGTTTGAGCCTGTGACCATTCCATTAGATTTTTCAGCAACTCCATGGCACGAATGGATGATTCATGGATAATTTCGGCATACTTTCCAATGTTGGCGTAATCTCTTGCTTTAACCTGTTCGCTGAGGAAACTGCTGAATCCCACAATAGAGTTAAATGGACTTTTCAGGTCATGGGCGATGATAGAGAAGAATTTATCCTTTTCGGAATTTATCTTTTGAAGCTCCTCGTTCTTATCCTTGATTTTTTTCTCTGCCAGTTTGCGTTCACTGATGTCACGAATGATCATGGCAGTTCTCTCCAATCCTCCTGAAGTATGAAAAACTGTCGAATCAATTTCAGCGGGAAAAACTTCACCAATTTTCCTGACCATGTTAAGCTCTCCATTAAATTGCCCAGTTCTTCTTCTTTCTTCAATTGCAGGGACCAAACGGGGATCGGTCAGATCACAAATGCCATTTCTTCCGACTTCACATATCTCCTTTTCACTCCTGCCAAAAATCTCGCATGCTTTTGGATTGGCAGAATAAATGGTACCGTCTGGTCTCGTATATAGAATAGCCTCTCCACTGTTATAAAATAACAACTGATAGTTCAACTCTTCTTCGGGAGTTGCGACTCTATCCATATCCTTTTGACATATAGCCCTGATCGAACTGTTCTCTTTAAGAAGTAATTCAATCTCTTGTATTAGCTGTTCTCTGGATAAAGCCTGGTATTCCATAAAAGATTAATTAGTAGATAAATAAATGCTTTTCGGAAGGCCCTCCATTTTGGGGTCAATGCAATTGCAACAATTAATTTTAATGCCGGGTATCACTAACAAAACTAATGAAAAATCGAGATTGTGCAATAGTATTAATTTCAATTTATCCTATTTGTTTATGTGCAGATTTGCAATCCAACTGTCAATATATTCAGCCACCTCCTCCCAATCTGGCTGTCCACAGATATAGTGTGTTCGATTGGGAAATTCTTTAAAATCAATCTTACTGTTTTGGTCATTGTATGCCTCAAAATTTTTCTTGTTGAGAGTTGAGGGGATGATATGGTCTTTTTTTTCCGGCAGTTTATCGATGAATTGGACCGTTCTGTCAATGATTTGTCGTAGGATCACATTGCCCAATCCTGGTTCAATATTATTTCGCAGGTGGGCAGGTTCCCCTTCATGGAATGCATAGGCAGGAGCATAACATTTATATCCTTTTGATTCAAAGAAAGTGATCCAGGCTTCCCAACTTTTGGGATTCATAAAAAGTCCGTGAATAAAAACAATGGTTTTGGAAGGATGTTTAACATTCATGGTAAGTCGTTTATTTGTGAATAATGCGGCTTATGACCAATTCAATTAACCCCTGCAATCATTGGTTTAATATTACAAATAGCAGTGCAAGTAAGGCCGGTACTGTCTGAATAAAGAATATTCTTTTGCTGGCTGTAATTGCACCGTAAACACCTGCCACTGCCACACATGATAAGAAGAATATTGAAAGATTGTTTCTCCAAATCGAGTCAGAAACAATAAGTGACCAACTTACATTCTACTGAACCGTCGGTTGTTGGGTTTCATTTCCGGAAGGATTATATCCCTACGAGTTGAATCGACCTAAAAGCCAATGGAGTTGCGAAGTTTGAATTGCATGCAGGGCAAGGCAAAATGGTGTTCTGTTTGGTTGCTAAAATCCTTTCACAAAACTGGATGAGTATTATTGTTTTACATACTTTTCGAAGAAATCCCCCATCACCTTTTTTGTGTAGTTGTTCACGCGTTGAACAATATCCATGGTATGGGGCCATCCGGGTACTGGACAATAGACATTCACTACTCCAAGACTGTCCAATTTATGTTTTAGCAATTCGGCCTGACTGATCGGAACCAGCATATCACGTGTTCCGTGAAGAATAAGGGTAGGAGGTGATGCTTTGGTCACATAGTTTATGGGGGAGGCTTCGACGTAGAGTTGTGGCGCTTCCTGGTAAGAGTGGGCAATAAAACCGGTGATTGTAGGATGGTTTCGGGCATATTCGGTGGTAAAATCAGTAGGTCCGTAAATTTCTACTACTGCTTTGATTTTGTGTTTTTCGATAGATGGTTGAATTGAGTCGAAAGGTGCTACCTGCTGTTTCCAGCCATATCCTGCCAGCATGGCAAGGTGAGACCCTGCAGATCCACCAATCAGACAAATTCTGTCAGGATCGTAATTGTATTTTTCACCATTTTGAAAAATGAAATGTACCGCATCCATGATATCATTGACGCATGCCGGATATGGCGCCTCTTTCACAAAGCGATAGGAAACAGTTGCCGTTACATAACCCAATTTGGCAAAGTGCGTCAGGTAAACCAGGTAATCGGCGCGATCGCCACCCCGCCAGCCTCCGCCATGAATGAAAACGAGCAGTGGCGCAGGTTTGGTCATTCCCTTTGGACGGTAGAAATCCATTTGGAGGGATCTTCCGTTGTTATTTTTGTATGCGACATTCTTGAATGCTTCCACATTTTCCGGAATATCCGGAGTTTTGTTGATCAATGATTCCAGTCCAGTGAAAACGGCTGCAATGGTCGGCGGATAATAGAAATACCCCATTGGCGCCTTTTGGGGATTCAGGGCGGACCATATCCGGGGAACCAACATCAGAAATATCAACGTAACGAGAAGAAGCAGAAATCCTTTCAGAACCTTTTTCAAAATCTTCATAATCCGAATATTTATGTGATTGATAATCAAAAATACTAAGAAACATTGTCAATTTTCAATTTTCCATTGTCAATTTACTGGATCACTTTCAGATAACGTGCCATCCAATAAGGCAACAAATATTCATCCCCGGCGAGCCTGGAACTCCTACCATCGTTGCAGTCCAACGCAAATGGGTTGGTATTGTGACGGATCATCGGGCGTTCGCCTGATGTTAATAGCTCTTTTGTGATTTGTTCCCTGAAATTCTCCGGAATGCGGACAAGGTCTTTTCGATGTGAGTTTTTGGTGGAGTAGCGGTCCAGGTCAGGTGTGTACTCCCTTAGGTACCAAATGGTTGATTTTAGGTCGATATCGCCGCTGATGCCATAGGTAATTATATTCCATAGTCCGTCCTTTTCGGGTTTCTCTATTTCCCAATGGTCCCGTGCAACCCACTCATATTTTTTCTTTAGCGATTCATCGAAGGGATATTTGTGGAGTACCCAATAGGTTAGGAAAGACATTTCGTCGTCCGAGTGGTTCCAGGTATCACCCATTACTTCACCCTTGTGGACAAACTCTGTTGTTTGCATCATGGTTTTCATGGGGATCATGATATTATCCAGGTAACCGTATTTGTCCATCATTTTGTAGGCCTCAGATTTGTACCGTTCTTTACCGGTGAGCGCGTAGGCCAATTGCAGGCCGGCAATGAGGTGCGCACTGTTTAATTTTCTGTCGTCCACATATTTGGCATAGGAATTCACGTATTCGGGATTCCATCTTCCCCAACGGGTTGGTTGGCCATCGACATCAATGAAATAGTAGTTGTTGTCGATGATGTGGGTCATGATGGCATCAATGAAATTTGCTATTCGTTTTTTTTCGGGCGCAGACTTGGCTATAAACTGATCCATCACTGTCGCGACGAAGAGGTATCCGATGTACTCATCCGTGCTGGTGGTTCCTTTCCAGTCCCATTCGGGATTTTGGGATGGTCGCCAGGCCAATGTATCGTGAATGATTCCTTTGCGCTCGAAGGTCCGGGATGGAAACCCTTTCAACGGATTGACTGTCAGCAAACGCTCAAAGGCTTCAAACGACTCCCATGCGTAACGTTTGGCAATTTCCTCGCCTGTTGTGGCAAATCTGAATGCCTGACTGCCAAGGTATAAAGTTGTCCACAGACCATCGTTGTCATTATCTACTGCCTGTGCCGTTGTTAAATCACCAGGTTTTCCATAGCTGATTTCGCAAACAAAGCCATAACGCATGTGGTATTTTCGGATGTCATCCTGGATCTTTTTGGTCTTAGCTGCCAAGGTTGTTGGCGAGAATTCAATTTTGCTGAGACCGGTGGGAGTTAGCAGGTAAATATTTCCTTCTGTATCTGCCTTCATATCAATTATTTCGTTGTTTACCAACCAGCGTTCTCCCTGAAAGTAACGATATTTTCCGGCTTCTTCCCTAAAAGCCCCGTCTGAAGTAGAAAACCATGTTTGGCTATTAACAACCAGGAGATCTTTGATTGAACTGACTGGCAACTCCTTTTTTATTGACTGTTCAATCTTTCCGGTTGAAGAATTAAGCACCAGGTAACCATCCTTCGTTCCTACAATATATTGATTTGCAGAAAATGCCATGCAGGTAATATTTTCTCCCCTGTAAATGGTTTTCCACTCATTTTGAACCAATATTTTGATGCTGTTTGTGGACAAGGCATAAAAATTGTCTTTATCAACATACCACCGTGTTGGTTGATCCTCTGGTAATTTCAGGTCACAAACTTTTTCCGAAATTTTGTAAAGTGCAGCTTTCCCCACACCAGCAAGTAGAACGAGGCCAGATTGGTTGACCAGAATGGTTTGATAACTATTCTCCGGAATTTTAGCGAAAATAGTTCCTGCATGGGCATTGGTCAGAAACCTGTCGGCATAAAGGTAATATAGGTATCCGGAGCCCGCTTGTGTAGTTATGTCTATCGGATTCATTGATGACAATTTTCTGTATAGCAGGTCTTTCGATATTTTTGATCCGTAGAAATCGCGATAAAGTCCCTTGTCGGTCAGCACGTAGACATTGTTGTTGTAATCAACTTCCAGTTTGAGAAGTTTAGCGGATTTCAGTTCAGAAGAGATATCGAATTTTACAGAAGAAGCCTGGGGATAGGGTTCATCTTTAATCTGTCCGAATGAGATAAGTGGTAATAGGAGCGTGGAGATCAAAGCCCTCCAATGATTTTTAATACGCATTGCCATGATTTATTGGTTGTAGTTAACAGAAATAGAATGGTTGCAAATTGGCACTTATTTGTCAATTTCCATTCAGTTATCATTGCCAATTCTTATGGAATATTACCCCGGACTGAGATGATAATCTAAACGAAAGGCATAAGGTTGCAACAATAAAAAGGAATTCATGGTGGGTAATTGAGTGCTTTTATCAACGATTTTGATGAAAAATTTGGAAGAATTGTCCAAAATTTGGTCAGATAACGAAAACTTTTTGCATTTACCCGCCGTTTAAATGGTTTAAAACGAATTTTTTGCATAAATTGTAACCGTGTATGCCTCAATAATCAAGTTGATTTCAAAAATTGTCATGAAACCAAAAAATATTATTTGTAGTTTTATCCGCTTTGTTAAACCATTCGAAATTGTTGATTTTAATGATAGATTTTGCCCATTCAAAAGGGCAAATTTTAACATTTAGTAGAACATAATGCATGTTAAATATTCCGATATGAACGATGAAAAATTAAATACAAATACAGGCAAACCGGGTAAAGCACTGGACAGTGCGGATTCAAGGAGGACTTTTTTTAAGCGGTTTGGATTGGTAGGCGCTGCAGCAGCTGCCGGAGGTGTAGCCATCTATTCAGGATACAGCTATGAAGAAAACAAACCCAACCATGATATGGTGAAGGTTCTCACAGCCGACAATAAGTTGGTTGAGGTGCCCCGTGATCAGATCAAGGATGTAAAATTTGATCAGACAAGGTTGCAAAAGCAGGGACGTGAAGGCCTGGCAGGCCGTCGCTTTGTTATGGTTATTGACCTGGCCAAATGCAGGAATGCCCGTAAATGCATTCAAGCCTGTCAGAGCGCTCATCATCTGCGTCCTTATGAATACCATATTAATACATTGACCATGCAGGAGTCCGAGAATACTGCTCCATACTTCATGCCAAAACCCTGTCAACAATGCGACAATCCACCTTGTGTGGCAGTTTGTCCGGTGGATGCTACCTTTAAAAGACAGGACGGAATTGTCCTGATCGACAATGAGCGCTGCATTGGTTGCCGGTTTTGTGTGGCAGCATGCCCCTATTCCGCAAGAATGTTTCATTGGGAAGAGCCATTGGCCGTTGAAGGTGACAAAGGCAAAGAATACAACATAGAACTCAATGTTCCCCAGAAAAAAGGAACTGTATCAAAATGTCTTTTCAGCGCCGACAGGCTTCGGGAAGGGAAATTGCCCTATTGCGTATCTTCTTGTCCAAATGGTGTTTATTATTTTGGCGATGAAAATCAGGATGCAGTGACCAATGGAACCACCAAGGAGACAGTCAGGTTGAGTGAATTGCTAAAGACCAATGGCGGTTATCATTTAATGCCCGAACTGGGCACCAAACCGCGGGTCTATTATTTGCCTGCAAAAAACAGGTTGTTTGAAGGGCCCGTTGCAAACGAAAAGGTTTAAAATTTTCTTACCAGGAAACTGATAGACAAACACATGAAGCGAATTTCTTTATTGCTTTACATATTATCATTCTTTGATTTTGCTGCTTCTGCGCAGGAATGGATCGTTCCAGCCGAAAATGGGGCCAAACTGAGTCCTTTCGCCTTCACCGATTCAACGCGAAAAGCCGGTGGCGATCTGTTTAACCTTAATTGCAAAGCTTGTCATGGGGACCCGGGCAAAAACAATTCGGTAAAGCTTATTCCACCTCCACCTGATCCCGCTTCGGAAAAGATGCAGAAGAATTCTGATGGAGCATTCTTTTATAAAGTTGCGGAAGGTCGTGGATTGATGCCCTCCTTTAAAAATACCCTTTCGGCTACCGATACCTGGAAAATCATCTCTTATCTAAGAGGTTTCAACGATAAATATGTGCAGGAGGTTGCCCAAAAAGCCGCTCCTGGAGTTACCTTGGAACAGGTAACCATGCTTCTTTCGTGGGATAATGAAAAAAAACAGGTTAAGGTTGCTGTTACCTCTTTGAAAGAGGGAGTCAGGCAACCGGTTGCCGGTGCCGAGTTGAAACTTTTTGCCCAAAGGTATTTTGGGAATCTGCAGGTTGATGAGGTCAGGACCACTGACAATCAAGGCGTGGCGCTTTTTAATTTTCCTGCCACACTTCCCGGGGATTCGACCGGCATGGTTCAGCTTCTGGTAAAACCGACCGATGAGGCCGCGTTTGGTGAGACCAAAACCTTGGCAACAATGAAAATTGGGATACCAACCTATCGTCCTCCGCTCAATGAGCAAAGGGCATTGTGGAATGTGAATAAGAAATCGCCCATTTGGTTGTTGTTAACTTATCTTTTTTCAGTTTTGGCAGTGTGGGCATTGATCGTCTATGTGATGCTGCAACTGAGAATATTGTTCAAATCAGGTGAAGAAAATGATCCCGAATAACAGCTATTTAATTATTTGATATGAGAAATATTTTTGTATTGGGTTTGGTCTTTCTTTTAGCATACGAATCCCATGCAC
The DNA here is from genome assembly GCA_023228025.1 of Prolixibacteraceae bacterium. Taxonomy (GTDB): domain Bacteria; phylum Bacteroidota; class Bacteroidia; order Bacteroidales; family Prolixibacteraceae; genus CAINVV01. The sequence continues at coordinate 37,844 of JALOCD010000019.1, read as the reverse complement.
AGTCAGTAGTTAGCAAAGAGGTCGAAATTGGAATCGTTGAGAAGTTGGGTCAGACAATTCCGCTTGAGCTTAAATATTACAATGAAAAGAATGATACGGTCTCTTTGCGCAGTATGATCAACAAACCTACCGTCCTCTCTTTTGTCTATTTCGATTGCCCTAATTTGTGCAGTCCATTGCAGGATGGTATTGCGGATGTGATCGGTAAAACCGAAATGGTTCTGGGGAAAGATTATGATGTAATTACCATCAGTTTTAATACAAAGGATACCCCTGAAAAGGCCAGGGAAAAAAAGAAAAACTTTGTTCAGAAAATTCAGGAGAATCAGCGGGGAAGTTGGAGTTATCTTACCGGAGAGCTGGAGAATATTCAGAAAATTACCGAGGCAGTTGGTTTCAGGTATAAACCTACCGGGATGGACTTTGCGCACCCTTCAACCATCATCATCCTGAGTCCTCAAGGGAAAATTACCCGTTATCTTTATGGGGTAACGTTCCTGCCATTTGAACTGAAAATGGCCATTGGCGAGGCGTTAAAAGGGCAGGCCGAGCCATCCAGCAACAAGCTTTACGACTATTGTTTTGCCTATGATCCGCAATCCAAGACATACACCTTGCAGTTTACCAGGCTGTTGGGTAGTTTTGTCCTGGTACTCGGACTGTTTTTTGTTTTATATTTATACATCAGCTCAAAAAGAAAATCAACCAAAGCATCCAAATAATGACCAATTCATCCACAAGCGTGCCACTCAATTACCTGAACCACAAGACAGGTCTCTGGTCGTGGCTTACGTCAACCGATCACAAACGAATCGGACTGATGTACATGTATACCATTGCCATCTTCTTTTGCGTTGCCGCAATTTTGGGTCTTTTGATGAGAATCGAGAAGCTTACCCCCGGCCAGACCATCATGACTGCACAGACCTATAATGGTATGTTCACGATTCATGGTATCATCATGATTTTTATTGTTGTCATTCCCGGTCTTGCCGCCGTATTTGGCAATATTTTTTTACCGATCATGATTGGGGCCAAGGATGTGGCTTTTCCAAAGCTCAACCTCTTCTCCTGGTATGTTTTCATCACAGGGGCATTGCTGGGGCTCTATTCCCAGTTTGCCAACGGTAACTCACCCGATACTGGCTGGACATTCTATGTTCCATACAGTGCTGCCGCATCGTCCAATGTGGTGATTGCGTTAACCGCAGCATTCGTTTTGGGATTTGCCTCCATTCTCACCGGGCTCAACTTTATTGTGACCATTCATCGAATGCGGGCGCCCGGTATGACATGGTTTAGAATGCCGCTTTTCCCATGGTCGCTCTATGCCACTGCCTGGATCCAGCTTTTGGCTACGCCGATCGTGGGTATTACGCTGCTGATGGTTATAGCAGAGCGAACTTTGCATATAGGTTTTTTTGATCCCTCCCTGGGTGGGGATCCGGTCTTGTACCAGCACTTGTTCTGGATCTATTCGCATCCGGCAGTATATGTGATGATTTTGCCTGCCATGGGGGTAGTAACGGAAATCTTCCCGACATTCAGCCAAAAACCGGTTTTCGGATATGTGCCTATCGTCTTTTCGAGCTTGGCCATTGCCCTGGTCGGATATTTTGTTTGGGGACACCACATGTTCACTTCGGGGATCAGTTATGAATCCAGGTGGTTCTTCTCTTTTCTGACTTTCCTGGTTGCCATACCAAGCGCTATCAAGGTATTTAACTGGCTTTCCACGATGTATGGCGGATCCGTTGACCTGAAACCACCGCTACTTTTTGCCATCTCCTTCATCTTTCTTTTTACGATAGGAGGATTTACAGGTCTGACGCTTGGGTCACTGGCCACGAATATTCAACTTCACAACACCGATTTTGTGGTTGCACACTTTCATTACATTATTTTCGGGGGTATGGGGTTTGCCTTTTTTGCGGCAATCCATTACTGGTTCCCAAAGATTTATGGTAGGATGTACAATTTCAAATGGGCCAATATCTCCTGGGGGTTTCTTTTCGTGGGATTTAATCTGCTCTATTTCCCATTGTTCGTGATTGGAATCCAGGGTATGCCGAGGCGCTATTTCGATTATGATCCCAAATTTCAGACCGGAGAGGTGCTGTCGACCATAGGGGCTTTTATTCTCATTACCGGACTGATTTTGATGATCTCTAATTTGGTTTATCACAGCCGTAGGGGCGCTATTGCACCGGCCAACCCATGGCATGGCGTAACGCTCGAATGGCAGATACCGTCACCTCCTCCACATGAAAATTTTGATGAGATACCTGTGATTACACATGAACCTTACCGGTTTGATCATCCTCATACAAATTAAAAACGAATTATTTATGTCGACAAACGAACACAGCGAATTTATTGATAGCGATACCGGGAAACTTGGGATGTGGCTTTTCCTTTTTACCGAACTTTTTCTTTTTGGAGGATTGTTTATCGTCTATTCCGTTATGCGCTCGAAATATGCGGATGATTTTCACCACGCCGCCCTTGAATTGAATGCTTTTGTAGGCGCTACAAACACCGTTGTTCTGCTGGTAAGTAGTATGACGGTTGCCATGTCGCTGACAGCTATCCAGCAGAAACGAGGTGGCAAGGCGATGGGATTGCTCTTTATAACCCTCTTATTGGCGGGTGTTTTCATGGTGAATAAATACTTTGAGTGGGGCCATAAATTTGGTCTTCATCTGTATCCGGGATCCGATGTCATGAAGAGCCTTCCGCACGGCGAAATCATGTTCTTTGGCCTCTATTACATGATGACGGGACTTCATGCATTACATGTGATTATTGGTGGTATTCTGCTTACGATCGTTATTCTTAAGATAAAATCCGGCAAAATCAATTCTGAACATTATTTGTTACAGGAAAACGGAGCTCTTTACTGGCACCTGGTCGATTTGATCTGGATTTTCCTCTTTCCTCTGCTTTATCTAATCACTTAGCAATTTTTACTGGTACCCCGAATGTTGATTTCCAGCTCTTCCAATGGAAATCGCTGCAGGGATACCGATTTTATGAATGTTAAATAAAGTCTCATTTCAAAGATATTACGAATGAAGAACCATGAAAATCACGTTTCCAGCGATTCATTGAATTGGACAGTATTAGTTATTCTGTTGATTCTGACTGCAATAACCATTCTTGCCATTAAGATTCATTTGGGAGCATTCACTGTGGCGTTGGCGCTGATCCTGGCATCAATAAAAGTTACCATTGTGCTTACCTATTTTATGCACCTGAAATTCGAGAATTTACTCTTGCGATTGATGGTTGGCGGCGTTTTCCTCCTTTTTGCTGTCGTCATTGTGATCACATTTATTGACTACTATTTCAGATAATTCCCAAAACTATGGAAACACTATTCAACGAAGGTTCGAATCTGGCCGGTGCTGTCGATAGGGCTTTTATTTTCATCTTTGCCGTCTCCTTCATTTTTACAATTGGGATTACTGCTTTAATGATCTATATTCTGATCCATTTTTCGCGTAAAAGAAACAAAAACCCTCAACAATTTTCTCACAACACAAAGCTGGAAGTGGTTTGGACAGTCATTCCAATTCTTATTGTTTTGGTGATGTTTTATTATGGATGGGTCGGATTTGCACCCATGCGGCAGGTTCCGAAAGATGCGATGCCTGTCACCGTGATCGGTAAGATGTGGAGCTGGGAATTTGACTACGGAAACGGTAAGCTATCCAAAGAACTTGTGGTCCCGTATAACAAGAATGTAAAACTGAACCTGGTATCGGTAGATGTCAACCATAGCTTGTTTATTCCGGCTTTCAGGGTCAAGGAAGATGTGATTCCGGGTTATAAAAACTATCTATGGTTCAGGCCGATTATGAAAGGTACGTTCGATATTTATTGCACTGAATATTGCGGACTGGCCCACTCGGCCATGACGGCAAAAGCGGTGGTTGTTGATAGCCTTGAGTTCAATAAATGGCTTGCTGACCTGAAAGTCACGGGAAACGTGCCGGACCATCCTGGGCTTGCCATCATCAAGGCCAATGCCTGCCTGACCTGCCATTCCATGGACGGATCAAAGATCATTGGCCCCTCATTTAAGGGATTGTTTGGTCGGAAGACAGTGGTGGTGACTGATTCTGGTGAGAAGGAGATTGAAGCGAATGGTGATTACATTAAAAAATCAATTATTGACCCAAATGCGGATGTTGTGAAGGGTTTTAACAAAGGGCTCATGCAGTCGTATAAAGAGAAAATTTCAGCAGAAGATCTGGATAAAATTGTAGATTATTTCAAAACAGCCGGTGAAGCAAAGTAAATATAGATCCGTTTTTTCGATTTTAAGCAGGCTGGTAAGGGTTCGACTCTCGACGATGGTCTCCTTTTCCGCGCTGACAGGATATTTTATGTCAGGTAGCAGGCCCGATGAAACACTCTTTTTTCTCTTTTTCGGGGTCTTTTTCCTTTCGTCGGGTGCATCTGTCCTGAACCAGGTACAGGAGCATAAACAGGATGCATTGATGAAACGGACCGGAAGACGTCCAATTCCGGCAGGCGAAATTTCCGGCTTACATGCATTTTTGCTTTCGGTTTTGCTGATGATAGCCGGCACAGCCTTGCTTCTTTACAATGGCCGGATTCCGGCAATATTGGGCCTTTTAAACGTGGTTTTTTACAACCTGATTTATACGCCGCTGAAGACCAGAAGCTGGATTGCCATTCTGCCCGGCGCATTGGTAGGGGGTATTCCTCCATTGATGGGCTGGACATCGGCCGGACAATATCTCTTTCATCCCAATGCTATCTTCCTTTTCATCTTTGTGTGCCTGTGGCAGGTACCCCACTTTTGGCTACTTATGATCAAATATGGTAAGGAATATGAAAAGGCGGGATTTTCATCTATTTCAAAGATCTTAAGCGAATTGCAGATCAAGCGGGTTGTCTTCTTTTGGGGATTGACTACTTCGCTGTTTCTCCTTTTATTTCCATACTTTGGGTTTAAACTTCACCCGGTATTAATTGGTACCTTGATCTTAACCAACCTTTATTTCATCAGCAAATTTTATAAATACCTATTTAGCGAAAAAGAGAGCGGAACCATCCGTAAAGCGTTTATCCTGATTAACATGTATGCCATGATAGTTTTTATTCAATTGGCAGTCAATGCTTTGATGTAATGAATAGAGTAGCCTTTAAGATGAAACTAAAGCCGGGATTTCTGGCAGAATACAAAAAACGTCACGATGAAATCTGGCCCGAATTATCTTTGGAGTTATCAAAGGCAGGGGTAACAGACTATTCCATTTTTTTCGACGAGGAGACCAATGCACTCTTTGCCGTACAGAAACAGTCGGAAAATAGCACGGCAGATCTGCTCCCTCAAACTGAAATCGTGAAAAAATGGTGGAAGTATATGGCTGATATCATGGAGGTTAATCCGGATAATTCGCCGGTTTCGCTTCCATTAACCGAGGTTTTTCACCAGAATTAAATTCTCCCTTTCTATTTTACTTCCTTAATGTACTTCCTGATAACCAGGTATTTTAACTCCTTGTTGGTGGCATTGCTGATGCCGTGTTCACTGCCAACGGGACAGTAAAAGGTTGTATTCGGCCCCCCGGTTGTGGTTTTGCCATCCAGGTAAAATTGGGCTGTTCCCTCGAGGACATAGAATATTTCGACACCGGGATGTTTGTGCGGCGCATGCGTAGCCTGGTTAGGGCCGACCACACTCATCTTAACCGTCAATCCATCCGGCAGGAAATTTTGATCGATAAACCAATACTGGTATCCGACTGAGGTTTTGATGGTTTTATCCTTATTAAACTTGTTGATACAGTTTTCGAAGGTGTATTTATTTCCTTCCTGAGGTGTTTTTTTGCCCGATTCCTGTCCGTCTGTTTGGTGGATCATTAAGAACGAGGCACACAGTGCAAAAAGTAATTTGTATGTCATAGGTTTCTTCGATTTATAAATACTGCAATGTAGTTAAAATCAATACTTCGGTAAATTTTAAGCTGCAATTTTGCCGTAATCCAATAGTTCTTTGACAATTTTTTGATTTTTTGGTGTGTTAGGGTTTATAGCAAACATGCACATAAATCGTTCGAGCATCAAATTGTTGTTATACAATGTTTTATAATCGGACATTGAGAATGGTTTATCCACTTTACCTTTGGTCATCAACCAGTCTTGTTTTGCCATATTTACCGCTGTAAGTGCTGCATTAAAGTGAAAATCTAATTTGTTTTTACTTCTGGCTTGACAGGAAGTCAGACCAGTAAACTGCTTTGCATCCCGATACAGAAATTCAATCTGGAAACGTGACTGATAGTAGCGAACAATTTTTTCACCGGCTTGCTTCAAATCCGTAGAGAAGTATAGTTTTCTTGCCGTCTCTACGCCTTCTTTATAAAATATCGCAATGGCCAACTTGATGTCCATTTTAAATGCCTTGGAATAAACAACTAATGAGTAGATTGTAATCTGTTCGTTTGACAGGTCTAATGAAAAGTGATTGGGGTTAAAGTTGTGAACGTCCACCAAACCAGCATACTTTTTTGGTGCTCCTTTTTTACCCGTTCGTTCTCCCGTAAACTTGTACATCAAAACACTGTCATCTCTTAAACGGCTAATGAACTCAAGACCTGATGACTTTACGGCTTTAACAATTGGTCTCTTGGAAAAATATGCATCGGCTACGATATAGTTAGAGAACGCTTTGAACTGCTCAGCATTTTCAGTCACAAGGCTTGCATAGTGAGTCAATAGGTTCAATCCTTTTTCAGCTAATTCATCAGCTGATGGTGTTTGCCAGGCATTTAAATGAAAGGCTGTGTTATTGACAATATCAACTACGGCAAAACCGCAGATATCCAAACCCCATTTTGGCGCACCGGCTACACCGGACCAATACCTACCTCTTCCGTAAGTTAACTTTCCAGCTTTGGGAATATAAGAAGGATCAAATGCTGTAACCCTTTCATCAGAAATGGTTTGATTGATCAACTGCTTATTAAAGGAGAAGAAGTCAAACTTTTTCTCAAACTGGTTCCGGTACGTTTGTTCACAAAGAGTACTGAATCTTCCAAGTTGCAGGAAATTAATCCTACCTTTGATGCTCAAAATATGCCAAAGAACGCTAACAATAAAATCCTTTCGGGTTTTATTCAGTTTTTCGAAAACTTCACTTTCTAATATGCTGAATATTAGTTGATTAACCGATTTGTTGACCTTAGGAATCATTTTTAAAAAATTACAGAATAATCTTTTAAATTACTGATTTCTAAGGTCTTAACCAAATTAATTCATACTTATTTTTTGTTTATTTTATTGATATTCAATTATTTATATTAAAATTTACCGAACCATTGTAAAATGTTAGGTTTATCTAATTGCTATCTTCAATTATTTCATTATTTTCGGGGAGAAGTTGACGCTAAACTATTTATCGTGCTACCATGAAACGAGCATGAACTTTGACCACAAAAAGCGATGTAAATGCTTTTTGCGAGTTCCATACGTACGATTTGATTTTTAATCTTTTAACAATAATATTTACGGATGAAAAGATACAATGTCGGTATTGTTGGTTATAGCTGGGCGGCAGGAGCCCACATTGATTCAATTAATAAAACCTCCTTTGCACAGGTCACTGCAATTTGTTCATCCCGAAAATTGGATCCAGCCGTGATTAGCGCGGCACATGGCTGTCAAATAAAGTGTTATACAAATTTAGACCAGATGCTGGCTGATCCAGAGATTGATGTTATCGATATATGCAGTTATCCTTCTGACCATGCGCAACAGGCTATTCTTGCCGCTAAAGCCGGAAAACACCTGATCATAGAAAAACCTCTAGCCCTGAACTGGTCTGATTGTATTGCCATCAGGGATGCTGTTGATGAAGCGGGAGTCAAAACTTGTGTCTGTTTTGAATGTCGGTATTCAAGTCAGTTTATGGCCATCAAATCTATTATCGACAAGGGTTTACTAGGTCAGATTCATTACGGTGAAGTCGATTATTACCATGGTATTGGCCCATGGTATGGTCAATATCGTTGGAATATCAGCAAGGCAATTGCAGGAAGCAGTCTTCTCTCTGCCGGGTGTCATGCCTTGGATGCCTTGTTGCTTTGCATGGGAAATGAAGTGGAGGCAATCAATGGTTTTACCACCAACTCTTCCAACAAAGATTTCGCCAAATATGATTATCCGACTACCTCTGTCAGTATCCTTAAATTCAAAAATGGAAACGTAGGGAAAGTCGCCTCTGTGATTGACTGTCTGCAACCCTATTATTTTCACGTACATCTTGTGGGAAGCGAGGGCAGCTTGCTCGACAACAAATTTTACTCCACACAATTGAACGGTTTGAACAAAGGCAAGTGGAGTGAGCTCTCCATGAAGATGCTCGACTCGGGAGATGTTTCCGATCATCCGTACCAATTGCTTTTTGAGACCTTCTTTCAATCCCTGGCAGAAGATAAGGAGATGCCACTGACCAATTTGGCGGAAGCGCTGCATACCCATGAAATTATGTTTGCCGCTGACGATGTCTCCACTTTAAATAGTTTACAATAATTTATACTATCAATTTTATTGTTATGGAAAAGAGGGTTTTAGGAATATTTTCCCATCCTGATGATGCCGAGATCATGGCTGCCGGCACACTTTCGTTGTTAAAGAAAGCAGGTTGGATGGTTCACATGGCGACCATGACTCCGGGTGACAAAGGTTCTGCTGAACTGACACGGGAAGAGATAAGCGCCATCAGAAGGGTTGAAGCGGCAAGGTCTGCGGCAGTGCTGGATGCGACCTACCATTGCCTCGAATTTGAAGATGTCTATATATCTTACGACAGGGATTCGATTAACAGGACGACGGCTTTGATCAGAAAAGTCAGACCTTCGTTGGTGCTAACTGCCAGTCCGGCGGATTACATGGTCGATCATGAAATAACCAGTCGGATTGTACTGACTGCCTGTTTCTCGGCTGGAATGAAAAATTTAGAGGTGAGCGAACCTATTCTTGAAGGGGTGCCAACCCTCTATTATAGCGATCCTTTGGATGGCAAAGATCTGCTTGGAAATCCAATTCAGCCTACCGTTTATGTGGATATCACCGGCGAGATGCCCATCAAGGAAGAGATGTTGGGCTGTCACGAAACTCAGCGCAGCTGGCTAAGATCGCATCACAAAATGGATGAGTATATTCTTGCCATGAAAAGATTTTCAGCCAAAAGAGGCGCTGAAATCAACGTAACATATGCTGAAGGTTTCAGGCAGCATTTGGGTCATGCGTTTCCGCAGCAGAATTTGCTGAAGGAGGCGCTTGGGGAGCTGGTAAGGAGTTATGAGATATGAGTTATGAGATATGAGTTATGAGAGATAAGTAATTGATAACTAATTTATAATAAAGATGGCACGAAAATTAAGCATGCTTGCACCGGAATGGTGGGATTTTACAACGTTGGAAGATGATTTGCTCAACGACGTTGCCAGACTTTCGGCTAATGACCTTCTCCAGCTATCCAGAGATGGATTTAAAGTATTTATTTATGATACTTTGGAGGATTTTTACCTTGCTGAAGCGCTCGAATACATCACAGCCTGGCAACAATCAACTGCTGACCGGCCTGTGGGAATATGCGGACCTATTGGCCCGACGGAGCAATTGCCGCTTGTTGCACGAATTGTCAACGAGTTAAAAATTAACCTTTCCAATTCACATTTCTGGGGGATGGATGAGTGGGTTGTCGACGGCAAAGAGCTGGATGCATCCCATCCTTTGTCTTTTGAGAAGGCTGACAGGGAGTTATGTTTCAATCGAATAGAGAAAAAATTAAGCATGCCGGATTCTAATCTGCATTTTCCAAAAGCTGATACCAGCGGTTATATTAATAGTTGGGATAGTGGTGTCCGCTGCGCGGTGATGCAGGGTGGTCAGGGTGAGACCAAACACTGGGCATTCAATGATCCGGTAAAACGTGAAGGATTGTACAAGGATGTACCGCCAACGCCAGAGGAGTACAGAAAACTTACCGCACGCGTAGTCGATCTGCATCCGATTACATGTATCCAAAATGCACGAACGAGTGGAGGAGGCGTGGTGACTGGCATACCACGGCAAGCCCTTACCGTTGGACCTGTTCAAACCTGGAAGGCGGATAAAGTTTCTATTTGGCATGCCGGTGTACACGACAATTCTTTTGGTCAAAGGTTAACAGCATTCATGATAAGTAAGAAGATCATGGATAGTTCGGTGCCAATGTCCTTGCTCGCCGGTCATCCCAACGTACAGTTCAACTATTTCAGGGGGGGAATCGGCGTTTGCGACACCGAGATGCACTGAGACACTCAACTTTCAACTTTCAACTCTCCACTTTCAACTCTCCACTTTCAACTCTTAACTCTCAACTTTTATTTCTGAACCCTCATCCAAACATTCATCTCCCCGCTACCTCTGTTTGCCCAGGAGTAGTAGGGGATGGCTGTTATGGGCTGTTTGGCATTTTCCGATTTTTCACCGGTATCGATACCGGTTGTTTTGATAACGGTAACGCCATTTAAAAGGTTCGGCATAAACGCTGTATTGTAACTGTTTTTGTTGCTTAACAGGAGGTTTGGTATATTAACTTCTTTGTTGTCAGGCCATTCGAAACAATAGATCAACGGTCCCCTCTGAATGGCCACTCTGCCGGAGTCCTCTTTGATTTCGGGATGAGCGATAAGTTCCCTTATCGGCATGGGAAGGTTCAAAACAAGCTGATCACCCTTCTTCCATTCCCTTGAAATCACCGCATATCCTTTTTTGAGCTGAAAAGAAGTGTTGGTTCCGTTCACGCTGATAGTTGCCCTGGCCTTTTCCAGGTTTCTAAAACGGTATAAATCTGATGGAAGTGGCTGATTTTGTGCCCATCCGGGTATTCTTACAAGGAGGTTTAATTTTCCGGACTTTTCGGGATTGATCTTCATGGTAATTTTTCCAGACCATGGATAGTCCGTTTCCTGCTCTATAGATACTTGATTGCTTTGCAGACTGATCGTTGCCGTGTTATTCATAAATAGGTTTACGTACAGTGAATCATCTTTTTGAGCATAGACATATCCGGGTACGGAAGGGATAAAACGACAGATATTGCTTGGGCAACAGGCGCAGCCAAACCATGCGCTGCGCTGATTTTTACCATGCGATTCGAGCGGATTGGGGTAGAAAAACCGGTCGGCGCTTAACGAAATTCCCGATAAAAGGGCATTGTATAGTGTCCTTTCCAGGACATCAAAATATTTGGCATCTCCTTCCAGAAGAAACATCCGGTAATTCCAGAATACATTGCTGATCGAGGCGCAGGTTTCGCAATAGGCTGTAAGGTTAGGCAAAGAATAGGGATCGCTAAACCCTTCGTTTTTTCCGGCTGACCCTATTCCACCGGTGACGTACAATTTGGTCCGCAAGAGATCGTTCCAGATCTTGTCGATGGCTTTTTGATAAGGGACTTCACCCGTCAGGGCAGATACATCCGCCATTCCTGAGTACATGTAGGTGGCCCGCACGGCATGTCCAACAATTTTATCCTGCTCAATCATGCACTTTCACATTTGTAAAATTCACAGGCTGAATAGGGTAGTCTTTTAATGGCGCCTTTTGACCAAAGGCGTCAGCGAACGAAACGATAAGGAAGCATGCCAATATCGGTATCCTCCCCAAAATTGATCTAATTTTCATTCGTAAATGGTGCTTAATAAATTATTGAATATCAGTATGTACTCATGGAACTCGCAAATGAATTTACATCGCCTTTTGTGGAAATAGCCCGTACTCGTTTCATAAAGTTATTTTGTTGGTCGTCAATTGCTACTTCATTTTCCTAATCCTTACTTCGATCGGACTTTCTTTTAATAAATCCACCAACAATTGTGGATTGGTTTCTCCAAAATGATATGGATAGAGTATTTTTGGCATAAAACTGCGGGCTCCGTCCGCTACCATCTGAGGGGTCATTGTGTAAGGAAGGTTCATAGGGAGAAATACAATGTCTATATTTTTTAATGCGGCCATTTCGGGTATATTCTCCGTGTCACCGGCAACAAAAATTCTTTTACCGGCGAAGGTAATGACATAACCATTTCCGTTTCCCTTGGGGTGATATGGTTTCCCTTCCCGCATGTTAACTATATTGTAAGCCGGTACGGCCTGTACCATAATATCGCCAAATGTTTTTTCCTCCCCGTTAATTAAAACCAGTGCATTATCAATTTTACCAATGCAACTCTTGCTTACAACCGTTTTGGTTTCGGGTTTTGTGACCAGGGCCAAAGCCTTTGGATCCAGATGATCTCCATGTTCATGGGTTATCAGAATAAGATCTGCTTTTGGAAGCAAGGCGTAATCAGCTTCCCTCGACACAGGATCAATGTGAATGATGATGCTTACTGCTTCCAGCATCAGCGTTCCGTGACCGATAAAGGTAATGACAAGTTCACCCTTGGAAGTTTCAAAACTATCTTTTTCAAAGGTTTTTGCCGGATTGTTTGTTTGAGTGTAGCCGGTTAAAACAAAGGAGATTACCATTGCGAATAAGATTGGTGCTTTCATTAGTTGTCAATTTTTGTAGAAACTTTTTTATTGGGGAGACATCCTCTCCATTATCGGAACCATCCTGCTAAGTTAATTCTTCTGTTCATCAATGATTTTATAGAGGCTTAAAAAAATTATTGTTACGGAAAAATGACTAATTTTAACCCCAGAATCGTTTATTTAACTACTACTACACAATGAGAAAGCTATTTTACCTTCTGACATTTGTTGGAGGACTTTTTTTGTGCTCCTTTTCACCTGCGGACCAGACCAAAGAAAAACAACCGGTTTACAGGGATACTCCGTTTCTGGAGGAGTACAGCATTAAATTTTATTCGGGTTCTGATACCCTTCATCTGCTAAGGACGGGATGTGACAGGAACGGGGATATTAAAATTTTGACCTCAGCAGGGTTGTTCAAGCCGTATGGCGGACAATTCCTTTATGCAGGTACCCTTGAAAAGGACCACTCCTACAGGCCTATCGAGAAGAAGAAGCTCACCGATATGCTGGTTTACAAAGACCAGTTTGTCTACTTGGACGATCAGGCCGTTTTGAGCAACAGTTGGGCCGGAAAACTATTCTCCAGGCATCAACAATCCGATGCAACCCGGTTTGAAGCTGGAAACGACTTTTCTTTCCTGGTTTCGAATGGGAAAGAGATTCGGTTGGTCAAAGAGGCAAAGGTCGAATGGACCGGTAACTTCCCTGGGTTAAAACTCCTTTCCATCAGATTTGATCCTTCCCGCAATCTATACTGGCTGCTGGGAGCCAATGAACTCTGTACTTTCAATCCAAAAAGCAGGGAGTTAAAGCCGGTTTTTAAAGCCGCAAATCTTACTTGTTTCGACCTGACAGGAGATAAAAAGACTATTTATATTGGTACCGGGAATGGATACCTGAAGTTCGATCCCATTGCCTTGAAGCAAATCGGTGAAATTGTACAGCGAGTTCCCTCCACAAAAATTACGGCATTGAAAGAGGTAAACGGCCAAATTTGGTTTGGAACAACAGAAGGTGCATTTGAACTGAGATCAGACGGGAAATACAATTTCTACAACGGCGAGAGATGGTTACCCAGTAACTTGGTGGTTGATTTTGCCAAAGGTGAAGGGAATACGGTCCTGATCCTGACCTCGAAAGGGCTGACCAAGCTGGAGTACAAAAACTGGACTTTGGCAGACAAGGCGGAATACTATGAGAAGCAGGTAAGGCTGAGGCACATACGGAACGGATTCAACTCCTCTTTCGACGGCATGGAAAAGGGAAACCTTGCCAGCGGAAGGCTGGTCGATTCGGATAATGACGGTCTTTGGACCTCTATGTACCTTGCCGGCGAAGTGTTCAGGTACGCCGTGACCAAATCTGAAGATGCCCTTCAAAACTGCAGGGAGTCACTGGATGCCATGGAGCGGCTCTATTCGATCAATGGTTTAAAGGGCTTCCCATCCCGTTCGTTTGAGCGCAGCGGCTGGATGAAACACCTTTCCGACCCTGACAGATGGAAAAATGCATCCGATCCGGAATGGGACTGGAAGGCCACCACCAGCAGCGACGAAGCCATCGGCCACATTTTTGTTCTGGGCGCAATGGCTGAACTTACAGGTGATCCTGACCTGACAAAACGTTCCATCCATTTGATTGACATTTTGATGACACACATTGTAGAACACGACATGTACCTGATTGATTTTGACGGAAAACCAACCCTTTGGGGAAAATGGAACCCGGATTATGTGAATGCAAGGCCAAAAAATGTGGGTGATCGGAAAATCAATTCTTCCAATATTATTGCAATGCTTCAAACAGGCTATCACTTTACCCATAAGGAGATTTTCAAGCAAAAAGCATTTGAATTGATGAATAAATACGGCTATTATGAAAATCTGATGCAGAAAATGGCTAACATTGGCAAAGCCGATCCGGGAGCCGACCAGCTCAGCAGGGAGCTTTCTGAAGACTGGAACCATTCGGACGACGAGATGTATTTTTGCGGATACTGGGGATTGTACCGCTATGCTTTCAATGATACCCTGAAATCGAATTTTAAGGCTTCGGTCCTGGACCACTGGCAAATTGAAAGGCCTGAAAAGGAGGGCGCCTGGAACATCTTCACGGCCCTGACCGGAACAGCCAATTTTGACCTGAAGGAGGCTGCCTGGTGGTTGAAAAACTATCCGATGGATATGATTGAATGGGTGATCATCAATAGCAATAGAAAGGACATTGATAAAATAGCGCCCAACTTCAGAAATCAGACCACCAAAGAGGTACTTCCTCCTCAGGAAAGGCCGATCCACCGTCACAACGGAAATATGTTCAGTCTGGACCGCACCCACGGCAATGGTAATTCGGAAAGTAGTGCAGGGGATATCTGGTTGCTGCCTTACTGGATGGGTAGGTATCTGGGGGTGATCAGCGCTCCGGGGAAGAATTAAAGATTACAGATTACAAATTACGAATTAATGGGACACCGAAATTTGGATATTTGGGTTACGTCTAAGGTGTTGAAATTGAGCGGTTTAAATTATTGAAATACAAATATATAAATAGTATGAAAAAAATTTCCGTTATTTTATTGTTCGCCTTTCTTACGGGTTATGCTATTCAATTGCAAGCTCAGGATGCCGCTAATATCTTGACCAAAAAAGAGGTAAAGGAGGGGTGGAAACTTTTGTTTGATGGTCATAATTCATCACTCTGGCGCAGTGCAAACAAAACAGATTTTCCAACAAAGGGTTGGCAGATCAAAGAGGGCTGCTTGATCTCAGGTGGTGGTGGAAACCTCGTATCCATGGAAGAATATGGTAATTTCGAATTGGTTTGGGATTGGAAAATGATGGATACAGGCGGCAATAGCGGCGTCAAATATTTTGTCAAAGAGGCAAACAATGATGCGCTTGGCATAGAATACCAGATGCTGGATGATACAGGGCATCCCTGGATGAAAGATGGCCGAATGCATCCCAATGATTTTCATACTGTTGGCGCCATCTATGAGTTGTATCCAACCTCTGCCAACAAAATTACCAAACCGGTAGGAGCGTGGAATACCAGCCGGGTCCTATGCTCAGGAAAACACATTGAACATTGGCTAAATGCGGTGAAAGTTGCAGAGTGTGAGCGCGGCAGCTCCGATTTTAATGCACGTATTGCCGCTAGTAAATTCAAGGATATTCCGAATTTCGGGCTTCACGAAAAGGGACTAATCCTGTTGCAGGATCACGGTAGTGTGGTCTGGTTCAGAAATATAAAGATCAAGAGACAATGAATGTGGAAATTGGAAAATGTGTAAATGGAACGAGTGGACGACTGGGACGACTAGGACGAATCAAGCACCGGTCCCTGAGCGAAGTCGAAGGGTCACATTTCCCAATCTCCAAATTTGTATTTACTTTCCCTCTATCCATTTGATAATCTTCTCTTCGTCGGGAAGCTCCTTTGGAAAGGCTACATCTGCCAACTGACCCTTTTCATTGATCAGGAATTTTTGAAAATTCCATTGAACAGGTGCGTCGATAACTCCATTTTCGGCTTTGCTGGTCAACCAGGTATAGAGTGGGTCAATGTCAGCGCCTTTAACCGAAATTTTCGACATCATTGGGAAGGTGACGCCATAATTTTGGCTGCAAAAGGTCTTAATTTCCGCATTGGTACCGGGTTCCTGTGAACCGAAATTATTGGCAGGAAAACCGATGATGACGAAATTTTGGTCTTTGTATTTTTCATAAAGCTTCTCAAGCATGGCATATTGAGGAGTCAATCCGCATTTGGAAGCCGTATTGACCACCATAATTTTCTTGCCCTTCAGCGAGGAGAGGTCGAAATTTTGACCATCCAGGGTGGTGGCCTTAAAATTGTACAAAACTTTGTTTTGCGCAGACAAACCGGCTACTGTAAGTGTCATGGCTAGTGCGATAATTATCTTTTTCATGTTTTTCATATTTTAAAATTGTAGTAATATCAATTTATACGGTTAATCTGGATAGTTGTTTCCATTACCACATTTTCATATTGTCCGGCCATTCCGTCCGAAATTAGCTTATCAGCAATTTTTTGCATGCTACCGCGGACGGCTATTTACCTCCATTTCCTTGCCCCGGCGGGTTCCGCTTCGCTCCACCCGGGGTTATTCACAGTAAATCCCTGCGGGATTTGACTCCCCAGGGATTACATTTTCAGCTCTACTTCTCCTTTTTTCTTGGACTTCATTCCGATGCTGATACTTTTTCCGTCCCTCTGTCCCCAAGTCCCATAGTCACTCCGTCATTTCCGTCACTCCGTCCCACCATCCCTCATTTTCACATTTCCCAATTTCCCAATTTTCAAATTCCTCTGGTTGATAACTTCTTTCTCCCACCGGTTGGGGACATCCATTTTTCTCTTATTTTTGAAGTTCGTAAAGTGAAAAGATTGCATGGAACATTACATTGTATCAGCCCGCAAATATCGTCCCGATACCTTCACAACAGTGGTTGGCCAACCATCCATTACCTCAACGCTAAAGAATGCAATCAGGAGTAATCACCTGGCACATGCCTATTTGTTTTGTGGTCCGAGGGGAGTAGGAAAGACAACCTCGGCCCGGATATTTGCCAAGACAATCAACTGCCTGAACCTGACATCTGATACTGAGCCATGCCAACAGTGCGAATCTTGCATCTCTTTCGGCGAAAACCGCTCTTACAATATTCACGAACTGGATGCGGCCTCCAATAATTCTGTTGAGGACATTCGTTCGCTGGTCGACAAGGTGAGGATACCTCCCCAAATTGGAAAGTACAGTGTCTATATCATTGATGAGGTTCACATGCTCTCCTCCCAGGCATTTAATGCATTTTTGAAAACGTTGGAAGAGCCACCGGCGCACGCCATCTTTATCCTTGCTACAACCGAAAAGCAGAAAATTATCCCAACCATACTATCCAGGTGCCAAATCTATGATTTTAACCGGATCAGCATCTCTGACATTGAAAAACATCTGCTTGAGGTAGCCGGAAAAGAGAAGGTCGCAATAGAAGCTGAAGCATTGAACATCATTGCCCAGAAAGCCGATGGTGCCATGCGCGATGCGTTATCTATCTTCGATCAGGTTGTCAGTTTCTGCGGCGACACTGTCACTTACCAGGATACGATTGCCAATCTTAACGTTCTGGATTACGATTACTACTTCAAATTGACTGAAGGATTTATCAAAGGGGATGTCTCCGGCAACCTGATGATATTTAATGAGATATTGTCCAAGGGATTTAATGCCCATCATTTTGTTATTGGCTTGTCCCAGCACTTCCGTGATCTGCTGATCAGCCGCGATGCGGTTACGTTGCCATTGCTCGAAGTAGGAGGGGAGATCAGGGAAAGATACAGAAAACAGGCATCGCAATGTTCTGAAGACTTTTTGACCGCCGCGCTGATCCTTGCCTCCGATTGCGATATTCAGTACAAAAGTTCGTCGAACCAACGCTTTCTCGTCGAATTGACCTTAATCAGAAGTTCCCAGTTAATCGAGCAGTTAAAAAAAAAACAGTTGACGAGTCAATAGCCTGCCTTTATCTATTGCCGCTATTTGACTCAACAATCGCATCTACAACCTCAGCAAAAGAGGTTACTCAGCCTGTTAAAAAGATTGAATCAGTAATAAACAGGGAAATCACACCTCCTGTTATCAATCTACCAACGGACCAACCCACCTACAAGGAATCAAAGATTAGGAACAAGCATACGGAGAATCTTTCAACGCCTTCTATTTCAGGAATGCTCAATGGTGGTAAAGTGTCGGAGGTGGCAGAGCCAGGCACAAAAGGTTCGAAAGCCGAAATAAACCCCAAAGAGCAACCCTTTGAGGCTTCCCAACTCATTGTGGCATGGAAAACATTTGCAGAAAGCGTCGATGCGGCCCAATTAAAATCCGCACTTTCTGTTAGGGAACCTATCCTTAAAGAGGATTTCAATATTGTATACAGTCTGGATAATGAGCTTCAACGTCAGCGAATTACGATGGATTTGAAACCTAAATTACTGGCATATTTGCATACTGCCTTGCACAATGAAAAAATCAGGGTTGAATTCATCGTGACAGAAAATAAGGAAGAGATCCAGAACAGGCCATACACCAACCAGGAAAAGTTCAATGCATTGGCAGCCAAGTATCCGCTTCTTGGCAGTATGAAACAAAAATTCGGGCTTGATTTTGACTAAGGTCCCAAATTTTCGTTTTTAGAAGAGAATACCTTGTTACTCAACCATTATTTTGTACTTTTAGCCCTCCAAAATAGAAAGTAAAATCACTCAAATTTGAATAGCAAATGCAGAAAATTAAAGTATTAAATCCTGTCGTAGAGCTTGATGGGGATGAGATGACCAGAATAATCTGGAAAATGATCAGGGAGCAGCTAATTCTTCCTTTCGTGGATGTAGATATCAAATATTTCGACCTTGGAATAGAACACAGGGATCAAACAGATGATCAGGTGACCATTGATGCAGCCAAGGCTATCAAAAAATACAAAGTTGGCATCAAATGTGCGACAATCACGCCAGATGAAGCACGTGTCAAAGAGTTTGGGCTTAAAAAAATGTGGAAATCACCCAATGGAACCATTCGTAACATTCTGGACGGTACTATTTTTCGTGAACCAATTGTTGTAGAAAATGTACCGCGCCTGGTTCCTCAATGGACAGCCCCAATCATGATCGGACGTCATGCTTTTGGCGACCAATACAGGGCTACAGATATAGTGATAGATCGTCCGGGGAAACTGACACTCTGTTTCAAAGCAGACGATGGCTCTGAACAGGAAGTTCACGACGTCTTTCATTTTGACGGTCCTGGGGTCGCCTTGGCCATGTACAACACCGAGGAGTCTATCCGTGGATTCGCGCATAGCTGTTTTAAAATGGCTTTGACCAAGAAATGGCCGCTTTACCTCTCGACAAAAAATACAATCTTGAAGAAATACGATGGCTTTTTCAAGGATATTTTCGAAGAAATCTTCCTCAGTGATTACAAAGCTGATTTCGATAAGGCGGGCATCACCTACGAACACCGTTTGATCGACGATATGGTTGCCTCCGCGTTGAAATGGAATGGCAATTTCATTTGGGCATGTAAAAACTATGATGGTGATGTTCAGTCAGATACTGTTGCTCAAGGCTTTGGGTCACTTGGCTTAATGACTTCCGTACTGCTTACACCTGATGGGGGTACCATGGAAGCGGAAGCTGCCCATGGTACAGTAACACGCCACTACCGTGAATACCAAAAGGGACGCCCAACTTCTACCAACCCTATCGCTTCCATTTTTGCCTGGACGCGTGGACTCGATTTCAGGGGAAAACTGGACGGAAATCAGCCTTTGCGCGATTTTGCCGCACTGCTCGAAAAAGTTTGTATTGATACAGTGGAGTCGGGAAAGATGACAAAAGATCTTGCCCTCTCCATTTATGGCGATAAACTTTCAAGCGAAAATTACCTTACAACTGAAAAATTCATGGAGGCTTTGGTAATAGAGCTTAACAAGAGAATGAACTAATCATTTATTGAACAATAATTTGAATTGGGGCCATGTTAAAAAAATCGATAGAAGTCGCATTAAATCAGCAAATTAATGCTGAATTTCATTCCGCATATCTTTATTTGTCCATGTCTTCATACCTGCAATCGATAGGAATGGCAGGATGCGCAAACTGGATGAAGGTACAATACCAGGAGGAGTTGGTGCATGCTACCCGTTTCTTTGATTATGTGGTGGAACGTGGCGGACGTGTAGAATTGTCTCCGATTAAAGAGGTAATCGTCAATTTTAAAAATGTGCTAGATGTCTTTGAAGAGACCTTGAGACATGAAGTTACTGTGACTGGATTGATCAATAACCTGATGGATATCTGCATTAATGAAGGTGACCACGCCTCCAAGAGCTTCCTGCAGTGGTTTGTAGATGAGCAAGTTGAAGAAGAGGCTAATGTAGAGCAGATACTCCATAACCTGAAGCTGATCAATGGTGAAGGCCAGGGCCTGTTGATGATGGACCGCGAGATGCAGTCCAGGGTCTTCGTCAATCCATTTCCTGCCAAAGCATAGGTATTTTGTTTAAGAACACAAGTCCCTGAACGAAGCAGAAGGGGCGAAAGAAGAATCCACAAATATTTTGGTATAGTATTTGTGGATTCGCTTTTTGGGATATACTGACATCTTTCGGTAGATGTTAACATATTCTCATTGGTATTTCATTCGTTGCAACATTTCAATTACCTTTGTTGTGCATTAAAAAAGGATCAAATTAGAAACACTCCATACCACATAATATGTCAATTATTGGAAATTTATTAAAAGGTCTTTTGGGCAATAAATCAGACAGGGACATTAAAGAAGTTATGCCCGTCATTGCCCTGATCAAAGAAGAATACAGCCGCATCACAGGTTTTAGCAATGACGAGTTACGTGCAGAAACGGTCAGGATCAAAGCGATTGTAAGTGACTACATAAAGGCCGAAGAGGATGAGATTGTTGCCTTAAAGGAGCGTGCCGAGAGTGGTGAATTGCCCATAGGCGAGGGCGAAAAATTATATGATCGTGTCGATAAACTCGAAGAGATCATCACAAAAAAAATTGAAGAGGTTCTGAAAACCATTCTTCCAACAGCTTTTGCGATCGTGAAAGATACGGCCCGCCGCTTTTTCGAAAACGAGGAAATTGTCGTATCCGTTTCTGATTTTGATCGTGAACTTGCTGCTACAAAGGATTTTGTAACCATCGACGGAGATAAGGCCATCTTCACAAACAGTTGGGTTGCCGGTGGAACCCTGCAGACCTGGAACATGGTTCATTACGATGTTCAGTTGATTGGAGGTTATGTTTTGCATACAGGTAAAATCTCGGAGATGGCAACAGGTGAGGGAAAAACGCTGGTGGCAACACTTCCTGTTTTCCTGAATGCCCTTGCCGGTCGCGGCGTTCACATTGTGACGGTCAACGACTACCTGGCCAAACGTGACTCTGAGTGGATGGGGCCGATCTATCAGTTCCATGGTATCTCGGTAGATTGTATCGACAAGCACCAACCCAACTCTGTCGAACGCAGAAAAGCATACAATGCCGATATTACCTTTGGCACAAACAACGAATTTGGTTTTGACTACCTGCGTGACAATATGGCAACCGAGCCTGCCGATCTGGTACAGCGCAAACACCACTATGCCATTGTCGATGAGGTCGATTCTGTTTTGATCGATGATGCCCGTACTCCTTTGATCATTTCCGGTCCTGTTCCCAAAGGTGAAAATCAGTTATTTGATGCACTAAAATCTCCAATCGAACAGTTGGTGAAAACGCAACGGGAGTTGGTGAACCAACTTCTGGTCGAAGCCAAGAAAAAAATAAACTCAAATAACAAGGATGAGGCCGAAGAGGGAGCCATGGCGTTGCTTCGTGCTTACAAAGGGTTACCCAAATATAAGCCAACCATCCGTTTCCTTAGTGAAGAGGGAAACAAGGCCAAGATGATGAAGACTGAGAACTTCTACATGCAGGACAACAGTAAAAACATGCACATTGTCACTGATGAGCTTTATTTTATCATTGAGGAGAAACAAAATTCTGTTGAACTTACTGACAAGGGTATCGATATTCTTTCTCACAATAACTCGGATTCAACCTTCTTTATCTTGCCGGATGTAGGTGCAAAAATTGCTGATATACAGAATGATAAAGAGCTTTCTGATGCTGAAAAGGTTGAAAAAAAGGATCTTTTGATGCAGGATTTTGCCATCAAGTCGGAAAGGGTTCATACTGTCAATCAATTGCTGAAGGCCTACACCATGTTCGAAAAGGACATTGAATATGTAGTGATTGAGAATAAGGTTAAAATAGTAGATGAGCAGACGGGCCGTATCATGGAGGGGCGTCGCTATTCGGATGGATTGCACCAGGCCATCGAAGCCAAGGAAAAGGTTGTGGTGGAGGCTGCCACCCAGACCTTTGCCACCATTACGCTGCAAAATTACTTCAGGATGTACCACAAACTTGCCGGTATGACCGGTACTGCCGAAACGGAGGCAGGTGAGTTATGGGATATTTACAAATTGGAAGTAGTCGTGGTGCCTACCAATCAGCCAATCTCGAGGAAAGACTACGAGGATCTTGTTTACAAGTCCAAAAATGAAAAATACAAGGCAATTATCGAAGAGATTGTCCGCCTGAACAAGATTGGACGACCGATGCTGGTTGGTACAACTTCTGTAGAAATTTCAGAATTGCTTAGCAGGATGTTGCAGATGAGGGGTATCAAGCACCAGGTTTTGAATGCCAAACTACACCAACGTGAAGCCGATATCGTGGCCGAGGCAGGTAAATTGGGAACAGTTACCATTGCCACCAACATGGCCGGCCGTGGTACTGACATTAAATTGACTCCCGAAACCCGTGCCCTTGGCGGTCTTGCCATCATTGGCACAGAACGGCACGACTCCCGGCGTGTCGACCGCCAGTTGCGAGGTCGTGCCGGTCGTCAGGGAGATCCCGGAACCTCTCAGTTCTTTGTCTCCCTGGAAGATGACCTGATGCGTCTGTTCTCTTCCGACCGTATTGTTGGGATCATGGACCGCCTGGGATTGAAGGAGGGTGAGGTCATCCAGCATTCGATGATCTCTAAATCCATCGAACGTGCACAGAAAAAAGTTGAGGAGAACAACTTTGGCATTCGTAAGCGTTTGCTGGAATACGATGATGTGATGAATTCCCAGCGAGAAGTCATATACAAGAAAAGACGTCATGCCCTTTTTGGGGAACGGATTGAGGTCGATATTTTGAACATGATCTTCGATATGGGCGAACTTGTCAGTCAGGAACATCAACCGAATGGCCGTGAAGGATATGAAGATTTCCGATTGGATCTGATTAAAGCGCTGTCACTTGACTCTCCGGTGGAAGAAGAGGAATTTTCCAAGATCAATGTCGATGAACTTACTGATAAGATCTACCATGCATCGATCGAGAATTTTACTAGAAAATCGCAGGCTATCTCCCGTCAGGCCTGGCCGGTTGTTAAAAATATTTATGAGACCAAGTCGCATATTTACAACAACATCGTTGTACCCATCACCGATGGACACCGCCTGTTTAACATCGTCACAAACCTTGAGAAGGCCTACAAAACGCAGGGGGTGGATCTGGTGAAATCGTATGAAAAACAGGTTATTCTCGCTACCATTGATGAGCATTGGAAGGAGAATCTAAGAGAGCTGGATGAGCTAAGAACTTCGGTACAGAATGCCTCCTATGAGCAAAAAGATCCACTTCTTATCTATAAATTAGAGTCATTTAACCTGTTTAAGGCCATGATGGAGCAGATCAACAGGGGAGTGGTTTCCACGCTGATGAAAGGACAAATTCCGATCAGTGAGGCCGATGAGGTAAAAGAAGCCCCAATTGCCAGACGTGCGCATGATCGTTCTCAATACCGGGAGGAGAAGATGGATGCATCCAATCATCCTGGAGAGCACCAGGAGGAGCACAGGGCCCCTCAACCAATTCGGCATGCGCCAAAAGTAGGCCGCAATGAGCCTTGTCCTTGCGGAAGCGGAAAGAAATTTAAAAATTGCCACGGACACGAATAAACAAGTTGAAAGTTGACAGTTGAAAGTGAAAAACTCTCAACTATCAACTTTTAACTCTCAACTTTCAACTCTCAACTAGAATGAGTACATTTTTATCCATACACTGGAATGTTAGTCCCGAATTTTTTAGTCTTGGCCCTGTATCAGTCCGCTGGTATGGATTGATGTTTGCATTGGGCTTCCTGGTAGGTTATCAGATTATGTTCAAAATGTTTAAGTTTGAAAAATCGGATACCGAATGGTTGGATAAGTTATTTATTTACACGATTGTAGCGACAATTGTTGGTGCACGTCTCGGGCATGTATTCTTCTATGGATGGAGTTATTATTCCCAACATCTTCTCGAGATTGTCCTGCCGATTGCAAAAGGAGAGACAGGTTATAAATTTGTGGGATATCAGGGTTTGGCCAGTCATGGTGGAGCTTTGGGTATCGTTTTAGCTATATACTTCTATTCGAAGAGGGTGACCAAACGATCCATGTTTTGGACGCTTGACCGCCTGATTATTCCAACAGCCCTGGTTGGGGCCATGATCCGTACCGGAAATTTAATGAACTCCGAGATTTATGGTGTTGCCACGAACCTGCCATGGGGCTTTATTTTTGAGCGTAACCATGAAGTTGTAGCCAAACATCCTACCCAAATATATGAAGCATTGGGGTATCTGATCGTTTTTGTTACTTCCTTGTGGATGTTCTTCAAAACCAAAGATCTGAAAGATCGTCCGGGATTTATCATCGGTTATGGCTTTGCAGGAATTTTCATAACCCGTTTTTTTGTCGAGTTTATCAAGGAGGACCAAGAGGCCTTTGAAGCCGGTATGGCGCTGAATATGGGCCAAATTTTAAGTATTCCGTTTATATTGGCGGGATGCTACTTAATGTACCGCGCAATGAAGAATCCTCCCGTAAAATACAAGCACTGAATTTGGATTTGTTGGATTAGGGGATTATTGGATTAAGTTACTGATTAGGGATAGTATTGGGCATCTTATTTTTGGGATGCCTTACTCTTTTTATTTCGAGGCTTCTTGCTCCAAAGTTGAGTAGCAATCCCTTATCAAGTTTGTATGCAACAAGGTAATTTAATCCTTGTGCTAGATGTACATCTTCCAGGATCGTTACTGCTTTGAGTTCTACCATAATTGATTCTTCAACCAGAAAATCTACTCTTCTCGTTCCAATCCTCATACTATCATAATAGAGAGGCATTTCCAACTCGCGGGCAAAATGCAATTCGTTTTTCCGCATCTCAATCGCCAAAGCTCTTTGGTAAATAACTTCCTGAAATCCATTTCCTAAAGTTGCGTGAACCCTCATGGCACATCCTATTATCCTGTAGGTTAATGCGTCGTCAATCTTTTCATTTTCCATCTTTTAAAGAAGTTATCCAAGATATGAAACAAGCTCATTTTTGATATATAAGTTACAGTATTTTAACAACAAATACGAATATTGATCAAACTATTATCAAGACAGGAGTCCAGTCAATTTTGCTAATAGACCACAATAAATAATCCAACAATTCCCTAATCCCTCGAATCCAAATGCTGACAATTGGCACTAAATCAACAATATATACATCAACTGTTTATATACTCAACACTGTATAAAATTTATACACATCATGTAAATAATTACAAATCAGCAACATAAAATAAATTTCAATAATAACTGTTTAATAATTCAACACATGTTATGTGCAAATTTCAAACACTGATTATTTAAGTAGTACATAATCAGATAGATATAATATGTATTTTTTCATGGCACAGTTATTGAAATAGTCTTGTACGAGACTCATTTCGACCAAGTAACAAAGAAGGGAATTAATCATCACCTATAATTTCAGTCATGAAAACTATTTCAATTATTACGATCGGGTTGTCACTTTTGATCTTAAATCATTTGGCCTTTGCGGTAAGCAGGTCTGACAATCCCAGTGAATCCGCCGCAGATCAATCCGCGACAAACACTGCAAGAATAGCCTGTACGCCTGAATTGTACAAACTGGCTCAGAATTGGGTCAAGGATTACAATGCAACTAATCCCTCTTCCACAATATCTTTGGAACAAGCCGTTGGTGGAAAATCAGGGGCTGCTGAAAATTTAATTTTGGTTTCAGATGAAAATGCTCCGGGTCTAACCAATCCCTCCAATTGGAAAATGGTGGTTGGTAGGGATATAATTGTTCCAATCACTTCTGCAAAAAATCCGATGCTCAATCAATTGACGCAAGTTGGAATATCAGCAGATAAATTTGCAATGCTATTCAAGGGTAAAGAGACTAAAAATTGGGCCACTTTTATTCCAATTGGGCAGAATGTTCCAGTACAAATCTATGTCCCCGGTGACAAGGGTCTACTGTTAAGTCTCGAAGTTTTTACAAAATCCACCCTTGCCACTGCCAATATTAATAGATTGAATTCGGCTGAAGAACTCATCATCGCCGTTCAGAATGATCAGTTTTCAATCGGATTCTGTAAGTTGAGCGACTTAAGCGCTACGAATGTTTTTGAAGGTACAGCAAAGATCCGGCTCCTGCCGGTCGATAAAAATGGCAATGGACGATTGGATAGTTTTGAAAATATTTATGGTAGCCTTGCGGAATTTACCCACGGTGTCTGGATTGGTAAATACCCCAATGCGTTGTGTGATAATATCTACGCAGTGGCAGGAACAAGACCTACAAAAAAAAGCGAATTGGCATTTCTTTCATGGGTTATGTGCGAAGGACAGAAATCACTGAATCTAAATGGATATTGTGATTTGACTATCAGTGAAAAAGAGTCAAATATGGCTTCATTGACCGGAGAAATCCAGGTTAGTTCCAACTTATCATCCATTGCCTCACCGAAATTCTGGCCTGTTGCCTTGATTATCGTTGTTCTGTCCGGAATATTCCTGATTTTCTTTCTATATAGCAAAAGCAGCGCTGGTTCAGCGCCGGTTGATCCACATATTCAACTGGGCCCGCTCATGAGAGAAAAGGTTATGGATGTTCCAAAAGGCCTCTTTTTTGATAAGACCCACACCTGGGCTTTTATGGAACAAGACGGAAATGTAAGGGTTGGAATAGATGATTTTTTACAGCATATAACCGGAAAATTGACCAGAATCAAAATGAGGGAAGAAGGTGAGATTGTACGTAAGGGAGAATTAATTATGACTATCATTCAGGAGGGCAAGCATTTAAATATCTATGCCCCAATCTCCGGAACAATTATCGCGCAAAACGTATCCCTTCTTACAGATACGGCTATCATCAACTCCTCACCATTTTTTAAAGGCTGGGTCTACCAGATAGAACCAAAAAATTGGTTGAGAGAGGTCCAGTTCATGTTTATGGGAGAGAAATATACCGAATGGCTCAAGGATGAATTTATCCGGCTTAAGGATTTCATTGCAGCAATTGTTCGAACCAATAACCTGGTGTATGAGCATGTTGTTCTCCAGGATGGGGGAGAATTAACCGACAACGTTCTCGCTGAAATGGATCCAAAAGTATGGGAAGATTTTCAGACCCAATTCATTGATTCTTCCAGGTAACAAGAACACAACACTCTTACTAACAGCAGACTAATATATATTATATGAATTTTGATCGCCGTAATTTCTTTAAGACCGTTTGTGTTGCGGGGGCAACACTTGCAGTGGGAAACAGTTTTGGCGCCGCGAAACCAGATGAAAGTAACATAGAATTTCAGGGCGTACTGTATGATTCAACACGTTGCCTGGGATGCCGGGCATGTGAAAGGGTTTGTGCCAAAAACCACGAGCTGCCTGAGCCCAAAGATGAACTAAAGGCTGGTGTGATTCGAAAAACCAGTGAAAAGCAGCGCTCAGTGATCAACAACTATGTCACTTCAAAGGGCGAAGTCTATGTCAAAAAACAGTGCATGCATTGCAACGAACCGGCCTGTGCGGCTGCTTGTCTTACCCAGGCCATGTACAAAACCAAAGAGGGTCCTGTAGTCTGGCGAGGCAACAAATGTATGGGTTGCAGGTTCTGCATGGTCTCTTGTCCGTTCGATGTGCCAAAATTTGAGTACCACAGCGCCAATCCAAAAATTGAGAAGTGCGACATGTGCTACGACAGAATTAAAGCTGGAAAGATACCTGCGTGCGCAGAGGCATGTCCGGGCGATGCCCTGACTTTTGGAACGAGAAGGGAGCTGATAGCCGAAGCGAGAAAGCGAATTTTCGAAAATCCCAAGGATTACGTAAATCAAATCTGGGGAGAACAAGTTGCCGGTGGAACCGGTTGGCTCTACCTTTCATCAACCCCATTCAATGAAGTCGGGTTTAATACCAAATTACAGAATTCCTCCTATCCGGAATTGTCAAAGGGATTCCTTTACGCGGTTCCTTCCGTATTTGTACTGCTACCTCCGCTCTTGCTGGGGATCCACGAAGCCACAAAAAATAGAAACCAAGCTAACGACGAGGAAAATGAATAAACAAGCTCAAACACTGGCAAAAGACAATGATGGCGGTTCCATCTTTAAGTTTATTCTGAGTGAATTGAGGCCAAAAGGTCGAATTTTAACTCCTTTCAATATTATTGCTATTCCAATCATTTTGCTTGGTATAGTATTGATTGTAATAAGGTTCATCAATGGAATCGGATCCATTACCAATTTGTCACAAGATACTCCCTGGGGTCTTTGGATCGGATTCGATGTGGTCACAGGCGTTGCTTTTGCAGGTGGCGCTTATGTCCTCACTTTCATGGTTTATATCCTGAAGATGGAGAAATACCGCTCGATCGTGAGGGTTACAGTTCTGAATGGTTTTCTTGCCTACCTCTTTTATGCCGGCGCCCTGCTCTTGGATCTTGGAAGACCATGGAATGTAATCAATCCGATTATTGGCAACAGTTTTGGTACCAGTTCGGTCCTGTTTTTGGTGGCATGGCATTTTTTACTTTACATGATAGCCGAGCTGATCGAATTTTCACCTGCCATCGCCGAATGGCTGGGGACCAGAAGGGCAAGAAAAATTCTTTCAGGACTGACCATGGGCGCCGTTATCTTCGGGATTACCTTGTCAACTTTGCACCAGTCAGGATTGGGGGCCCTATTTTTGATGGCAAAAGATAAAATCCATCCACTGTGGTATTCCGAATTTATACCCATCATGTTTTTGGTATCCAGTATCTTTGCAGGACTTTCGATGGTGATCTTTGAAGGTTCCATCAGCCACAAAGTATTCTTCGACCAGATCAGCGAGAAAAACCACAAGGCCCAGAGTGGTATCCTCCAGGGATTGGCCAAGATTTGTGCGGGGGCCATGTTTGCCTACTTCTTTTTGCAACTGCTGGTTTTCATACACAGCAAAAATTGGGATCTCATAAATACGCCAATGGGCTATTGGTTCCTGTTCGAAATGATCGGATTTGTTTTGGTACCAATGCTTCTTTACCTGTACAGTTACCGTACCCGGAATATTCTCCTGATACGCCTGGCAGCAATTCTGACCATGGTGGGAATCATATTGAACAGGCTCAATGTTTCAGTGATTGGTTTTAAATGGGATGCACCCGTTCACTACTATCCGTCATGGATGGAAATAGTCGTCACTCTAACAGTAATTTTTACTGAGATATTGATATTCAGATGGATTATCAACCGCATGCCTGTGTTGAGGGATTCACCTGCATGGGTGGAAGAGGAACATTAGCGGAATTGACAAAGTCATATTTACAAAATTTCAAACTTTAATAATCAACATCATGGACGGATTTACTTACCACAACATTTTTGACACGAAGGGGATTGAGTACCTGGCAATCATCGCCTTCTTCGCCATCCTGATTCCATTCTGGATTGTACTTAACAGACAGGTCAAAATGACCAGGCAATTAAAAAGAAAACTGGGAATCTTGACTGCCAGCATGTTGAAAATTCCACAAGGTATTTTCTTTAGTAAGAATCATATGTGGACGCATCTCGATAGCAAAGGGATTGCCAAAGTGGGAGCCGATGATTTATTGTTGCACCTAACGGGTGAAGTTAAATTCAGTAAACTCAGGAAACCGGGTGAAAACGTGCAAAAGGAGGATCTTCTGGCTGTGATCAGTCACAATGGCAAACAGTTAAGAATTGTATCACCCATCTCCGGAGAGATCATTGCCGTCAATACTTTGCTTCAGCAAAACCCTGAAGCACTCAACGAAGATCCATATCTGAAAGGGTGGATGTACAAAATCAAGCCCACGAGATGGATAGCGGAAACGAGCACATGCTATATCGCCGGTGAGGCAACAGGTTGGTCAGTCAAGGAGTTGGAAAGATTTAAGGACTTTCTCGCTGCCTCGGTGGAACGATATACTCCTGAACCTTCCAACCTCATCCTTCAAGACGGTGGTGAGCTGATCGATCAGCCACTTTCTGCACTTCCGGAAGAAGTTTGGAAGGATTTCGAGCATAGTTTTCTGGGTACAAAACCAAAGTATCCGCATTTTCGCGGGTTGGAGAAAAGTGGATACGATAAGGAGTATTTTCAATAGATAGCCATTGCGTTCTAAATTAATGTAAGTTTTTGTTTCATAGATTTTTAGCGACAGAAGCGGTGTGGTTGTCACATCGCTTCATTTTTAAAAGGGAAATATTTCATCCACTCTTTAGAATGTAAACAAATACGCAAGAAAATTGACTATTTGAACCAATTTTTAAATTTTTGAGATTAACTTAGCAATTAGTAACACAATATCCTTCAAGCACTTTGGTCAATTTAGCATTTATTGGCATTTCTATTGCTTTCTGAAAAACAATTGAGTCTGATTGTTTGACTTAACATTCATTGTTACAATGGGTTGGATAAATAGAATATCAAGAGGAAACAAAGTTGGGGCGCCCATCTTAAACAGCTATGTAAAATTCCGTTCTTCCATTTATGGTAGGGTAGTGATCATTATTACGATCTCCTCCTTTTTTCTCTTTTTATCGTTTGGGATCATCTTCCGCTCTGTCAATGAGGATTACATGAAATCTGTCATCAGGGAGAGTGGCAACAACATTGGCGTTTTGGTGGAAGGCGCTTTATATCGGTCGATGCTGGAAAATGACAGGACTGCTTTGCAAGGGACATTGGATATTATCAATACCATGTCTGGCATCGATGATGTCAACATGTACGACAACAAAAATAACCTGGTTTATTCTTCTATAGCAAATGATACCACCAATCACAGCGATCCAGATTGTATCTCTTGTCACAAAAATTTTCCAACCATGTTCTCATCCACTGAGAAATCCTACAAGATTATCGGGATAGACAGTGAATGCAGCATGAACCACAACAACAACAATTGTCGTCACCTATTAATAAAATCACCGATTCGCAATGACAAATCGTGCTACACCAGCGCTTGTCATGCCCACAGCGAGAACGACAAAGTCCTTGGTTCGCTGATTATTAAAATTCCACTGGCTGGACTGGATGCGGCATTGCAGAAATCCACTGCCGATTATTTCCTGCTTGCTGCACTTTTGACTTTTTTGTTAATTCTCTTTTTAATATTCTTTACCAGAAAGAAAATAAAAAATCCTTTGAATGCCATTATCAAAGCCAGCTTGGCCGTTGCAGGCGGTGACAGAAGTACAAGGCTTGAGGTCAAACCCCACCAATTGTCTGACATGAGGATGGTTTCGGTTGCCTTCAATGAAATGCTTGATAACTTGCAGACAGCCACCAATGAGCTACAGAATTGGTCGCAACAACTCGAATACAAGGTACAGAAGAAATCCGAAGAACTTGGGCAGGCACAAAATGAACTGATCAATGTCGAAAGAATTGCTTCGCTGGGTAAATTGTCGCTTTCAGTAGCGCACGAAATCAACAATCCCCTTTCCGGCATATTGATTTATGCAAAATTGGTGTACAAACAACTTGGTAACCAGGATATTGATCCGGCTAAAAAGGAGTTGATGCTAAAACATCTGAAACTGATTGAAAATGAGACCAAGCGGTGTGGAGATATCGTTAAGGGATTGCTCGATTTTTCGAGAAAAAACCAGGATGGTTTCGAACAAAAACACCTTCATGAAATATTGAATGAAACCTTTGAACTGATGTCGCATCCGATGAAGATTGCCAATGTCCATTTCATTTCGGATTTTTCGGCCAAACCGGATCTGATCTATTGCAGTCCCAACCAGATCAAGCAGGCCTGTATCGGAATTTTGGTCAATGCGTCGGAAGCTGTTTCAGAGAACGGGGAAGTTCTCTTCAGGACGCTGAACCCGGATGCAGATCATATCCGCATTGAGATATCCGACAATGGTGTTGGAATCAATGAAGAGGATATTTCTCATATTTTTGAACCTTTCTTTTCTACAAAACAGAATGCAAGCGGTATAGGACTTGGATTGGCAATCGTTCATGGAATCATACAGAATCACAAAGGAAAAGCAGAGGTAAAATCAGAAAGGGGAAAAGGGACGACAATTTCACTGACACTCCCTCTTATCAAGAATTAACGATTATATAGTATGGCAAAGAAAATTTCAATTCTAATTGTTGACGATGAAGAATCGGTCAGGGATTCGTTGTACAACTGGTTCATAGAAGATGGATATTATGTCGAATGCGCCGAAAATGCTAAAAAAGCCCTCACAATTCTTCAGTCAGACAACTTTGACATCATTCTGGCAGACATCAAAATGCCGGGCATGGATGGCCTGGAAATGTTGAAGCGCATCAAATCCTTGAAGAGTGACGCCATTGTGATCATCATGACCGCTTTTGCGACGGTCGACACAGCTGTTCAAGCCTTGAAAGACGGCGCTTTTGATTATGTTACGAAGCCGTTCGATCCGGATGATCTTTCCCATTTAATCAGGAATGCCTCCAAGCAGATATCCCTGATCGAAGAGAATGAAATTTTGAAAGACAAAGTCATCTCGCTTGAAAATGTGGAAGATATGGTCGGTCACAGCGAAGCCATGCAGGAGGTATTCAGGCAAATAGAGAGTGTGGCACAGTCTACGGCTTCCGTGATCATCACTGGCGAGAGCGGTACCGGTAAAGAGCTTGTCGCGAAGGCCATTCACGCTAATTCACCACGCAAATTTTTTCCAATGGTCAGCGTTCATTGTGGTGCACTGACCGAAAGTCTCTTGGAGAGTGAACTGTTCGGACATGAAAAGGGAGCATTTACAGGCGCCGTTTACAACCGGAAGGGCCGATTCGAAATGGCCGATAGCGGTACAATTTTTCTGGATGAAATTGCTACCATCTCTCCCAAAATGCAGGTGGAGCTTTTGCGGGTACTGGAGACGAAAAGCTTTGTGCGCGTCGGTGGAAACAAGGAGATCAGTTCAGACTTCAGGGTACTGTGTGCCACCAACAGAGATCTGAAAGGGATGGTGGAGAAGGGATTGTTCCGTGAGGATCTTTTTTATCGGCTCAATGTGGTGAACATTAACGTACCCCCATTGCGGGAAAGGGTTGAGGACATTCCTTTGCTGATTGATTATTTTATCAAAAAATATTGCAGCTCTATGAACAGGCCTATTGTCTCCATTGAACCGGCTGCATTGCAGCGCATGGAGACCTATGCCTATCCCGGAAATATCCGTGAACTTGAAAATATGATTGAGCGCGCCATTGTTGTTGGAAACGGCAAGAAAATTATGCTGAGGGACCTTCCACTGATGAAAGAGCGTAGCCAACCCACCTTTGAGAGCCTGGATGATCTTGGCAAAAAGCACATTCAACAGATACTTAACAAGTACAGTTGGAACATTACTGTTTCTGCCAAGGCGCTCAAACTTGACAGGGTTACACTATACAACAAGATTAAAAAGTATGGCTTAACACCACCAAAATAATTGGGAAATTGGGAAATGTGAAAATGAGAAACTGCGAAAATGGGATAATGAGTTTGGGAACTGAACGATGAAAATTGTGGATAGCAACTGAGAAACAGTGAAACAGTAAATTGGTTCCTGATCCTGTCTAAGAGACTGAGGGTCAAAATTGTCCTGTCAGTCTTGCGGGTCTTGCCCCCAAATTATCAAGAAAAACCAAAAGCAGAACCAAACTCCCAACAATTGAGCAAAACCTAACTTTGAATGAAGCTGGAAAAAATCAAATTGATCTCCTTTGGATATTTTGAGAAAGGCCTTCTTGACAAGGTGGTCAATGATGTGGAACATGAATTTCAACTTCCGGTCAAAACAAAGGAGGGCCATCTGGATCTTAGCCTCTTTTATGATCCGGCCAGGCGGCAGTATGATGGTTTCAAATTACTGAAAGAGATCGATTCTAGTTTTGCCAAAGAGACAAATAAAACCCTCGGACTTTTCAATGTTGATCTCTATATTCCCATATTAACTTACATATTTGGGCAGGCATATTTGAACGGTCGAGCCGGAATCGCTTCGATCTACAGATTGAGGAACGAACGGTACGGCATCTTCAAAGATGAGAAAATACTGGTGGAGCGATTTCGCAAGGAGGTTATTCACGAGCTTGGCCATACCTTTGGATTGATTCACTGCTATGACCCTTCGTGTGTGATGCGGTCGAGCACCTATGTTGAAGATATCGATCAAAAAGAACACCAGTTATGCCGCCATTGCAAAGAGAAACTGGCCATTCACACCTGAAAGGTTTCCAAAACCTTTCAGGTGTTGATCGTTGATCAGGGCATTCTGCTCAAACCTTCCCATTTAACTTTCCATCTTCCATCTTTGGGAATCCCCGGATTCTCCGTCTCACAGCCGTCGTATCCGGCACACATCATGGCTACCGCTGCCAGAAAGCCGCCGTTTCCGGGCAAATAAAGCCTTAGTCTTTTATCCTGGTAATTGTGTCCGTTAGCCAGGTAGGTATTGGTTGGGATATTCATAAACAACGCATCGATGGCCTTGTCGGGACGTCCCAATCGGGTAGCAGTCATCGCTACCAGCGGAAAATCCCAGCCCCAGGTTTTTTTCCAGTTCCAGTGATCCCAGACGTAATCAAACGTTGTATTCATGATTTTTTTATTGACTATTCTTGATTCGGGCATGAAACCCAGTGCACCCAAGACAGCCGGATGGTCTGAATGGAAAGGCAGATTGGTATACGAATCAGGAGCGCTCTCTGCGGAGAGGTAAAGGCCATTCTTTTGTGCCAGAACGGCAAGTTTTTCGATGATCTCGTCCCATTGACGGTTGCGGTTCATTCCCAACCGGACCCGCCATTGCTGAGCAACACTCAGTCCCCAGTGCCAGTAAGCCAGTTCATAAGGTGAATTGTAGGTTACCTCGGGGCTTAACGATTCCTGAGCAGGAATGATCCCAACCAAATTGTAACGATTCTTATCAGGATCCCAGGTGGCAAACGAGGCCATGAAATCGGCTGTTTGAAATACCAGTTCCTTGTATTTTCCCAAAATATCATTGGAATGGTGGTTTCGGTAACAGAGCTCCGCAAAATAGATGATGTGTGGTTGCTGCCAAATCAGAAATGAACCGACCGACGAGGGTGCCTCAATCCCTGTTGTATCTGTCATTTTCATCCATCTGGCGCCTTTATACCCTTGCCTCTGGGCAATTTTTTGAGCCATTGGCAATACGTCACGGTACCATCCGAGGCTCTTTTCCAGCAAATCGATGCGGTTCCATAGGGCAAAATGGGCTGCATGCCACCAATGCATCTCGAGGTGAAATTTTCCATACCAACTGTTGTAGGTCAATCCGGTCTCCTGGGGCGGAAAAGATCCAGCACATTGTATAGCCATCAGATATTGCGACAGTACGACCCTGCGCTCAAGTTCCAAGGCTCTTGGATCGCTGCTACCCGAAAAATCCACTGTCCCTCCTCTATTCCAGAAGTAACTCCATTTTGACTCATTGGCATGAGAAGTTTGATTAAAGTCTGCCAGTTGAAGCGATCTGTTATCTTTTGAAAACAGGCAACTGATTTTGATACTCTGACCTTTGGGCGATAACTCGAAGTGGTGTGCCTGCTTCTCTTCCATCCTGGCGGAGCCTACCCAGTCTACTTTTGCAAAATAGGCGGTGGCATCTATCATGCGTTCGAAGATCACCGAATTTACGGCGACAGGGTTGGATATAGTTTTATGTTTGTCCGGACTTTTCCAGTCGCATCCCCCATCCATGTGATTCCCGGTAGGGTAGGGGAAATCAAATTTAATCTTTAGTCTGCCGGCATCTATCAAGGGTGAGGTGATTTTGGATGAGAGCATGTCAAGATCCGGATGGCAGATGGTGGTCACTTCTACCGGAATACCCTCAATCTTGAAAGTGCTGTGAATCTCACCTTTCCAAAGATTAAGCTCCTCTTTGAGATCAGTAATATCCTTGATCGAGATAGCTGAGCCGTCCCTCTTTTTGATTCCCAAACCGATGATTCCCAGGTGCAAACGATGCGCATTGGCCCTGAAAAAGTTGCCGGCTTCCACACCGCGCTGCGGACTCTTCAACTGGACAGAATAGGATTCCGGCCTGCCATGGAAATTGTAATTTTTCAGGCTCTCTTCGGGTTTATAACCTGCACCATTGGGAAAATCATGCCATCCCCACTGCGATTGAGTACCTAACGGGATACCTCCTTCATAGGTGCTTGGAAAGGTCTGCAGTCCGGTAGCATCAACGGTGAAGGCAAAATTACCATTGCCCACTGTCAGGGATGCAAGGGTGTCGACCTTCTCAATTTTGACATTGTGCCTGTTTACCAACGCTTTCCTGTCGATGTTACCACGAAAGTTCGTTTTGAAGGAGACGTTCTTCTTTAAATATTTTGCAAAAGGCAATTTCTGATTTTTGATCTCCTGAACCGCGAGTTCAGCAACTTTGAAAGCTCCCAACGGATTGAGGTGGGTATTGTCGGTTTTGCCGGAAGGATCCAGTTTGCTTACCCCCGGTTCGAAGATCATGTAAAGCGCCTTCGATCCTTCAATTCCCATATCGTTGATAAGCTTTTCTGTGGATGCATTGAGGTCAATGACAGGTACATCAAGCTCTTTCCTAACCTGCAGGGTCACTGCCGGATATTCGCCTAACGTATTGATTGCTTTGCCATCCGCATCAAAAGAGCGCCTCACTATGGAAGTGAAGAGAATAGGGATGGCCCCTTTTTCGCGACTTTCCTGAATGTATCTGACCAGGTTGTCATGATAAGTGGTATGCGGATCCGTTTTACGTGTAACATCGGGCTTGGAATCGTTGTGCCCGAACTGGATAAAAACATAATCGCCTTTCTGAATCACATCCAAAACACCCTGCCACAACCCCTCGTCGCGGAAACTTTTCGAACTTCTTCCGTTTTTGGCACGATTGTCTATAACAAGTTGGTTTTCATTGAAAAATACCGGAAGCACCTGACACCATCCCCGTTCGGGATTGCTCCTTGTCGTATCCTTGTTGGCCATGGTGGAATCACCGATTGTGTAGATCGTAATTTTCTTTTTGGCAGGGGAGAATCCTGTCAACGCAACAAGAAGCGTTAATAAGAGAAGAAATCCTGTTTTTTTCATGGTTCTGCTAATGTGGTGCAATGTCGTTTAGTCATAACGAAATCCTTTGTGTTTCCTTTGGTGCGCCACGAGGCGTGCGTAAATTTAATAAAATACCTATAAGGATGAAAGAACCTTACGGCCCAATTTGCCATTCAGGCTGAAGTTCACCTGACACATTGCAAGGAAACGAACA
>JALOCD010000018.1 GCA_023228025.1 Prolixibacteraceae bacterium | reverse complement strand
CATCATCTACATGCAGGAAACTGCCAATGATCGACCCGGAAGATGTTTTGCCGTGATTGCCAATCCGGGAGAGGTGGTGATTGTTCCTCCGTACTGGGCGCACGCCACCATCAGTGCAGATCCGGAGCAACCGCTGACTTTTGGCGCCTGGTGTGACCGTGAATATGGATTTGAATATGACGGCGTCAGGGCCCACAACGGACTGGCCTGGTTTCCAATTTTTACATCCTCCGGGGAAATTGAATGGCATAAAAACCCTAATTATAAGGATTGTGAACTGATTATGAAAAGTCCAGAAATCTATACATTGCTTGGCATTGAAACTGGGAAGCCTATTTATCAACAATTTGAGGAAAATACTGAAAAGTTTCTTTTTGTGCCAAAACCCCAGTTGGTAAAAGAGCTCTGGAATGACTTTGTTTGTTAGGAAAGATAACTAATTCAAAATGTTAATTAAAATCCAACATAAGGTAAAGTTTTCATAATTCGTGTTTGGTGAAATTTATAATAGAACTCGTTTTTGTGAAGTGAATAAAGTGAAAGAGTGAACGGTTATAGAATTTCATGGGTGGATGGAATTTATTAATGGGCTTTATTATGTCTCAGGTATTAACAATTTGAATTTTGAGCCCAATCCGAAAAGTCTTCTTCTGCCTCCAAGGCAAAAAGGCACCAAGATTCACTATGAGTATTGCACTGAAATTTAAATCTTTGTGTAACTTGATGTCTTGGTGACATTTTTTGTTTTTTTGCTTTTCGGAGTGGACTCAATTTTTGCTATGGAAACATTTTGTGCATTCATTTTGGGTTTGGAAAATGAACGATCCAGGATGAACGAAGTTTCGGAAAAGGTTTCGGAACAAATGGAGTATGCCATCGGAACGCTTGTACATAAAGGAATAATCCAAATCCATTTAAATTGTTAAAGAATGGAGAAAAACTACAATATTGAATGGTGTGATTTGCTCATAACCGATATTCTTAATCCGAGCAAAACTGATCTTTTATCTATGGAAGAAGATCAGATCAATACGGTTATATCCCAGATAGCAATAGAGAAAGAGCAGTTTAAATCCTTATTGAAAAATCAGGTATTTGATTAACAAAGGAAAGTCAGATCGAATTATTAATCAAGAAGTATCATTCAGCACTTATATTCCTGCTTGATGAGGTATTTGCAAATAAGGAAAAGCTTCCAGAGAAAAATGTGCTTATTGAAACAGTATATGATAACCTTATTTCCTGCCTTGACGAGTTGCTATCTTTCATAGAAGTCCGGTTTTCAACTTATTTAAGTCTCGACGAGCGCGTACCTGCGACCTATTTACTTGTAACCAAAAAAGAGCTAAGTCTGCGCCTGGGAAAATTAAAGACAAGACTGTATAAGCTTGTCCCGGATCGCCGGATCGTGGATATCGTGCTTAAGACATTGTATTCATTTACCAACCGTCCCCAGGGAGAGTACCCAGTCACTTTCCGTGATGTACTTTATAAAAAAGAACTTACCAAGGAACTGGAAGTTTTGGAAGACCCGGAAAAGGAAACCTGTATCTATACCGCGTTAAACGAACTTTTGATCTATCTCAACTTTAACAGTAAAGCGTTTGCCAATCACTTTACCGAAAGACTTGCCGAAAAAATCAACGGTCTGGAAAACCTTTCGGAGAAGCTAGATCAGTTGCTGGTACATTTTAAAGATTTTAACCAGATGCACCGAAAGCCGGGAGTCATTTTTAATCCACAATACCGGGATTTGAAGACTGTTCTAAGCAACTGGTTTGTCCAGGAAATTTTTTACCTGGAAAAGAAGATGCGTCTCTCCGTTACGCCATTGCAAAGTAATACAGAATTGCCTAAGCAAAAAGTTTCCCCAGAGAAGCCTAAGCAAAAAGTAATGTGCATCCTTTCCACCGATCAAACGGGACTGATATTAAGAGCGTCAGATGAGCTGCGCATAGTGGTCGCCAAATCCATGAACGAAGTATTCAAAACCATCGTTCCCCATTTATCTACACCTTACAAAGAAGATTTATCCTATGATGGTATGCGCAGTAAATCATATGTCGCTGAGGAAAGGGACAAGCAAATAGCCATTGAAACCTTGGAACGGATCATCAGGAAGATTAAAGAATATTAATCCATCAAACAGATTGCCATGAAAAAGTTATTATTCATTTTACTCTCTACAGTCAGTATCCTGTCAGGGTGCAGCACAAAAGAGTTAAAAAAAGAAGAAGCTTTACAGCTTATCAACAAAGAGCTCAATTACCCGCGTGTGGTTGATTATTATATTTTTTGCAGTGATCCGGAACATGCTAAAAGCTTACTTGATGCGGGTTTAGAAATCAACGGCATGGTAACAGTGCAAAAGACACAAAAATTAAAGGACACAGGAAAACCTTTGGTGCAATTCACTGAGAAAGCTAAGCCTTATCTTCTGCCTACTCAGGATAAAGACAAAGCGCTCGATGTGCAAAAGGTAAAAATTGCGGATGAAGAAGTGATAGACCTTAGTATAACTCAGGATGGTGAAAATAAGAATACTGTTTGGGTGGAATACACATCTGTTTATAAAAATATCACTCCTTTTTCTGTCCTGATGAAAAGGAATTTAAATGAACCGGTAAGGCATCGGGTTAAATTTTCTTTATCAGCCAAAGGGTGGATTTTGCAGAAGCCTGTTCTGTGATATTATAATCCTTACCCTAAATATTTACAGTAAGCCTCCGTAACGGGAGGCTTTTTTTATTTCAAAAAAAATCACCTCTCAAATACCCTTATTTACCTGTGGTTCCAGCAGTTCCAAAAAGGGTACAACAAAAAATTGGACTTGTAGGCACTTTCATTCCATCGTTCTTTTGTCCAGTAATTGTAAACGACCCGGACAGCGGCTAAGAATCTCCCGGCTCCGGATTGAAGAATTTAGTGTGGAACGAAAAATTGAAAGCATATGTTTACCAACATTTCATGGACAGACTACTTTGTGGCAGTCGTCCTGCTACTGGCTATTTATTATCTTTTTGTAGGGCTGCGGTATTTTTCCGCTGATCTGAAAGACCTGTTTTCCGGAAAACAGAGACCTAATTTCAGTGTAGCCCTACCCCGTGATAAAGGCGGTGAAGACATCTTGTCCACCGAAGAGAATTACCCTAACGAAAGTCCTGCTTTTGAAACAACCACGGATGATGACTTTGCAGAAGTGGAGCACCTGATCGAACGCTTAAAAGGTGTAATTGCCGATGCTTCCGACAAAAAACTTATCCCGCAGGAATTCAAGCAATACCTGCACCTGGTACTCCGGGAATACCCCAATATCAAAAACTCTCCCCTGCGTTCTTCTATCAATGAGCTGGTCGCATCGGAATGTGAAAAATACGGCGCTGTTACACTAAGCGAGGATGAAGTGGACCTGTTGTGGAAGGATGCAATGTGACAGCACTTAGCGGAGTGTGCTTCCCCGTCCGTCCCGGTGCAGTATGGCAGCAGGAGAAGCGGGTATTGAGACGGCGAAGCCTCTCCGCTTTTTATTCCTTTTTAATTGATTTCAAACTTTAATAAACGTGTATTATGGAAATGTTCAGATGGAAATTCAGAAAGTTAAACCGTAAACGATTAACAGGACTGGGTGCAACCCTGCTATTATCAGCCTTTCATTTTGCGGTAATGGCCCAGGATGGCATAGCGGGTATCAATGAAGCCAACCAAAAAGTACGCAGCTATTTTGCGGCAGGCACTCAACTGATGTATGCCGTAGGTGCACTGCTTGGATTAATCGGGGCGG
This sequence comes from Prolixibacteraceae bacterium, assembly GCA_023228025.1. Classification (GTDB taxonomy): domain Bacteria; phylum Bacteroidota; class Bacteroidia; order Bacteroidales; family Prolixibacteraceae; genus CAINVV01. Next base: position 46,381 of record JALOCD010000018.1, on the reverse strand, counting down.
TTAAGGTGTACCAGAAATGGAATGCAGGTGATCAGGATACCGGCAAGGTAGCTGCTGCATGGTTCGGTAGTTGTGTCTTTTTAGTGGTTGTAGCCACTGTTATCCAATCCTTCTTTGGTGTTTAAAACCGTGAGCTATGCAAGAAATGCTGAAAGAAAAGTTGTGGACGTATATCGTGCAGAACAATGCGGACCTGATGCTGAATTTGCAGCAGGATTTTTCCGTAATAGGCTACCTCGAAGAAAAGGTAAATGGCATTCAGTCCCTGGCATCCCAACTACTGGCTGAGAACAAGCCCGGCTATATCATTGAGGAACTATGTATGGAAGAGCTAACCAAAGATCTCCGTCCTTCCAGATTCAATTATATCCTGAGTGTACTGGAAGATGAGTTTGGGCAGGATTTTCTGCGCATAAAAGAATCAGGTTTGCTCACTTACGAGATCGTGAACCTGATCAGCGAAAGTGAAACGGTATTTGAAACATTGGGATTTACTCAGGTCAATGAGCAGGACAGGATGCTGCGCTATGCGATTGCCGGGACGATCCGGCAATACATGGAAGGCAAGTAATGATACCGGTATCCTGATGTTTCGGGTGCCGGTTTTAAAAGAGATTAAAAGCATTGGTGTGGATTGAAAACGTGAGGTATGGCTTATAATGCTTTTCAAAAATTAACCGACAATATAGCGGCTATCCGGCTTGCATTAGAGTGGGACAAGAAAACCCGGCTTCATGCAACCGATATTGTAACGCTTCAAAAGTATTCCGGCTTTGGCGGGATAAAGGCGGTATTATACCCTCCAACAACCCGTGAGCAGTGGGTAAAGCAGGGTGCAACGGATGGTGACCTGCGGTTATTCCCGGGTATCCAGGAATTACATGAACTGTTGCAAAATAACCTTGACGCAAAGCAATACAGGGAAACAGTTCAGTCGGTAAAAAATAGTGTCCTGACTGCCTTCTACACACCGGAAATTGTACCCCGCACCCTTTATAACGTTCTGAAAGAACAAGGCATCAGGCCGAAGCGGATCTATGAACCCTCGGCTGGTTCGGGCGTGTTCATCACGGAGGCCGAAAAAGTATTTCACGGGCTTGAACAGGTTACGGCCGTGGAAAAAGACCTGCTGACGGGTTCAGTGCTATCGGCGCTAAACAGCAGCCTTTCCATAAAGGTCAAGACACATATTGCAGGATTCGAGGAAACCCCGGTTACAGATAACGGGCGATATGACCTTATTGTAAGCAATATTCCTTTCGGAAATTTTCCCGTCTATGATGAAGCTTTTACCAACAAGGAACTTTCCGGAAAAATTCACAGTTACTTTTTTGCCAAAGGGCTGGACAAGATCGCAAACGGCGGTTTGATGGCATATATTACGACTGATGTTTTTCTGAACAGCCCATCCAACCGTGCGGCAAGGGAGTACCTGTTTGAGCGTGCAGATTTTATCAGTTTGTCGGTCATGCCTGATAACCTGATGAAAGAAACGGGCAACACCCAGGCTCCCAACCATTTGCTGATAGTGCAGAAGAATAAAAGCAAGCCGGGGCTTACCAACGAAGAAAATGAGTTGGTGGAAACCATGCAACAGGAAAATGAATTCGGGCAGTTCCAACTCAATACGTTCATCCACCGACATCCGGAACTGGTCACCGGCGATGAACTCAAAGCCGGGAGAAACCAATATGGACAAGCGAACCAAAGCGTGTGGCAGCATGGCGAGATAAACGGTATTGAAGAAAAACTGGCGGTAACAATCCGGGAAGGGATCAGGGAACGTTTTAGCGAAAACCTGTTTTACCACGCACAATTGATGGCTGCTACCCATGAGCCGGAAACACAAAAGCAAAGCCTTTCTTATTTGCCTATGCCTCAAAGCAAGGCCACGTCCATTCCTGTGCAATTGGGTTTGTTTGATACTGCCCCGGCAAAAAACATCGGCCGGGCAATGGATTACCTTAACGATCTGGATAAATCAGTCATTCAGAAGCAGACGGTTCGCCTGATCAGCACGATAAAGACCAGTGATAACCCTGCACATGAAAGCATTGTCCTGTTAACGGCTAAACAGGAAAAAGCCAACCGGTATTTATACAAATTGTATTCCAATGTAAAGGAAGTGCAGTTTTCCTCTCTCTGGATGAGCGCATCACTGTTAGGCCATGAACTGGCGGCACTTGCCGGAGGGTTGCAGCAATACGGCCATGCGTATATCTATGAAGGAGATAAAAGCCTTGAGCAGGCTTTTGGATTGGACAGTGGACGCCAGTTGTTACAAGCATATCCTGAACTGAAACCGTTTTATAAAGAAGGCACATTGGTGGTGCATCAAAACCAGATTGGTATCATCAGCAATGTGGGTACGGAGTTTAAGCATGCCGGGTTCCAGCCATTGCTCCGGCAGGGTGACCTTGCATTTTACCAAAACTACACCGCGTTGCGCGACAGTTACCTGGAATTGTCCGCAAAGGAGTTGTCTGGCATAGCGGTAGCTGAAAAGGAACGTGTATCCCTGAACCAGCGCTACGATAGTTTTGTTGCGCAATATGGTTTTCTGAATAGTCCGGCCAACAATAAACGTATCACCAGTGATGCAGCCTTTGGCTTTACGATCCTCTCTTCACTGGAACGCAAAGAAGGCTCTCAGCTTGTCAAAGCCGACATTCTCGTGCAATCTGTTGCCGGGCAGAAGGAACGGTTTGTCACCGATAACCCGCTGGATGCCCTTGCCCGCAGCCTGAATGAGAAAGGCCGGGTAGATATGGGCTATATGGAAGCGGCAACAGGGCTTAATGAAAAAGAACTGATCAGCAGGTTGGGCAATCACATCTACCTGAACCCGGTGACGGATACGTGGGAAACTGCCGACAAGTATTTAAGCGGCAACGTGGTAGAGAAATTACAGCAGGCCGAAGAAATATTAAGGGATAATCCCGGAAACCTGCAATATCAAAAGAGCCTTGAAGCCATTGAAAAAGTACAGCCAGAAAAGATACCTTTTGAGTTGCTGGACTTCAACCTGGGCGAACGCTGGATTCCCCTTCATTATTATGAGCGGTTCGCCAGGCAGTTGTTTGAACAGTATGCCAGCATCAATTATTTTACATCGCTCGATACGTTCAAGGTCAATACCTCCGGGCATAATGCCAAAATTGACCGGGAGTATGCCGTTACACCCCGAAGCGGAAGGACAACCTATGGTTACACCATGCTGGAACATGCGCTGGAAAATACCACACCCTTTTTCACCTATGAGGTAACAGGACCGGATGACAAGACCATTCGCCTGCCCGACAATGAAGCCATACAGCTTGCCCACCAGAAGATTGAGAACATACGCAACGGGTTCACGGACTGGTTGCGGGAGCTGCCGGACAGCGATAAGAAGCTCCTGGAAAGCCTGTATAACCAAACCTTTAATTGCTACGTGCTGCGGGAATACGATGGCAGCCACCAGCGTTTTCCAGGGTTGGACAAAAAAGCCCTGGGCATTGAGGAGCTGTACAGCTCGCAAAAAAATGCGGCATGGCGTATCGTGCAGAACCGTGGTGCCCTGATCGATCACGAAGTGGGGCTGGGAAAAACACTTACCATGATCATTGCCGCTACTGAAATGAAAAGGCTGGGCATCGTGCATAAGCCAATGATCCTGGCGCTGAAGGCCAATGTGAACCAGATTGCAGAGACGTACCACAAAGCCTATCCACTTGCCCGGATCCTGGCCCCGGGAGAGAATGATTTTACCCCGGACAAACGCCTGCGCCTGTTCCATGAAATCAAGAACAACAACTGGGACTGCATCATCCTGACCCATGATCAGTTTGGTAAAATACCACAATCACCACAGATCCAGAAAGAGATATTCCAGGCAGAACTGGATAATGTGGAGCGTGACCTGGAAACACTGAAAGATTTGGGTGGCGATATTTCCAAGCGGATGCTGAAAGGGTTGGAAATACGCAAGAACAACCTGGAAGGCCAATTAAAGGGCGTGTTGAAAAATATTGAAGAAAAGAAAGATGCGGGTATCAACTTTCAGGAAATGGGCATCGACCACCTGTTTGTGGATGAAGCGCATAAATTCAAGAACCTGACCTTTACTACCCGGCACAACCGGGTGGCCGGGCTGGGCAATATGGAAGGGAGCCAGAAAGCGCTCAATATGCTGTTTGCCGTGCGCACCTTACAGGAAAAATTCAATGCTGACCTGTGCGTTACCTTTTTATCCGGAACACCCATCTCCAACAGCCTGACGGAAATGTACCTGCTGTTCAAATATCTGCGGCCAAAGGAAATGGAGCGGCAGCGTATTGAAAACTTTGACGGCTGGGCGGCGGTATTCGCTCGCAAAACCACTGATTTTGAGTTTTCGGTTACCAATGAGATTATCGCAAAAGAGCGTTTCCGTCATTTTATCAAGGTACCCGAACTGGCCCTGTTCTACAATGAGATCACCGATTATAAGACGGCCAGACACATCAGTCTGGACAAACCGGGAATTAATGAAACGCTGGTCAACATTAAACCCACTCCGGAACAAAGCGAGTTCATCAAAAACCTGATGCAATTCGCCAAAACAGGTGACGGGACGCTTATTGGCCGGGGAAAATTAAGTGAAGACGAAGACAAAGGGCGAATGCTGATTGCGACCAACTACGCAAAAAAAATGTCAGCAGATATGCGCCTGGTTGATCAGAGCAAATACAGCGACCACCCGGACAACAAGGTTAACGTCTGCGCCCGGAAAGTAGCGGAACTGTTCCACCACAGCCACGGCCATAAAGGGACACAGATCGTCTTTTCGGATATTGGTACGCCTCGGCCTGACGACTTTAATCTCTATGATGCCCTGAAAGAAAAACTGGTTCGGGATTTTGACATCCCTGCCAGAGCAATCACTTTTATCCATGACTGGACAGATAAACAAAAACCCGAGCTGTTCCGGAAAATGAATGCCGGTGAAATCCGCATCCTGATCGGCAGTACGGAAAAGGCGGGTACAGGACTGAACGTGCAGCAACGGGTTGTGGCGATGCACCATTTGGATATACCCTGGAAGCCGTCGGAACTGGAACAGCGCAACGGACGCGGGGCCAGGCAGGGTAATGTGCTGGCGAAAGAGCAGTACTATAACAAAGTGCATAATTACATCTATGCCGTGGAGCAGTCACTGGACAACTACAAGTTCAACCTGCTGAAGAACAAACAAACCTTCATCAGCCAGATGAAAAACTGTGAACTCAGTGTGCGCAGCATTGATGAAGGGGCGGCAGATGAAAAAAGCGGGATGAATTTTTCGGAATACATCGCCGTGCTCTCAGGCGATACAACACTGCTGGAAAAATCAAAACTGGAAAAGAAAATTGCGGTGATGGAAAGCCTGAGAAAAGCGCATTTCAAGGAAGTATCCCGTTCAAAAACACAGTGGGAAGAACTTCAAAAGGAAAAGACGGCTACGGTAAAAACATTGGATAAACTGACCGGGGATGATACCTGGTACAAAAGCAGGCTGCAATTGGAGAAGGACGGTACAAAGGCCAATCCTGTGATGCTGGATGGTTTTAACGGAAAAGATGCCGAAGCAATAGGCAAACACCTGATCGAACTGTACGAAACATGGAAACCGGGAGAAGACAGGACGGACGAACAGAAAATAGGTATGCTATATGGTTTTGAGCTGTACATCCGCAGGCAGCGGGAGTCTTATGAAGAAAAAGGCATGTTTGAATACCGGTATTCAAACAGCTTCTATGCCCGGCGTTCACCGGAGGGCATCAAATACACTTATACCAATGGGATACCGAATGTCGATAACCCCAAACTGGCGGCACGTCATTTCCTGAATGCCATTGACCGGGTGGACAGCCTGAAAGAAAAATACCAAAAGAATTTACAGGAACTGGAAAAAGACATTCCAATGATAGCGCAGCTCACAACTAAGCCTTTCGGCAAAGAAGCGGAATTGCAGCAGATGAAAAGTGAACTGTCCCGGCTGGAAAGGGAGATCACGATAAAAATACAGGAGAACCAGTTAAGGCAAAATAACCTTCCCGGTCAAAAGCTGGAGCCTGACACAGCGGTACCCGTTATAAAAATGGTTCCGGAAGATGCGATGCAGGCCATTCTTGCCAAAGTAAACGGCAATAAAGTACCTGATAAAGGAATCGTGCCGCTACATAACCCGGTAGTGGATGAACAACGGATGCAACGCAGCCGGATGCGATTATAACCCAATAAAAAAACAGTTATGGCAAACAGCGTATATCAAATCAATAAAGGCATTAACAGGAGCATCGAGTTCAAGGGGTTGAGGGCCCAGTATATCTGGTACCTGGGCGGCGGGGTCGTTGCCTTGCTCATCCTGTTTGCCGTCATGTACATCATCGGCATCCCCTCCCTGATCTGCATCGGGATTATCCTGGTTGCAGGGACAGTACTGGTCGTGAAGATCTACGGCATGAGCGGCACATACGGGGAACATGGTCTGATGAAAGCCATCGCCCGGCGGCAGGTTCCCAAAGTTATCAAAACCTACAGCAGGAAAGTTTTTCTCCAAAAGAAATAAGCGGCAGGGAACCGCCATTCATTAAAAACAGAACAAGGTAAAAAAGTGCGTATGGAAAAGTTGTTGGATGATATTTTACCCATTATGGGTGTAGAGCATGATTGCATCCTGTCCGGGCAGGGCGATGTGACCATCGTGTTCCGGGCGGAGCTGCCTGAGATATTCACCTTGTCCGATCAGGAATACGAAGCCTTTCACCAGACCTGGGTGAAGGCCATTAAGATACTGCCCCGCTTCAGTGTGTTCCATAAACAGGACTGGTTTATTGACAGCAAACACCGACCTGATTTCACAAAAGAGGACACCAGTTTCCTGACACGGAGCAGTGAGCGTTTTTTCAATGAGCGTCCCTTCCTGGCACATACCTGTTACATCCTTTTGACCAAAAAGCCGGCAGGAAGAAAACCGTCCAGTTCACTGTTTTCAAACCTACTCAGAAAATCCATTGTACCGGAAGAAACATTGAAACCTCAGTTACTTCAGGATTTTCTGGACAGTGCAGGGCAATTTAAACGCATACTGGAAGACAGTGGATTTGTCAGGTTGACCCGCTTAAAAGAGGCTGATCTGATGAGCCAGGGCCACAAGGCAGGGCTGATAGAACGTTACTGCCACCTGCATGAAAAAGATTCCGCTATTGTTTTTAAAGATATGGAGCTGGGCGGAGACATGCGCATCGGTGACCAGTACTGCCAACTCTATACCCTGGGCGATGCAGCCGATCTGCCAGCCCTCTGTGGTTCACGCATCAATTACGACTGTTATTCCACCGACAAGACCAAGTTCAGCATTGGCTTTGCCAGCACCCTGGGGCAACTGCTTTCCTGCAACCACATCTACAACCAGTACATTTTTCTTGAGGATGCGCAGCAGACACTGCGCAAACTGGAAAGTAAGCGGCTTCGGCTCCAGTCCCTTTCGGCTTATAGCCGGGAGAATATGATCGCAAGGGATTCAACGAATGATTTTCTCAATGAAGCCATCAGCCAGCAACGCCTGCCTGTCAAATCACACTTTAACGTACTGGTGTGGACCGAAGATAAAGGAGAACTGAAAGACCTGAAAAACAAGGTGTCCTCTGCACTGGCGCAGATGGATGCGGCGGCCAAACAGGAGACCGCAGGGGCCGCGCAGATATTCTGGGCAGGTATCCCTGGCAATGAGGCAGATTTTCCGATGAATGACACCTTTGATACGTTTGCCGAGCAGGCCACCTGTTTTCTGAACATGGAAACGGGCTACCGTTCTTCCCTCAGCCCGGTAGGTATCCGGCTGGGCGACCGCCTGACCGGGAAACCGGTGCATGTGGACATCAGCGATGAGCCGGTGAGAATGGGTATCTGCACCAACCGCAATAAATTTATTCTCGGGCCAAGCGGTAGCGGTAAATCTTTTTTCACCAACCATATGGTACGCAGTTATTACGAACAGGGTACACATATCGTACTGGTTGATGTAGGGCATAGTTACAAGGGACTGTGCGACATGGTCAGCGGGTATTACTTCACTTACACCGAAGAAAAGCCCATACGCTTCAACCCGTTTTTTATCGGGGAAGGCGATTCTCTGGATACAGAGAAAAAAGAAAGCATCAAAACCATGCTGCTGGCGCTCTGGAAAAAAGACAATGAAGAATTTAAACGGAGCGAATACGTGGCCTTGTCCAATGCCATCAGCGGGTACTTTAACTACCTGGACAGCCACCAGGAGTTGTTCCCCTGTTTTGACACCTTTTATGATTTTCTGAAAAATGAGTATGTAAGCGTGCTGGAATCCGACAAAGTGAAGGACAGGGACTTTGATGTGAACAACTTCCTGTATGTATTGCGCCCATACTACAAGGGCGGTGAATTTGACTACCTGCTCAACGCAACGGAAAACCTGGACCTGTTACAGGAACGGTTCATTGTCTTTGAACTGGATAATATCAAAAATCACCCTATTTTATTTCCTTTAGTGACGATTATCATCATGGAGGTTTTCATCAATAAGATGCGGAAAATGAAGGGGATCCGGAAGATGATATTAATAGAAGAGGCCTGGAAAGCGCTGATGAAGGAGGGTTTTGCAGAATATATCAAGTACCTGTTCAAAACGGTGCGTAAGTTCTTCGGGGAGGCCATTGTCGTCACGCAGGAAGTGGAAGACATCATCTCGTCACCCGTAGTCAAGCAGGCCATCATCAATAACAGCGACTGTAAAATACTGCTTGATCAGTCCAAATACCAGAACAAATTTGACCAGATACAGGAGCTGCTGGGGCTGACTGAGAAAGAAAAAGCGCTGGTACTATCGGTGAACAAGGCCAATGACCCCTCTAAAAAATACAAGGAGGTATTTATCTCGCTGGGAGGCATGTTATCGAAAGTGTACCGCACGGAAGTGAGCATGGAGGAATACCTGGCCTATACAACGGAAGAAACGGAAAAGGTGAAAGTACAGGCGTATGCCGCAAGGTTTGGCGGTGATATACAAAAAGGCATCGCTGCTTTGGCCAGCGACATGAGAAGCAATAACCCTAAAAAATAAAGCCTAAAAAATAAAAATGATGAAACGGTATATCAAAATCATGGCGATTGTATTGTGCTGTTCCCTGACAGTGGTGCCTGCAAGCCAGTCTGGCGCCACACCTGTTGCCATACTGGAAATTATTAAGGCCGGTATTAAAAAGGTCATCAAAGCGGTTGACCTGCAGATACAGCGTTTGCAAAACGAAACCATCTGGTTGCAAAACGCCCAGAAGACCCTTGAAAATACCCTGTCCAAACTGAAACTGGATGAGATTTCTGACTGGACACAGCGGCAGAAAACGTTGTATAAAGACTACTTCGAAGAACTGGCAAAAGTTAAATCCATCATCTCCTATTACCAGCGCATCCGGGAAATTTCCCAAAAACAGGTAAGATTGGTAGAGCAGTACCAGCGGGCATGGAACCTGCTGCGGCAGGACAAATATTTTACTGCGGATGAGCTGGGTTATATGGCGAAAGTATATTCGGGCATATTGGATGAGAGCGCCAAAAACCTCGACCAGATATTTCTGGTCATCAACTCCTTTACCACACAAATGAGCGATGCCAAAAGACTTGAAATCATCAATGCAGCAGCCGATCAGGTGGATGCCAATTATTACGACCTGACCCGGTTTAACAAGCAAAATATCATGCTCAGCCTGCAACGGGCAAAGGAAAATAATGATGTGGACGTAGTGAAAAAGTTATATGGTTTACCAACCAATTAAAACAGAGACCATGAAAAAATTACTGATTTTGTTCCTGCTCACAACAATTGTAACAACAACGCAGGCACAGACTTTCGCCGAATGGTTCCGGCAAAAAAAGACTCAAAAGCAGTACCTGATCCAGCAGATTGCGGCCTTGCAGGTGCATATCGGTTATGCACAAAAGGGTTATTCCATCGCAAAAGAGGGATTGAATACTATCGGAGATTTCAAACGGGGCGAATTTAACCTGCATACCGGTTATTTCAATTCCCTGAAAAGCGTCAACCCGAAAATAAAACAATATGCGAAAGTGGCTGACATCATAGCCATGCAGGTAACAATTATACAAGGTTATGGCAGGACCCGCCGCCAGGTGCGGGAAAGTGGTGCATTCAACAGGAAGGAACTGGACTATATCGGGAGGGTATTGGGCAGGCTGCTGGATGACTGTGAAAACACCCTGGATGAACTGATCGCTGTAAACACGGACGGCAAACTGGAAATGAAGGACAATGAGCGGTTGGAACGTATTGATGTCCTGTATAAGGATATGACGGATAAATACACATTCTCCCAAAGTTTCCATAGCGAAACGATGGTACTTGCAGCATCCCGGATAAGGGAAAACAATGATGTACAAACCAGCCGTGCTTTGTATGGCATTAGAAAAGCCTGACCATGAAAAAGCTAATAATCATTTTAGTAATAGCACTATTCAGTTTGCCGATGGCAAATAAAGCCTCAGCGCAGGCAGATGAAATCGCCCAGCTTTTGCTGAACGTGGAAAAACTGGCACAGTTCAAACAGATTTTGTCGGACATGAAAAAAGGATATGAAATCCTCAGTGGTGGCTACAATACCATCAGGGATTTGTCACAGGGTAATTTCAGCCTGCACAAAACCTTTCTTGACGCATTGATGGAGGTAAGCCCGAGCGTGAAGAATTATAAACGGGTGGCCGACATTATCAATTACCAGGTCATTTTGGTAAAGGAATACAAATCGGCGTTTAACCGGTTTAAGCGGGATCGTAATTTCAACCAGCAGGAACTGGCCTACCTCGGAAGGGTGTATGATAACCTGTTTGAACAAAGCCTCAATAACCTGGACAACCTGGTTACCATCATCACCGCAAACCAGCTCCGTATGAGTGACGATGAACGGCTGGGGGCAATTGACAGGATATTTGCCGACATGCAAGACAAGCTGATGTTCTTGCGGCATTTCAACAACAATACCACCGTACTGGCATTGCAGCGTGCAAAAGAGAGGAACGATGCGAATACGATGCGCCTCATTTATGGCATAAACAACTAAAAAATTACAAACATGGTAAAATGGACAAAGACTGCATGTGTTGCAGTGGCGGGTATGATATTGCCCTTTATCGGCAGGGCACAGGGACTGGCAAATGAAATGAACGGGTTGCATGGTGTGCTGGATCAGCTCTATGATGAGATGGTTCCCCTTTGCAGTAAACTGATCGGCGTTGGCCAGGGCATAGCCGGTTTTGCGGCCACCTGGTATATCGCGTCCCGTATCTGGCGGCATATCGCCAATGCGGAGCCGATAGATTTTTATCCGTTATTCCGTCCGTTCGTCATTGGCTTCTGTATAATGATTTTTCCGTCTGTACTGGCCATGATAAACGGGGTGATGAAACCAACTGTCACCGCTACTTCTGAAATGGTAAAGGATTCGGATAAAGCCATTGCCCTGCTTTTGCAGAAGAAAGAAGAAGCCATCCGAAAAACGGATGCCTGGCAGATGTACGTAGGGGAAAGCGGCAGCGGTGACCGTGACAGGTGGTATAAATATACCCATGACAATGCCGACCCATCGGGTGAAGGCCTGTTGAATGGCATTGGAAACGACATCCAGTTTGCCATGTCCAAAGCCTCCTACAACTTCCGCAACTCGGTCAAGGAATGGATAAGCGAAGTGCTGTGCGTACTTTTTGAGGCTGCTGCCCTCTGCATCAATACGCTGCGAACGTTTCAACTCATCGTATTGGCCATTTTGGGGCCTTTGGTATTCGGCATTGCCGTCTTTGACGGGTTCCAGCATACCCTCACGGTCTGGATCGCCCGCTACATCAATATCTTTTTGTGGTTGCCCGTGGCCAACATCTTCGGCTCTATCATCGGAAAGATACAGGAAAAGATGCTGGAACTGGATATTTCACAGGTGCAGGATTACGGAGATACATTTTTCAGCCGAACGGACATGGCTTACCTCGTGTTCATGATTATCGGTATCGTGGGTTATTTCACCGTACCATCGGTAGCCAATTATATCGTCCATGCAGGTGGCGGCGGCGGATTGGGCCAAAAAGTAACCAGCCTGTTCAGCAGCTCTTCCCGGAGCGTGGTCAGTATGGCATCAGCCGGGGCCGGCATGGCAGCGGATGCGATGGGCAATGCCGCCGGGCGGATGTCCCAGAGTATGGCCGGTCATGGAGCCTCCTCTCCTTATTTCAGTGAGAATACCAATTCAGGTTCAGGTTATATGGGCGACAAGTTAAAAGGCAATTCCTGAGAGCTTAATCATTAAACAAAAAGGCGATGTTCAAAAAAATGAAAAATATAGATACGGCCTTCCGGCATGTGCGGGGCTTTACTTTGCTGATTATTGTGGGTTGCGTACTCATTTGTTGCTTTGCCCTGTACAAAAGCTTCAGCCTGGTATCACAAATGCAGGGGAAAGTATATATCCTGGCAAACGGCAAGGCGCTGGAAGCGTATGCCTCGGACCGGAAAGACAATATCCCTGTTGAAGCAAGGGACCATGTCAAAACTTTCCACCAGTTGTTCTTTACCCTTGACCCGGACGATAAGGTCATTAAAGTCAACCTGACTAAAGCACTTTACCTTGCTGATGCAAGCGCCAAACGTGAATACGATAACCTGAAAGAAAACGGGTACTATTCGGGCATCATCTCCGGTAATATCAGCCAGGCCATTAAAGTGGACAGTGTTAGTATTGATATTGACCAGTACCCTTACCGGTTCCGTTGCTATGCAACACAAAGCATTATCCGCACCACCAGCATTGTTTTCCGCAGCCTGATTACAGAGGGTGCCTTGCGTAATGTTTCCCGTAGCGATAATAATCCGCATGGCTTTTTGATTGAACGCTGGAATACCATTGAAAACAGGGATCTTAAAACAGAGAACCGCAGGTAACGCATTTAAACAAAGGATTATAAAACGATAAAAAATCATGGCATTCTTATTCAGAAAAAAGAACAAAACAAAAGCTGCCGGACCGGATGAAGTCCATGACAGGATACTAAGACAAATGGTAAATGCCTGTCTCCGGATGCAAACCGGTTGGGCGCGGTGGATGGGCAGATGGACTCAGCACCTGTCCCGCAGGACACTGCTTCTCTTAATGCTGGCTTTCATTGCCCTCTCCGGTGGTTACAGCATCTACCTGATCGGGCAAAGTTTCTCGGGCAATCAGGCCACTGCTTTTTCCGTAACGCCAATCAAAAAGCCGGGGCACGTCCTGCAAACGGGTGAAGCTGCATCACAACCGGATATGATTGTCAGTAAAACGGACTGCCAACGGATCATCCGGTTCAGGGGAAATATGGACAGCCTTGCCCGAAGCCCCGCAGGGAAAGCAGTGTATGACAGCATCCTTCTTAGCCGGCCGGGTTTGCCGGACAGCATCCGGCTGATTGAAAAAATTTATCAATCTCAAATTAAAAAGTAAAATCGTATGGAACAGAAAACACTATCCCCGAAAATGCTAAGGCAGCGTAAATTTTTGCTCATGCTGCCCCTGCTCGTACTGCCATTTATGACCCTGATGTTCTGGTCGCTTGGCGGAGGAAAGGTAGAGAATGCCAGTGCGCAACCGCTGACCCACAAAGGGTTCAACATGAACCTGCCGGGTGCCTATCTAAAAGATGAAAGGCCCTTGGATAAGATGAGCTATTACGACAAAGCTGCCTCTGATTCGGCCAAACTGGTGGAATTGATGAAAAACGACCCGAATTACAGAAAGCATACTTCAATGAACCACGAGACGGATGAAATGCAATACGAAGATACATCGCAATCTAAATATAATAACGAAAGCGGATCTTTAATTACTTCGCCCTATGGTAACGGTTTGTCTCGTGACTCCAATGAGGTAAAGGTTTACCGGAAGCTGGCAGAACTGGATGAAGCGATGAACAAGGTTACCGCCCCCACTATGGATCCAATAGATGATGCCTCTCACAACCGGAGTGAAAATACTCAGGTGAATACATCTGATATTGACCGTCTGGAGCAGATGATGCAGTCCATGAAACAGCCAGAGGGGCAAGATTCCGAATTGCATCAGCTTAACGGTATGCTTGAGAAAATACTGGATATCCAGCATCCTGACCGTGTGCAGGAAAAGATCAGGCAGACATCCCATGCAAGTAAAGGGCAGGTATTTGCTGTGTCCGCTATCGCGAAGGAAACACCTGTATCGCTACTGGACAATACCCCTGACAGCAGGGTTGGTATTAACAGCACTTCAATAAATCAGTCACAACAAAATGGCTTTTATTCACTGGATGAACCAGTTCTGGCTGATGAGGCGCAAAATGCCATACAAGCGGTCATCCACGAAACGCAGACCCTTGTTGCAGGGTCAACCGTAAAATTGCGCCTGGTAAATGATGTCTATATCAACGGGATGCTGATACCAAAAGACAATTTTCTCTTCGGAGAAGCTCAGCTCAGCGGTGAAAGGCTGGACATTAAAATAAGCAGCCTACGCTACCAAACTTCTCTTTTCCCTGTGGAGCTATCCGTGTATGATATGGACGGTATGAATGGTATTTACATACCAGGGGCCATTACCAGGGATGTAGCCAAACAGTCCGCAGACCGTGCCATTCAGGGTATTGGACTGACCACTTTAGATCCTTCATTGGGCGCACAGGCTGCCAGTGCAGGAATAGAAGCAGCCCGGGACTTGATCAGCAAAAAGGTAAAATTGATCAAAGTCACCGTGAAAGCAGGCTACCAGGTACTGTTAAGGGACGAGAAGCAAAAACAGAATAACTGACATGCAACAGGCAAAAATTTCAAAACAGAATATTTAACAAATAAAATTTCAAAAGATGAAAAAGATCAGTGCAGTATTGATAACAGGTATTTTCCTGTTTCTCGCAAGCATTTCCGCATTTTCACAAAACGCAAATCCGGTAAACACAACATCCATTGAGCCATACCCTCTGTCCATTGCGTATGAGAAGACAACCAACCTTGTATTTCCCTATACCATTAAAAGCGTGGACAGGGGGAGCCAAAGCGTACTGGCACAAAAAGCCAAAGGTGTAGAAAACATCCTTCAGATAAAGGCAGGCAGGAAAGGGTTTGAAGAAACCAACCTGACCGTTATTACCGCAGAAGGAAAGCTCTACTGCTTTCTGTTGAACTATGCCCCGCAGCCCTCCGTGCTGAACCTTTCTTTCGGAACCACGAAACCATTCGCGCAGGATGCTTTCTTTTCACCAGAAAGCCACAATGAAGGGGAAATACAGGCTTATTCAAATGCAGTAGCCGTTGAAAAGAAAAAAGTGCATGGTATAAAAGATAAAAAGTATGGCATGAAATTCCGGTTGGACGGCCTTTTTATCCATGATAATGTGATGTATTACCGCATAAAAATGGAGAACAGATCCAATATCAACTATGATATTGACCAGTTACGCTTTTTTATCCGTGACCGGAAGAAAGCCAAACGTACCGCTACACAGGAAATTGAAATCAAACCTCTGTATGTTCAGAATGAAACCCCAACGGTAAGGGGGCAATCGGAGCACATCTTTGTATTCGCCCTGCCAAAATTCACAATACCGGATCAGAAATACCTTGCCGTACAGCTTATGGAAAAGAACGGGGGCAGACATCTGAAACTCGATGTTCATAACAAAGCGCTTGTACGTTCAACGGTACTTCCCTCTCTGTAAAAAACTCTCAAATAATTCATTTTTATTCATTTATTAAAACAAACATCATGAACCAGAAAAATTTTGAATACCTGCGTGACCAGGTTAAGTATACCGGCTTCGGTGAAGGACTGGAAAACGATTTAAAGGGAAAGTTAAGCAAACAACCACCGGATTTCACCCTGAAACACAATGTCCAATACGGCAATGACATTGCAACTTCTGAACTGCATTTCAGCAAGTCCAGTCAGAGTGATATGTATTTTTTCAACTCCTACAAAGTGAGTTTGAAAAGGGAGAATGTTCCCGATAACATGGAGCAGACCTTTTACATCAACAAGGGCAATAACATTACCCTGAAAGAGGCCTACAACCTGATGAGCGGCAGGGCGGTCAATAAAGACCTGACCAACAAGGACAATCAACTGTACAATGCCTGGGTACAGATGGACTTCAAACAGGCGGACAGTAACGGCAATTACAAGCTGAAGCAATACCACCAGAATTACGGTTTTGACCTTGATCAGGTACTGGCCAAACACCCGATAAAGGAGTTAGGGCATGATCAGCACAAGTCCAACCTGCTGGATTCCTTGAAAAAAGGAAACCGGCAATCCGTCACCTTCATTCGGGATGGGGCGGAACAGAAAAGTTACATCGAAGCCAATCCGCAGTTTAAAACCATCAACATTTATGATAGCAATATGCGACGGTTGGGCAACAGTCAGTCCAAAGCAGAAAAACAGGCTGAAGGTGAAAGCAGGTCAGTAAAACAGGATAACAAAAAGGAAACTCAACGTAACGAAGACGATAGCCCTGCATTACCTCAGGCGGCGAAAAAAAAGCAGAAAAAGCAATCGATCAGCTAAAGTGATAAGCAATGGAAACCCTGAACCCTTTGTCCGGTTTCTTTTCAGCCATTGAAAAGGATTACCGTATCATTATCACGCATATCGGTATTTATGCCGCACTGCTGCAATACCGGCAGGAACAGGGGTTTGCCAATCCGGTAACGGCATTCAGTTATGACATTATGCATATAGCTAAGATTTCTGCACCGGCTACTTACCACAAATGTGTAAGGGAATTGAGCGAATACGGATATATCAGGTATGTGCCCTCTTTTAAACGCAACCAGGGAAGCCGGATATATTTTCTTGAAAACGGATAATTAATAAAACAGTGATTCTGCAAATATAGTAAGAAGCCCGTTGCCGGGCTTTTGCTGTCAATACAGGAGGTGTGGGATGGATAACTGTGAGATAGAGAGGATACCACCTGATAAAGCAGTGGAGTTTTTGAAAAAAGACGGTATAGAAGTAACAGAAGAACAGGCAAAGGTCATTCTGGAATTTTTGTATGAAATGGCCGGTATTGTGGTCGATCAATACCTGTCCAAACCGGCATAATTTTGTAAATTTACAGGGATAAGTAACGGCAGTTCCACCTTATTCTAAAATTATGAAGATTGCAGATTTATATATCCGGGTAAGTACCGATGAGCAGGCAGACAGGGGTTATTCGCAACGAGACCAGGAAGAAAGACTACGTAAATATTGTGAAATAAATTCCCTGCAGGTACGGAAAGTGGTCTATGAGGACCATTCTGCAAAAACATTCAACCGTCCGGCCTGGACGAAACTATTAACTGACCTTCGAAAGCAAAGGGGGCATTCAGATCTTATCCTGTTTACCAAATGGGACAGGTTCAGCCGGAATGCAGGAGATGCCTACCAGATGATAAGTACCTTGAGGCGCTTGGGCATAGAACCGCAGGCCGTTGAACAGCCACTGGACCTGTCCATACCGGAAAACAAGATGATGCTGGCTTTTTACCTGGCAGCACCCGAAGTAGAAAACGACAGAAGGGCTTTGAATACCTTTCACGGAATGCGCCGTGCCAAGAAGGAAGGCCGGTGGATGGGCACGGCCCCAGTGGGATATGTAAACAAAATAACGGAAACAGGAAAGAAATATATCACACATAGAGATAAACAGAGTGATATTATGCAATGGGCTTTCCATGAACTGGCCCTTGGAAAATTCAATACGGAACAGATATGGAAAATGGCGAAGGGAAAAGGGCTTATATGCAGTAAAAACAATTTTTGGAAGGCTATCCGAAATCCTGTTTATTGTGGTAAGATTTTTATTCCAAAATATAAGGATGAAGAAAGTTTTATGGTTCAGGGACAACATGAACCGTTAATTTCGGAAGCTTTATTTTATGCTGTGCAAGACATATTGGACGGACGCAAAAAAGTAATTCGGACCAAGATTGTTGCCAATGATAACCTTCCTCTAAGGGGGTTTCTTATATGTCCCAATTGTGGATGGATGCTGACAGGAAGTGCATCGAAAGGACGTACACAGCATTATTACTATTATCATTGCAGTTCCGCATGTGGTATTCGCTATAAAGCACCGGAAGCCAATGCAAAAATTGTTGATGAAATCAGGAAATACGTCCAGCCGTTGCCCCGGCTTCAATTATACAAAGAGGTAATTATTAGTGTTTATAAGGCTAAAACACACGCTCAGCACATTGAAGTACAGCAACTGAAAATACAACTGGAAGAAGCCAACAAAAGGCTTTCAAAGGCAAGGGAATTGTTGCTCTGTGGGGACATTGAAGCTGATGATTACCGCACTATAAAAGCAGAATGTGATGAAAGGATAAACAGATTAGAGGCTAAATTAACAGCGTCGGTAACAGATACAACCAATATCGAACCCTTGTGGGATAAAGCCATCAGTAACATTTCACAACTGGATGTTTTGTATGAAAAAGGGACAGTAACACAAAAAAGAAAAATCATTGGTTCAATGTTCCCAGAGAAATTGACTTTCGATGGATTTCAATATCGAACCACCCGCGTCAATGAAGCACTGAATCTCATGTTGCTGATAGGCAACAATATACAAGACAAAAAAAATGGGACAAATCCATCTTTTTTGGATTTGTCCCATCAAGTGACCCTGGAGAGACTCGAACCCCCAACCTTCTGATCCGTAGTCAGATGCTCTATCCATTAAGCTACAGGGCCATTGGCGTCGAAACGCGGGGACAAAGGAACGTATTTTTTTTGAAAGAAGCGATAAGGGGAACATATTTTTTCTGTTTGAAAAGCAGAGAAAGAGGGGGCGACTAGGTGAGGGGGCGACTGGGCGAGTCAGATTGTTGATTTTATTTTTGACTGAAGGCCTATCCAGTACTGGTCAGTGAATACTTCATCGCAGCATTCGCCCCCTCTCCCCCTCGTCCAGTCGCCCCCTCTTTTGGAATGAGGTTTGAATGTCAGGCAGGTGATTTCTCAATGTTAAGGTTTTGTGAATAATGACCGTCCCAACGGTTGGATGAGGGTGATGCAATGGTGAAAATCTCTAATATTGAACCGCCAAACAAATGCGCTATGTTGCTGATCATGAATATTTCAGGCCTGCATCATATGAATAAATATACATATTTGTCATGAATACTTGATCGGAATAATTACATCCGGCAAGAGCCAAAATAACATGTTTAATCACTCTATTTTTAATCATTTACATCATGAGTAAATACCTCTATTTGTCCGTAACTCCCGAGGCTCTGATCGCATCAATGCTTCCCCCTGCCGAGTTTGGGGATTACATGGCTACCGGTACGAAGAAAAGCAACAAGGGTCAGATGATCTTTTTTGAGGTGGATATTGACAAGGTCACGGATCTGGTCGATATGGATTACATCGAGAAAAATTGTGTGCGCCACCCCGACGGGGCCCCAAAACATTCAGTCTACCTGTCAGTCTATCGTGTTCTTGAGACCATTCCGCTCAGTGCGCTAAAAAATCTCTACCTCACTACCGACAATGGTATTGTATTGGAACTGACACCTACACCTTACGACAACTCTTGTGAAGAGAAACCATCCATGCATTTGTACCAGGAGCTTTGTCCGGTTACGCCGCAGGTTGTTAGTGAATTCTGTCCTGCAGGCTTTATGAAAGCCCTCACAGATGGATCACGTCAGTTCAAACTGCCAAAACTTTTCTTTGTTGAGATGAAATTGGGAGAGTTGGCCACCAACCCTGCGACGGGTTCGGCCGAACACCTTCCCTATACCCATGTTCGACATCTGAGGGATTGCCTGCTTGCCCTGCAGGGATATGAGAAAAAAATGAAAACGGTGGTCCGCTCCTACAATGGTTCTTTGCTATACCGCACAGTGGCGTCAGGCTTTTATGTAGGCGCTGGTAGCAACATGATCTATTACCGTTATCCAACCATGGGCGAACTGGAGGAAATTAATTACGACTTTTTGGCAACTCTTTAATATTTAACACTATAAATACAGATTCTTATGATTAGTTTACCTGGTGCAAGCTCCTTTGAAGTAATAGCCATTTGGAGTGTGTTGGTGATCTCGTTTTTCGGATTGGGTTATGCCCTTCTGCTCCGTAAACAGGTCATGGCTTGTGACAAAGGAACACCAAAAATGCAGGAGGTTTGGGGTGCGATCAGCGAGGGCGCCAATGCCTATCTGAAACGTCAGCTTAAAACCATCGTTCCGCTGATCTTCGTTTTTACCATTATCCTGTTTTTATCCGTTTATATCGTTCCCCCCACCGAATCATCGAAACTAAGATTTGCCGGCTATTCGGACGAGTCGCTGAAGCTGATCATCGGTTTTGGCCGGGCTATGGCCTTTGTCATGGGCGCCGTCTTCTCCCTGATGGTTGGACAATTTGGTATGCGTATGGCTGTTCAGGCCAACGTAAGGGTTGCCTCTGCTTCACGCCGTAGTTTCGGCGAAGCCCTGAAGATTGCTTACCGCGCCGGTACCGTAACCGGAATGTTGACCGACGGACTTGGTCTTCTTGGAGGTACCCTCATCTTTATGTTTTTTGGCGTTGCATCCCCCGATACCCTATTGGGATTCGGTTTTGGAGGTACCCTGCTGGCGCTCTTCATGAGGGTGGGCGGAGGAATCTACACCAAAGCAGCCGATGTCGGCGCCGACCTTGTTGGTAAAGTGGAAGCAGGTCTGCCCGAGGATGATGAACGAAATGCCGCCGTAATTGCCGACCTCGTCGGTGATAATGTGGGCGACTGCGCCGGTATGGCTGCAGATATCTTCGAATCGTATGAAGTGACCATCGTCTCTACATTGATTCTTGGTGTTGTTCTCTACATGACTACCTTAGATTTATCCTGGATTATTTTCCCATTGCTGGTTCGTGGTATCGGCGTACTCTCTTCCATCATCGGAACCTATCTGGTGAAGGGGAACAAAGAGGCCAAGACTCAAAATGCACTGAAAGCCATCAACAAAGGTTTCTATACCTCTGCCGCCATTAGTATTGCACTGTTCGGAATCGTTTCTTACTTCTACCTCCACGACTGGAGATCCTTCCTTTCTGTGGTAATGGGTATTATTTTGGCTATTGTGTTGGATGAAATCACCAAACATTTTACCGATGGAAACTACCATCCGGTGAAGGATATAGCAAGAAACGCTAAAACGGGTTCTGCTACCTTGTTACTCAAGGGATTAAGTTATGGATTCGAGGTGGCTGTCTGGCAAACGATCGTGATTGCGCTGACCATTCTCTCGGCAGTTATTATCTACAATGGAATGCCACTGGTTTATGTCCTTTATGGGGTAGCGATGACCGGTATTGGTATGCTCACCTTGACTGGAAACAACGTTGCGATGGACGCTTTTGGTCCGATTGCCGACAACGCCAATGGAGTGGGAGAGTTGTCGCACCTCGATAAAGATGCCCGCAAGATCATGGATTCGCTCGACTCTACCGGTAATACAACCAAAGCCATTACCAAAGGTGTGGCCATTGGTTCGGCTGTAATCGCAGCGGTTGCGTTATTCGGATCATTCATTACCGATGTGAGCAATGTTCAAATACAACTCGGCTTCGAAAAGAGCCAGCAGTTGATTGAAACAGGGATTCGCATCTCCATGCCGATGGTATTTATCGGGATGTTGATCGGGGGTACCATTCCATGGTTGTTCTCATCACTTACCATCAACGCAGTAACCCGTGCGGCTGCGATGATTGTTGAGGAGGTTCGCCGCCAGTTCAGGATTCCCGGTATCATCGAACGCACTGTGAAACCTGATTACCAGCGTGCTGTCGACATCTGTACTGTTGCTGCACAAAAAGAGCTGATCCCACTTGCACTGATCGCTGTTCTCTCCCCGATTTTGGTTGGAAGCCTTTTGGGCGTTGAAGCGCTTGGCGGATTCCTTGGTGGGGTAATTTTGTCGGGACAACTTCTGGCAGTCTTTATGGCTGGTTCGGGAGGCGCCTGGGACAACGCAAAGAAAACCATTGAGGATGGATTATATGGAGGTAAAGGGTCGGAGGCCCACCATGCTGCCGTGGTAGGCGATACTGTGGGTGATCCTTTGAAAGACACCGCCGGACCGGCATTGAACCCAATGATTAAGGTTATCAACCTTGTATCCTTGCTAGCCGCACCAGTATTGATTGCCTATCAGAAGCCAGGACAATTCTCAGTTGGCCTGGTGCTGACCGGTGTGATCTGTCTGGCCATCATTACAGGATCTGTCATTGTCTCCAAACGCGGCGGATTCAAAAGGCCGGCAAGAATCGAATAACCAAAGATATTCAGGTTTTTTCATAGACTCCTGAAAAGTAGCGTGTAAATTGATGAAACCCCTTTCTGCGAAAGCAGGAGGGGTTTTTTAATGACGGTGGGAATATGGTAAAATGGGAGGGTGAGAAAATGAGAAGATGGGAAAATGGGAAAATGAGAGGGTGAGAAGATGGGAAAATGAGAAGGTGGGAAAATGGGAAAATGAGAGGGTGAGAAGATGGGAAAATGAGAAGGTGGGAAAATGGGAAAATGAGAAGGTGAGAAAATGAGAAGGTGAGAAATTCGTATTTGACAGTAGAATTGGGTATATTTGTATGAAAAGTACATGGAACTCATTAATAGTCACCGCGAATTAAAGGTATACCAAATGGCATTTAAAAATGCTATGGATATTTATCACTTGACTAAAAAATTTCCAAAAGAGGAGACTTATTCTTTGACTAGTCAAATCAGAAGATCTTCGAGATCTGTAAACAGCAATATTGCTGAAGCATTTAGAAGAAGACAATATCCGAAATCTTTTTTATCCAAGCTCAGTGAAAGTGAGGCAGAAGCTGTAGAAACTAAAAATTGGCTCGATTTTTCATTGGCATGCGAATACCTTTCTGTTGAAAATCACCGGATCATAGATACCGAATATGATAAGATCATCGGCATGTTGGTCATAATGCAAAGGTTTCCTGAAAAATGGACTATTAAAACCTGAACATTTGCTACCGCTTCACTACAATCTTCTCACTAACCTTCTCACTTTCTCACCCTCTCATTTTCCCATTTTCCCATCTTCTCATTTTCCCATCTTCTCACCCTCTCTTTTTCCCATTTTCCCATCTTCCCATTTTCTCACCCTCTCTTTTTCCCATCTTCTCATTTTCCTTTTATCTAAATTAGAGTATATTTGCACTCTATTTATAATTATTCTTAATAAACTCAAGGGGTGCGGTTATCCGAAGTAAGTGAAAACAGGACTGTGGTGATATCCAAGGTATTGGGGCATGGTTCGTTCCGGAGAAGAATCTCTGAA
Source organism: Prolixibacteraceae bacterium (assembly GCA_023228025.1). Classification (GTDB taxonomy): domain Bacteria; phylum Bacteroidota; class Bacteroidia; order Bacteroidales; family Prolixibacteraceae; genus CAINVV01. The sequence continues at coordinate 23,001 of JALOCD010000018.1, read as the reverse complement.
ATGGGATTTGTTGCCGGGAAGGAGGTCTCTGTACTCAAGAATGCCCCATTTAAAGATCCTGTTGAGTACAGGTTGATGGGATACAATGTCTCTCTTCGACGGGTAGAAGCAGGATTGATTGAGGTAGTAACACCCGAAGAGGCCCTTTTACTGCACCCTCATGTGTATGATGGCACCATCGATCTGGAGGAGTTAAAGATCTCGGCCAAAGAAAAAGGCCGCATGATCAGTATGGCCCTGGTCGGAAATCCCAACTGCGGAAAGACCACCCTTTTCAACCGGGTCACCAATTCAAAGGAGCACGTCGGTAATTATAGCGGTGTCACGGTAGATGCGACAAAATCGACCCTCAATAAAAATGGGTACCAGATTGATCTGACTGACCTTCCGGGCATTTATTCGCTGACCAGTTATACGCCGGAAGAGCTCTTTACCAGGAACTTTATTTTGCAGGAGATGCCCGATATCGTGGTCAATGTGGTGGACGCCTCCAATATCGAGCGGAATCTTTTCCTGACAACCCAACTGATCGACATGGATATCAAGGTGGTGATTGCCTTGAACATGTACGATGATTTGTTGGCCAGTGGCTCTAAGTTAAAGATTAAAAAATTAAGCAAACTAACGGGTATCCCGATTATCCCGACCACCGCCTTCAACGGGGAAGGACTGGAAGAGCTCCTGAACGAGTTGATCGAGGTATACGAGGACAGGGATCCTATCGTGAGGCACATTCACATCAATTATGGGGAGGAGATGGAAAAATCAATTGATCTCATCCGCAAAGAGATCAGGAAAGATAAGCCGCTTACCGCCACTTTTTCTTCACGTTACCTTGCAATACGATTGATCGGAAAGGATCCGGAAGCCTTGAAGGTTCTGGAAGCATCCTCCAATTATCAATCCATCAAGGAGATCACTGAACATGAGATTGTCCGGCTCGAATCACGACTCTGCGACGAGAGTTCACAGCTCATTACGGATGCCAAATATGGTTTCATAACAGGTGCCTTGAAAGAATGCTACCAACCCGGGGTAATGAACAGAATTGTTACTACGGAGAAGATTGACAAGGTAATGACCGGCAAATATGTCGGCTTCCCCATTTTCCTTGCGATGATGTTTTTTACCTTTTACGCCACATTCGCACTTGGAGCGCTCCCTACTGAATGGATCATGAGGGGTGTCGTCTGGATTTCGGATGGCGTAGCCGCATTGTTGGGCAATGGCATACTGAAGGATCTGCTGATTGATGGTATTATCAGGGGATTGGGAAGTGTGATTGTTTTTATGCCCAACATTCTGATCCTGTTTTTCTTCATCTCGCTGATGGAGGATACCGGTTACATGGCCCGGGCAGCATTTATCATGGACAAACTGATGCACAAGATGGGGCTGCATGGCCGCTCATTTATCCCAATGGTGATGGGATTTGGCTGCAATGTTCCGGCCATCATGGCCACCCGCACCATCCGAAACCGGGGAGACAGGCTTCTTACCATGATGATCATACCGTTTATGTCATGCTCCGCCAGGTTGCCTGTTTATGTCGTATTGATCTCTGCCTTTTTTCCACACTATCCGGCTTTGGTATTCATAGGGATTTATCTTCTTGGCATTGCAGTAGCCATCCTGTTTTCCAAACTTTTGAACAAGACTGTTTTCAAGCGAAAAGAGACACCTTTTGTCATGGAATTGCCACCCTACCGGATGCCGGTGATGAAAAATTCGTTGTTGCATATGTGGGACAAGGCCAGTCAATACCTTAAAAAAATAGGCGGAACAATTTTAGTTGCAGTGATCTTGATTTGGGCGCTGGAGTATTTTCCCAGGAGCACGAAAGATACAACTGTTTCACCTTCGTCCACTACCGTGAATGCCCCGGTACCAAAGGTTTCGCATATGGAACAATCCTATCTGGGGAGGATCGGGCATACCATCGAACCTGTGATTCGTCCGCTTGGTTTTGACTGGAAAATGGGCGTTTCATTGATCGCAGGCATTCCTGCAAAAGAGATCGTAATCGGTACAATGGCAGTCCTATACGGGACAGGGAATGACCAGCACAAGAATGAGCTGTTACAAACACGACTCCAGAACCAACTGTACGAAACAGGGCCTAAAACCGGAGAACCTGTCTTTAACCAGGCTGTTGCACTGGCATTTCTGGTCTTTGTACTGCTCTATTTCCCCTGCATCGCGGTAATTGCATCGATCAAACGCGAATCGGGAAGTTGGAAATATGCGTTATTCACAGTATTATATACCACGGCAGCTGCCTGGATTGGGGCTTTCCTGACCTATCACATCGCTTTGTTCTTCATTTAACCGATATTATGCAAGAGATCATTGTTTTTATACTTGTTTTGGCGGCGGCGATCCTGGTGGGATACAAAGCTTATCAATCCATCCGCAGCATTTCCAAACCTGACGCTTGCGGCGGGTGCGGGAAGTCCTGTGAAGGATGCCCTGTTGCACCGAGGAAGAAGTGATGAGATGACTGGGAAGACTAGGATGACTTGGATGACGGAAGGACGGAGAGGACTGGGAGACGGGGAGAGTGGTTTTCACCGCAATTTTACGGATACTTGAACTATGAAGTGGGGAAACGGTGAAATTGATATTTCCTTTAATCTGTGTAATCTGTTATAAGACCGGGGTTATTTGTGTCCATTTGTGTTATTTGTGGTTGTCTGGGGTTAATAGGTTTTCGCGTCTTCACATTTTCCAATTTTCACATTAAATTAGCGCGATGAAGAAGATTTTTTCCAACGAGGCTTTTGAGGTGATGCACATCCGGGATTTCCGGCTTTTTATGGTCTTCCGCTTCCTTTTGACTTCGGCAACGCTGATGCAGTCGGTAGTGGTGGGCTGGTTGTTGTACGATATCACCAAGAGTGTTCTTTCGCTTGGAATGATTGGTCTTACAGAGGTGATTCCACAAGTAGGCATCGCACTTTTTGCCGGCCATTTTGTCGATATCTGGGACCGGAAGAAAATTATCTTTTACACCACTTTTCTGCTTTTGCTTGGTTCCCTGATCCTGGCAGTTTACAGCTTGCCATCCTACGATTTTCATCAACTGCTTGGTGTTTGGCCAATCTATCTGACCATTTTTCTGACCGGGCTCAGCCGCGGGATCCTGATGCCTGCAAATACTGCACTACTGGGGCAATTGGTACCCCGGCGTTTGCTTACCGGCGCTGCCACCTGGAGCAGCACAACCTGGCAGGTTGGGGCTGTAACAGGTCCGGCTTTGGGTGGATTGGTCTATGGTTTTTTTGGTGTACTTCCGGCACTTTCCCTGGTTTTCTTCATCTATCTGACTTGTACAATGTTGTTACTGTTTATTAAAAGCCCGGGTAAAGTGGTCGTACCGGAAGGAAGTGCAGAAGGCATTTTTGCCAGGATGAAGGAGGGAATTCACTATGTATTCAACAGCCAAATTCTTTTAGGCGCTTTTGCCCTGGATATGTTTGCCGTACTTTTTGGCGGAGCGGTGGCGATGCTGCCTGTTTTCGCTTCAGACATTCTCAAAGTCGGTCCCGAAGGATTAGGCATCCTACGTGCGTGTCCAGCGATAGGCGCTATTGTTATGTCTATCGTATTGACTTTTAACCCACCAGTGAAAAATTCGGGTAAGTTGCTGCTCTATTCCATCTTTGGGTTTGGGATTAGCATGATTGTCTTTGCTTTGTCGAAAAACTTTTATCTTTCTACTTTTGTGCTATTTCTAAGCGGAGTATTCGATGATGTGAGTGTGATCATTCGCGCAAGTATCCTGCAGATTTTCACTTCCGATGAAATGAAAGGGCGTGTGGCAGCCGTAAACAGCATCTTTATTGGCTCCTCCAACGAGCTTGGCGCCTTCGAATCGGGAGTTGCAGCAGGTTTGATGGGGCTGGTCCCTTCAGTAATATTTGGTGGGGCTATGACGCTATTGGTCGTCGCATTCGCCGCTGTTAAATCACCGGCATTGCGAAACCTGAAATTGAGAATTAAAGATTAAAGATTAAAAATTACAAATTAAAAATTAGGGACAGAAGAGGCATATTTGCTATTCAAGTGTCCTTTCATTTTTAATCTGTAATTTTTAATTTGTAATTTCAGATTAGAGCTGTAATGTTAGTACTTCCGCAATCTGCTCAACCGTAAGATCTCCCTTCTCCCCAATCCCTTTGATTCCCCTGTCAGTAAACCGTTGGCAAACAATGGGAATAAAATCGGCGCCAATGTTGTATGCGGAGAGTTTAGTAGGAATGCCGAATGATTCGAAGAAAGCCACTGTTTTAAGAATGGTTTCATCAATACGGGCATCGTTGCTGCCGGATTTTACTCCCCAGACCCTTTCACCGAATTGAAGCAGTTTCTCCCGTTTGCCGGCACGTTTCACCTGCATAATTCCCGGTAGGACAATTGCGAGGGTGCGGGCATGGTCTATGCCATGAAATGCGGTCAGTTCGTGACCAATCGAGTGGGTTGCCCAATCCTGCGGAACCCCTACGCCAATCAGGCCATTCAGCGCCATGGTGGCAGCCCACATAAAATTGGCCGCGGCATTGTAATCGGTTCGATTTGCCAGGACTTTAGGCCCTTCTTCGATCAGGGTCAGCAGGATGGATTCGGCAAAGCGATCCTGTATGGGTGAGTCGACTGGGTAGGTAAGGTACTGTTCCATCACATGGACAAAGGCATCGACCACTCCATTGGCCACTTGCTTCTCCGGTAGGGAGAATACCACGGTCGGATCAAGAATTGAGAAGACCGGCAATACTGCATCGGAGTTGAAGGCAAGCTTCTCCCGGGTTGAAAGGCGGGTTACCACTGAGTTGCTGTTCATTTCGGAACCTGTAGCAGGAAGTGTAATTACGCTACCCAACGGAATTGCCCTGGTGACGACAAGCTTGCGGTTGGTGAGGAAATTCCAGGGGTCTCCTGCTTCCCACAAAGCGGCAGCTGCGATAAATTTTGCACCATCAAGGACTGACCCGCCACCAACTGCCAGTATAAAACCGATATTTTCTTTTTTGACAACTTCGACCGCCTTCATCAGTGTTTCATACCTTGGGTTTGGTTCGATTCCACCAAATTCGGTCATATCGATTCCCTGTAAGGCCGCTTTAACCAGATCGTAAACGCCGTTTTTGAAGATACTGCCACCACCATAGGCAAGCATGATTTTAGTGCCGGCTGGCGCCAATTGGGCCAATTTCTTGATTTGACCCTGTCCGAAGATTATATTAACGGGATTGAAGAATTCGAAATTTTGCATGGAATAAAATTAAGTGCGTATTATTCATTCAAAAAAATAGCGGTCCAGGATTTTTTTCTCAACTGGATTCACAGGATTTAGCTGACGGGTACGGTAGGCCATTCGCGCCACTTTTTCCAGTACTACTATATGGTCGAACGCATTTTGAACCTCTTTTCCCCAGCAGAAGGGGCCATGTCCGCAAACCAAAACCCCAGGAATGCGCATTGGGTCGAGAGCGGAGGCTTTGAAAGTTTCAACGATAATTTTACCTGTTTCAGTTTCAATGTCTCCCCCCATCTGTTGCGCAGACAAAGGTTTCGTGCATGGAATCTCTCCATTGAAAAAATTGGCGTGGGTGATGCCGAGAGGCGGGATACCCAGACCTGCCTGGGCCCAGCAGCTGGCATATTCCGAATGGGAATGCATGATGGAGCCAATCAATGGGAAATTTTTGTACAATACAAGATGGGTGTTGGTGTCGGAAGATGGTTTTAAATCGCCTGAAACAATTTTACCATTCAGGTCGACTACCACCATATCCCCGGGGACCATTTCATCGTAAGAGATACCAGATGGTTTGATGACAACTAATCCGCTTTTTCGGTCGATGGCGCTTACATTCCCCCAAGTGTAGATGACCAGTCCTTGCTCCAACAATTTCAGGCTTGCTTTGTAAACCTGATGTTTTAAATTCTCAAGCATTATTAGAAAGTAGATGAATAATGGCATCAAAAATCGGAATTTAATTTTAATTTATAAGTAATTCATCTAATAAAATTATAAATCGGAATTAATCTTATTGTGGTTTTTCCATTCATCCACCCTGATCCAGTTGGGTTATCTCATTTGGCACAGAAATTGCACTTAATAGATTTTTAAAGCAGATGTAAATTGAGATACAATGGAAAGGAAAATTACCCAATTGATTGTGTTGCTGTTGATCGGTACAGACGCTATTCAACAATAGGGGCTTTTGCAACTCTTCTTTCGTCCCGGCTGTAGTGGTTGAATTTGTATGAAACGGAGAAGTGGATCGGGAATTTATTCTGCATGGTCATCACCGCATTGAAGCCGGCTCCACCGACATATTCAATTTTTTTGTACAGACCCGGAACATCCCTTCCTGAAATAGTAAAAATCAGTTTTCTATCCAAAAAGGTCTTGCGGATTGTCAATCCGGCCATGTAAATTTGATCGACGTTGGTTTGAGCGGTCATTGCCGGTCCGAAGTAAGAAAAATCAAGTTGTAACAAAAAAGTTGGGCTAAGTGTAAAATCGGCTGTGGTGACAGAATACCACTGTTGATACCGCTTTTGATCTGCAATTTGAGCCAGTGTGACATCCAGGTAGGAATCTATAAAATCAAATTTTTCACTTATACGGAGCCAATTGGCGGCAGACCAAATGGCATTGACTTCTAAACCAAAGGTTTTTTCACCACCCATGTTTTCATTACGATTCTGAATAATCTGATCGCGGTAAATGGATTGAATTACCTCGATTTTGTTGGAGGTATTGTAAAAATAGAGTTCGTTGATCAGTGTCAGGTTTCCAAAGTTGTGAAGGTAATCAAGGGCAATCTTGTCTGTAATCTCGTTTTTGAGGTCAGGATTTCCCAACATAACATTGTAAAAATTGTACCATCGTGGCAGAGGATCCAATTGAATGGTTTTTAACTGATCCGTTCGTCTTGAATAATTCAGAAGAATCTCTTTTGTGGAATCTATTTTGAAAGAGCTGTTCAGTGATGGGTAAAGATTAAATTGTTGAAGGGGAAAGCCACCGTACAAGGTTCGCATTTCGCGGTTCAGATATTCTGCCCGCACTCCTGCTTTAAAATTTAATCGTTTGATTTTAAATTGCCAGGTGCCGTATCCCGCTGCGATCATACCATGAAAACGTGACTCTTGAATGGTTGATACAGGCGGAGGTGGGTTACTCAGCTCGGATTGATACCCCTCCTGTTCGTTGTTGTACGATAATTGCGATCCAAATTCAAGATTGCCGGCTTTCCCGGTAGGTGATGTATAATCGGCGTTTAATTGAATGTTGTTGAACTTTTTATCAAGACGCGTTGTCTGTTTCATCTTTTCAGCGCCCGCCATATCACTGGTCAGGTTTAAATAGTGATCATCGTAATTCAGGTTGTTCCAAAGTGCTGAAATTGAAAATAACTCGCCCGGTTTCCTGAACTTGTGTTCGAAAGTAATATCCACACCACTGTAAGTACCCTTGCGGTCATTGTTATCCACAGCAACATTCCGATTATCTCCAACATATGACACACCACCCGATTTTACGGTATTCCAATCCCCATTGTTGGTGGTTTCGAAGATTCCTGTATGGCCGGTAAATGAAAGTTTATCCGCGTTGGAAGGCAGATAATCGAAACCGGTCCTGAATGCCATATTGATTCGGGCAGATTGCTGCAATCCTGTTTGGGTAAATTGCGTCTGGTCGGCAAGGTACCTGGTATCATACTCAACATCTCCCTTATTCCTTCGCCTGTTGTGGTCGAGACCTGCAAAAAGGCTTATTTTATTTTTCTTGTAGTTCAGCAAAAGATCTGATGTATATCCTCCCAAATGATCGGTCGAAGCCATCACATTTCCATTAAATCCATCAAGGGTACTCTTTTTTGTAATCAGGTTGATGATCCCACCCGATCCTGACGCATCGTACTTGGCCGATGGACTGGTAATCAGTTCGATGCGTTTAACCTCCGAAGCGCTTGTATATTCAAGCAGATCGGAGCCTTTCATCGAGGAGGGTTTACCATTGATGAAAACGAGCAGGTTGGGATTGCCATGAATCGCTAATTGCCCGTCGGGTTTTTGTGTAACTGATGGAAGTTTTAACAAAAGATCATAAGCCGATCCGCCGGTTCCGGACATCTGGTTTTCAACGTAGATGTCCCTTTTTTCAAGCTGATAGACCGGTTTTCCAACATTAGAAAGGATGGAGATCTCCTTGAGCGACTGCGTCTCTATTTCCAGGGGGATAGGCGCTAAGCTATATTCCCCGGACTTAGACGACAAGGTAATAAGTTGGGAGATGAAATCTTTAAATCCCATAAAGTGGACAGTCAAGGTGTAGTTACCGGCCTGAAGATTTTTGAATATAAACTCACCTTTGGCATTGGTAGCAGTAATCTGTATGGGAATAGTATCGGAGCGATGGAACAGGGAGATATTGGCGTATTCGATGGTCGCCTTTGTTTCAGCATCAATAACTTTCCCTTTGATAACAATTGATTTATCAAGGGCAAAGGATGTTTTGTGCAAGAAATTTAGGCCAGGTAGCGGAACCGAAAATAAAAACAGTAATTGGAAGCTCCAAAATATTCTGCTCATAAAAACAGAATGATAATTAACAATTTTTAATATCTATTGTACAAATATAACATAAAATGTGGAAATGTGAAAATGTGGAAATGTGAAAATTGGGAAATGTGAAAACTGGGAAATGATCCTCACGCACGACTGCTCTATTAATTTTCACATTTTCAAATTTCCTAATTTTCACATTTCCACCGGTTCCAGTTCTACTGTAAAATGTCTCAGAATTGGAGCTTCCTGGGTAATTCGGTATCCCGATTTGATCTCGAACCTATGGTCGTAAACGTTTTTAAGCGCTACCGCAATGACATCGAGGTGCAAATTGCTATAAACCCTTCGGGGGATGGCCAAACGCATAAATTCAAGTTTCGGGTAACGGTTTTCGCGCGTCAAAGGATCGCGATCGGCCATGATGGTACCAACTTCAACTCCTCTTATTCCGGCTTCAAGATACAATTCAATGCATAAGGTCTGGGCGATAAACTCCTCCTGAGTGACATATGGGAGAAAGGCCTTTGCATCCACAAAAATAGCATGACCGCCATAGGGTTGTTGAACACTTATACCGTACCCGGAAAGTTGTTCTCCAAGGTATTGAACCTGTCCGATTCGGCTGGCAAGGTAATCCGGTTCCGTAGCTTCCATTAAGCCAACTGCGAGGGCATTCATGTCGCGACCGGCCATTCCGCCATAGGTGACAAAACCTTCAAACATAATATTAAAAGTGCAAGCCTGGTCGTACCACTCTTTACGGCGTGTGGCAATAAAACCGCCAATGTTGACAATCCCGTCCTTCTTGCTGCTCATGGTCATGCCATCGGCATAGGAAAACATCTCAATAACGATCTCCCGAATGATTTTATCCTGATAGCCTGCCTCCCGTTGGGAGATAAACCAGGCATTTTCGGCAAATCTGGCTGAATCAAAAAGAAGCGGAACGCCATACTGGTCGGCCAAAGCTTTGACTTCGCGGATGTTCTGCATGGAGACCGGTTGGCCTCCTGAAGAGTTGCAGGTAAGGGTTAGGATGATAAACGGTATGTGTTCAATGGGATTGCTGTCGAGTACTTTTCGCAGCTGGACCGTATCCACATTTCCTTTGAAAGGGTGAAGGTTTGAGGGTTCAAATGATTCTTCAATGGTGCAATCTACAGCCGTTGCATGGCGAAATTCGATATGGCCTTTTGTGGTATCAAAATGAGAATTTCCGGGGATCAGGTCTCCATCCTTGACCAGCACGGAGAATAGTACATTCTCGGCCGCGCGGCCCTGGTGGGTCGGAAGAAAGTAGTCGAAGCCAAAAAGAGTTTTGATTGTATCTTTCAGGTGGTAATAGGAAGAAGAGCCGGCATAACTCTCATCCCCGGTCATGATGGCAGCCCATTGGCGGTCGCTCATCGCCCCTGTGCCACTATCCGTCAGCAAGTCAATGTATACTTGTTCGCTTCTAAGGTTGAAAAGATTGTATTTCGCATCCCGAATCCATTGTTCGCGTTCTGTTCTGGTACTGAGGTAGATGGGTTCTACCATTTTTATTTTGTAGGGTTCGGCGGCAGGGAGTTGCATGGTAAAAGTGAACTAAAGTGACTAAAGTGAACTAAAGTGCCTAAAGTTAGGCATTCGTAGTCACTAAATATATGAAGTTCGTCATCCAGGAAGTGACTAAAATTGGGAACCCCCAATTTATGTCACTTTTTACATCTCATGCTTCTCCGGTTTCACGCACCCCTCCTGGTATTCGGCGATGATTTTTCTGACCTGTTGCGGGGCAACCCTTCCATAGACCTTTTCCCCAACCATGACAACAGGGGCCAATCCGCACGCGCCCACACAGCGGAGGCAGTTGAGGGAGAATTTTCCATCGGGTGTCGACTGTCCCACTTCGATGTTGAGTTGTCTCTTGATCTCGTGAAGGATCTGCTCGGCCCCCCTTACATAGCATGCGGTTCCCATACAGACAGAGATGGGAAATTCTCCCTGCGGTATCATGTTAAAGAAGGAGTAAAAAGTAACAACCCCATACACTTTTGCAACCGACATGTTCAGCTCGTTGGCAATAAGCTCCTGAACTTCAGCCGGGAGGTAGCCCAATTTATGCTGGGTTTCGTGCAGAACATTGATCAGTTCCCCTTCGTTGTTTTCGAATGAGGCGCAAATTTCCCTGACGATTTCAATGGTCCTTTGCGATAATTTTATTTTTGGCATCTTGAATATTTTATATAATCCTTTCTGTTACAATTTATTTCCACCAATTACAATTTATTTCATTTTCACATTTACTTCTTGCTTCTGTCAAAGTATTCGGTATGCAAAAGATGATGTGATTTTTCGCTCATTGGAGCGCCCAGGAACTCTTCGTACAATTTGGTGATGTAGGGATTTTCGTGTGATTTACGGATCGGTTTGCCCGAGTCTTCCCGGTAGAGCGCCATTTGACGCTTCTTCAGGATCTCTGCATTCCCATGATGGTACGGCTGTCCGCCGCCTCCTATGCATCCTCCGGGGCAGGACATGATCTCGATGGCATGGAATTGGCTCGTCCCTTTCTGGATATCTTCGAGCAACTTACGGGCATTCCCAAGTCCATGCGCGATGCCGATGTGAATTGGCAGACCGTCGAAATCGATGGTGGCATGCCTCAATCCCTCCATTCCCCTCAATTCGGTGAAATCCAACCTTGCCAGTTTCTTGCCGGTAAATACTTCGTAAGCTGTTCTGACAGCAGCCTCGATAACTCCACCGGTAGTGCCGAAAATGACGCTGGCTCCGGTCGAATCGCCCATTGGATGGTCAAAATCTTCGTCCGGCAAGGAATTGAAATCAATGTTGGCCAGGTTTATCAATTGGGCCAACTCACGGGTGGTCAGGGCAAAGTCCACATCAGGATTGCCATTCACCGAGAACTCATCCCGACTACATTCGTATTTTTTTGCCACGCAAGGCATGATGGAAACCACCACAAGATCTTTACGGTCTACCCCAATCTTCTCCGCGAAGTAGCTCTTGGCGATGGAGCCAAACATCTGTTGCGGTGATCTGGCGCTGGATGGAATGTCTTTCAGTTCCGGGAATTGGTGTTCGAAGAACTTCACCCATGCCGGACAACAGGAGGTTAGCATCGGGAGTTTGATCTCCTTGTCTCCTCCAAGGTAGGCCGTCAAGCGGTTGAGGAGCTCGGTGCCCTCTTCCATGATGGTCAGGTCGGCGGCAAAATCGGTATCGAAAACATAGTTAAATCCGAGCCGGCGCAGTGCAGCAGCCAATTTACCGGTCACCAGGGTGCCGGGCTCACCGCCAAACTCTTCGCCAAGGGCCGCGCGAACGGCAGGGGCAGTCTGGACAATAACGGTTTTTGCCGGATTGGACAAGGCCCGGATGACCGCGCCTGTATGGTCGACTTCCGTTAAGGCGCCGGTAGGGCATACCGCCACACACTGACCACAGTAGGTGCAGACAGAATGGTCAAGGTTCATTTCAAATGCGGGAGAGATGACCGCATTGAAACCCCTGTTGATGGCCGAAAGGGCTCCGACTGTTTGTACTTCGTTGCACATCATCTCGCACCGGCGGCACCGGATGCATTTGTTGAGTTCTCGTATGATAGCCGGTGAGGTATCTTCCCGAAAGGTTGATTGTTCCCCTTCAAAATGTATTTCCCTGATTCCAAGGTGCTGGGCCATGCTCTGAAGTTCGCAGTTTCCGGCTTTGGCACATTTCAGGCAATCGGTCGGGTGATCCGACAGAATGAGTTCTACCACGGTCCTGCGTGCATGAATGGCCCGCATAGAGTGGGTTTGTACCACCATTCCTTCGGCTGCATCGGTACAACAGGCAGGAGCGAGGTTTCGCCGGCCTACTACTTCTACCACACAAACCCTGCAGCCACCGGGCTTGTTTTCAATGTTGAGGTCATGCAGTTTCATGTAACAGAGGGAGGGGATTTTTATTCCCACCTCCGCAGCAGCCTGGAGAAGCGATGTGCCCTTCTCCACTGAGACGGGTCTGTTATCTATTGTGAGATTGATCATATCCATGGTTGAATTTTTTAAGAGACGCTTACCGCATCAAATTTGCATTTGTCGTAACATACCCCGCATTTGATGCAGATGGCGTTGTCGATGAAATGAGGCGACCTTTTTTCGCCTGTGATGGCCCCAACAGGACAATTTCTGAAGCAAAGGGTACACCCTGTACATTTTTCGTTGTCGATGCTGTATTTCACAAGCGATTTGCACTGGCCGGCCGGACATTTGTGGTCCCTGACGTGGGCAAGGTATTCATCATAGAAGTTATCCAGTGTCGAAAGTATTGGGTTGGGAGAGGTCTGGCCAAGACCGCACAGCGAGGTATCTTTGATAACGTTGCACAGTGAGCGGAGCCTGGTGAGATCTTCTTCGGTTCCAAGTCCTTTGGTGATTTTATCCAGGATTTCATAGAGACGCTTGTTTCCGATCCTGCATGGGGTGCATTTCCCGCACGACTCGTCCAGGGTGAATTCAAGGTAAAATTTGGCAATGGAGACCATGCAGTCATCCTCGTCCATCACAATCATTCCACCTGAACCCATCATTGATCCGGCGGCAATCAGATTGTCGTAGTCGATGGGTGTATCGAGAAAGGAGTTGGTCAGACAGCCTCCGGATGGACCGCCGGTCTGGACCGACTTGAATTTTTTTCCTCCCTTGATGCCGCCGCCAATGTCGAAGATTACTTCGCGCAAGGTTGTTCCCATCGGGACTTCAATCAAACCGACATTGTTGATCTTTCCCGCCAGGGCAAATACCTTGGTCCCTTTTGATTTTTCGGTACCGATGCTGTTGAAAAATGCGGCTCCTTTGTTGATGATCACCGGGATGCTGGCGAGGGTTTCCACATTGTTCACGGTAGTCGGTTTTCCCAGGTATCCCGATTCGGAAGGGAAGGGAGGTTTGAAAGTAGGTTCGCCCCGCAATCCCTCCATGGAGTGGATCAGGGCAGTCTCTTCGCCGCACACGAATGCGCCTGCACCATAGCGCAGGGTGATATCGAACGAAAAGGTGGTGCCAAAAATCACATCCCCGAGCAATCCATATTCACGTGCCTGATGGATGGCTGTCTTGAGCCTCTGGATGGCGAGCGGATATTCGGCACGAATATAGACCAATCCTTTGGTCGATCCGGTGCAGTAGCCACAAATGGCCATGGCTTCGATCACCGAATGGGGATCGCCTTCCAAAATAGAGCGGTCCATGAAAGCACCAGGGTCACCTTCGTCGGCATTGCAAACCACATATTTCTGGTCAGCCTGTGATTTGGAGGTGATTTCCCATTTCAGTCCGGTAGGAAATCCGCCGCCACCCCGACCGCGTTGGCCGGAAAGTTTGATTTCATTGATTACCTGTTGTGGAGACTTTTCACTCAGGCAAGTTGCCAGTGCAGCATAGCCATCCCTGGCTATGTATTCGTCGATGTTTTCCGGATTGATAACCCCACAATTCCGCAAGGCAATTCGAACCTGCTTCTTGTGGAAATCCATTTGTTTGGAGTCACTAATCGGTTCATCGCTCTCAGGATCTAAATAAAGCAAGTCGTTCACCTTGCGCCCCATTACAACATGTTCTTCCACAATGGTGGCAGCATCTTCCGGTTTCACAAGGACATAGAAGGTGTTGTCGGGAAGTACTTTAACAATGGGGCCTTTCCCACAGAAGCCAAAGCATCCGGTCATGACGACTTGAACTTCGTCATTCAGTCCATATCTTTCGACCTCGGCCAACAAATTGTCCCTGATTTGTTCGCTTTCAGATGATTTGCAACCGGTCCCCCCGCATACCAGGAGATGCATTCTATAATCTGCCATAACAGTAGATAAGAGTATGTTAATTGTCTATTGTGCGATAGTTTACAGGTAAAATACCATCTACCAATTCGTTGTGAATAATGTACTTCTCAATGATTTCGGCGGCCCTGAATGTGTCGACATCGCCAAATACAATGGGTTCTTTTCCCGGAAGCGATACCTCGATGGTGGGCTCCGCATAGCAGTATCCCATGCAACCGGTTTGCGTAACCACTGCCTCAATGGATTGCTGTTCCAACTCATCCGTCAGAAAATTCATAATCTCCTTAGCCCCTGAAGCTATGCCACAGGTCGACATTGCCACTTTAATCCGAACGATGCTTTCAGGATTGCTGCCACTATTGCGCTGCTTGATTTTGGCTTGCAAACCCTCCCTTAATTGTTTAAGATCGTCGAACGATTTGATTTTGTTCATGTTTGTCTGCTTTATGTTGTATTATTGACAGGTTTTGGTTTTGTCTCCTTTGTTAGACCCTTTGTGTCCTTTTCGGTGATATTTAAAATTAAAACACAAAGGCCACGAAGGAAAACACAAAGGGACCACGAAGTAATTCTCTGAATTATAGTTGTTTAATTTTTAATCCGTAATTTTTAATTTGTAATTCGTAATTCGTCATACTTCCAATTGATCTTTTCATCGAACTCCCTTTATCTTCTGGTAAAGCAATCCGGCAATTTCGAATGTAGACATCGTAGTTCCAATGATCGGAATATTTACTTCGTTGCTACGGTCAATGGTAGGTTGATCGGGGATCAATGAACTTACAAGAAGGACGCAGGCCAATTCCTTCAGGGAGGCGATATCCATAATATTTTCCTGGGTCTGCAAGGTAATCCAAACCTTGCCTTTGGAGGCATTTTCCAAGACGTCGCCCATTAAATCCGAGACATAACCGCCAGTTATGTTGCGGCTGAGGCCTTTTCTTCCGGAGAAAACTGCCAGGTCCAACTCTTTTGCCAATTCAGAAACATTCATTTTGTCGTCCCCTAATGTTTGCATCGTTTATAGGTATCTTATCTCCCCCAAATTGTCCTTAGCCGTTGAAATAAAATTAGCTGAGACTTTTTTGTTGTTGACAGAAGTCTATATCATTTTTATTATCAGTGTTTTAGTTTGTGATAATAAAGATAATTTAATTATTGAAAATTTCTGTTCAAAATTCCGAAAAACCATTCAATGAAAAAAATTGATTTGTTCGATTTTTCTTATTTAAATTCTTTCAAAACAAGTAGTTCGGAATAATTTTATTGTTGAAAAATTAAACAGTGGCAAAATTAAATATTACAAAAGTTGCAAAACATGATAATGGTTAGAAATTTGTAATTTAGAGGTTTCAATGCCACTAAATTTATGATTTACGAACAGGATGCATTTCTATCCGGATTGATCAAGGATCCGGTATTGTCATACAAAATAATTGACTTACTCCCTTTCCCGATCAATTATCGCGATGCGGAGGGGTTTTACATTACCTGCAACAAGGCATTTGAAAAATTGCTGGGTATTAGCAGGGAAGAGGTAATTGGGAAATCATACCTTGAATCGCAACCCGCCGAGGTTGACGAAATGATGGAGATGAAAGACAAAGAGCTGTTCGATTCCCCGACAGATATCATCTACGAGCACCAGTTCAAAACCACTGATGGAACGATGCACGAAATGCTGATATACAAAACAGCCATTCGCAATGATTCAGGCGCATTTGAAGGGATTGTATCTACTTTGTATGATGTGACCGATCGGCGGAAGGCTGAGATCAGATCGGAAAAGGCCAAAGAGGCATCTGTCATTGCCTCTGCCATGCTTCAGAAAATCAGGGCTGGTATCGTGATTGTCGACCACAACATGAAAGTGATAGATTGCAACGAGACTTTTGCCCGGCTGATGGGTGAGGAGGCAGAAGAGTTGTACGAAGCCATCCCCGGACTGCAAGGGGCGGATGTGAAGGAACTGGTTCCGGAAATTGTCGGGAAAATGTTTTCCGGTTTGCTGCATACCGGAGAGGAGATGTTGGAGCGCGACCTGACGTATAAAAATAAACTGCTCCATATCTCAATTGTCACCATCTATAAACACAGGGTCGTTGGAGCCATAATCAGAAACCTTTCTTCTCCGAAACTGGTACGGGAAGAGATCATCAGCAGGGCCATGAAGGTGACCAAGCAAAACATTGAGATGGTTCAGCAGGTTGCAACTTTGCTGGCCGAAAATGCAGCCCAGACTGAAGATATGCTCAATTCAATTGTAGCAGCCTACAAATACGGAGAAGACCGAAAAGATGAGTGAGTTTCATATCGAAATTGATTTTATCCAAAAGCAACCTTCAGGTCAGATTGTATGCGGTGATGTTTTCATTTCCAAACTGATCAAGGAGGACGGTCGTACCATTCTGGTGCTCTCAGATGGTGTTGGCCACGGGGTTAAGGCCAACGTGCTTGCAACAATGACGGCCACCATGGCTCTGAGCTATACCGTATTGTACAAAAGACCGGAGGCCGCTGCGCGTATCATCATGCAGGCACTGCCGAGCGATAGCGGCGGGGTTAAAACCTATGCCACCTTTACCATCATTGAGCTGGAAAGCGATGGCATGGTGAGAATTGTCAATTACGACAATCCCAAAAGCGTCATTGTCAGGAATGGAGTTCCTTTCACCCCTACCAAAGAGTATTTGTTGAATATTACCGGCATTGAGAATGCCGGCAAGGTATTGCGGTGCAGGGAGTTTCGTGCAATGAAGGAGGATCGGATTGTTTTCATGAGCGATGGGATCACCCAGTCGGGGATGGAAAGCGAAAAGATGAAGATGGGGTGGGAGCAACCGAATGTAGAAGCTTATGTTGTACAGCAACTTGCAAGAAGCAGTGATATTTCTGCCAGGCGACTGAGCAAAAAAATCCTGAACAAAGCGATTCAAAACGATGGTTTTCACCTGAGGGATGATGCAAGTTGTGGTGTTATCTATTTCAGGGATCCCCGTGAGATGCTACTGATTACCGGTCCGCCATTCTTTAAAGCCAAGGACCATGATTTTGCACAACGAATTCATGATTATGAGGGGGTCAAGATCGTTTGTGGCGGAACAACTGCCGAGATAATAGCCCGCGAGTTGGACCAGGAGATCGAAACTGAAATTTCGCTCACCACTCCCTATGCCTTACCAAGATATGTGATGGCCGGTTTTAACCTCGTGACGGAGGGGATTCTGACCATTGGCAAAGTGGAGGAGTTGCTTGAAAATTATGACAGTGAAATTCGCTATGGCAATTCGCCTGCAGAAGAGATCGTCAAGCAGTTGATGCAGCATGACCGCATAGTCGTTTTGGTTGGAACCCGCATCAACTGGGCGCACCACGACCCTGATCAACCTATTGAGATGGAGATCCGGAAGTTTGTGGTAAAGCGTATTGTGAAGTTGCTTGAAGAGAAGTTCTTCAAAGAGGTGGTGATCAATTTCTATTAAGAGAGTGCCTAAAGTGTCTAAAGTATTTAAAGTGCCTAAAATTATGGACTCCAGACAAATAAAGCATGTGGCGTAAGTACTCTAGGCACTTTAGACACTTTAAATACTCTAGGCACTTTATGAGGAAAGTATGTGTATTGTGTCCAGCAGCTTCGTATTCACTTCCTTGTCGTATTTGATAGCTCTGTTGAAAGGGGTTAATTCGATCGAGTCATTGGAAATTCCCACCATCACGCTTTGTTGGTCGTCGAGCAGCGCTTCTACCGAAGCAACTCCAAGACGGCTGGCCAAAATCCTGTCGTAGGCTGTCGGTGATCCACCCCTTTGGATGTGCCCCAACACGGTAACCCTTACATCGTATTGCGGAAAGTTTTCTTCGACCTGTTTGGCAATGCTGAAAGCGCCTCCGGCTTTTTCACCTTCGGCCACCAACACAATTGAGGAGTTTTTACTCTTGCGGTAGCCCGATTTGATGTAGTTTTCGAGTGTGGTGATGTCCGTATCCGTCTCAGGAATCAATACGGCTTCTGCGCCCGAAGCTATGCCGCCATTGAGCGCTAAAAATCCGGCATCACGGCCCATCACCTCAATAAAGAACAACCGTTCGTGGGCAGTGGCGGTATCCCTGATCTTGTCAACATTTTCGATGATGGTGTTCAGCGCGGTATCATATCCAATCGTATAATCGGTACCAAATAGGTCGTTGTCAATGGTTCCTGGTACCCCTACTATTGGGATTCCAAATTCCTGTGCAAAGATGCGGGCGCCGGTAAAAGTTCCATCCCCGCCTATGACCACCAAAGCGTCGATTCCATCTTCCTTCAAGTGCTTGTAGGCCAATTCACGACCCTCTTTCAAATGAAAATCTTTGCACCTGGCTGATTTGAGTATCGTTCCCCCCAGTTGGATGATGTTGCTGACGTCACCTGAAGCCATAGGCCTGAAATTTTTCTCTATCAAACCTTTGTATCCCTGGTATATCCCGACGACTTCGCGGCCATAAAAGATGGCAGTCCTTACAACAGCCCGGAGCGCTGCATTCATCCCCGGTGCATCTCCACCAGAGGTAAGTACGCCTATTTTACGGATCGGATTATCAGAATAATCCTCAGGATGCGGTGATCTGTATTCTTTTGCCATGATGTTTTTTTGCAAAATTAGGAATGAATTTCTGCGGATAGAGTTTTCTAGGTTAAGTTTCTCTAAACATTTCGACTTGGGTCCATCTGGCTCAAATAGCATGCAACCTCTTCGAGTAGCTGTTTTGGCGTTGAGGTGGCTCCGCAAATGCCGACTGATTGAATGTTAAGAAACCATTTTGAGTCGATCTCATTGAGTTCAGAGATGAATTTTGTATTCGGGTTAACGGAGGAACAGATATCAAAAAGCATTTTGCCGTTGGAACTTTTCTTGCCGCTGACAAAAAGGACCAGATCGAATCGGACCGCAAATTTTTTGATGCCGGGGATCCTGTTGGCGACCTGACGGCAGATGGTGTCGTGAATTTTGACCGGTACATTGGATGTTTTGCTGTTTAACTCCCCGGTAAGCAGATGCAATCCCTCCAGCCCTTTCGTGGTTTGGGAATATAAAACTATGGGACGTGTATAATCAAGTTGCTCCAGATCTTCGATTCCTTCCACCACTATGGCATCCCCTTTGGTCTGACCAACCAGTCCGTTGACTTCCGCATGGCCTTTTTTTCCGTAGATGACAAGTTGGCTATTGTCTTTGGTACTACTCTCATAGCTTTTGAGAATTCTTTTCTGCAACTTTAACACGACAGGACAAGTGGCATCAACCAGTTTGATGTTATTTTCCTGCGCATATTTATAGATTTCGGGTGGTTCACCATGGGCCCTCAATAAGACAGTTGTATTGCTCATGGTGAAAAACTGCTCGTGGGAAATGGTTGTCAATCCTTTCTTCCTCAGCCTATCCACCTCCGAATTGTTGTGGACTATATCTCCAAGGCAAAACAGGTGCGTGTCTTGTTCGAGCCGTTCCTCCGCCCGGCGGATGGCCTCCACAACGCCAAAGCAAAACCCGGAACCTTTGTCGACTTCAATCTTCATCGGAAATGATTTTGTTCATTTATGAAAAATTGATCAAAGTTATGAGTTATGAGATATGAGTTATACTACCTAAGTATTCTTGTAGCATAATTAATTATCATTTAAATCACTGTTTGATAGTTGACAATAATTTTCAAAATTTCTCTTTTCGTAACTCATAACTCATAACTCATAACTCATATCTCATAACTTTTTCTTGAGCTTTTCCCAGGATCCACTCAAATTGCTCCTCCCTTGTCATGAGGCTGTTGTCCAGAACGATTGCATCTGCCGCTTTGCGTAGCGGACTCTCCTCCCTGGTTTCGTCGAAGCGATCACGTTCGGTGATGTTTTTGAGGATCTCCTCGAAATCTACCGGCTCATTTTTCGCGATCATCTCATCGTACCTTCGTTGGGCACGGATCTTTGCATCCGCTGTCATAAAAATTTTCAGTTCTGCCTGGGGAAAAACGACGGTGCCGATGTCGCGACCATCCATGACGATCCCTTTTGAACGTCCCATCTGCTGCTGCTGGGCCACCAAAAGCTGTCGAACTGAAGCGATGGCGGCAATCTGGCTCACATTTTGAGCCACTGCCAGTTGCCTGATCTCTTGTTCTACATTCTCCCCGTTCAGGCAGACATCGTTGTGCGCTGTCGAAGGATTAAAGACAAATGAAATTTGAATTTTCCCAAGATTTTCCAGCAAAGCCTTCAGGTTAATCTGTCCGTCCACCACCAGACCGGCCCTTAGACAATAAAGTGCGACGGCCCGGTACATGGCTCCCGAATCGATGAAAATATAATTCAACTTCTTTGCAATCTCTTTGGCTACAGTGCTTTTGCCACAGGATGAGTATCCGTCGATGGCTATTACAATTTTATTTTTGGTAGAATCGGTCATGTTTTTTCTTTGACACAAAGATAGTCATTCGCCATGAGCCGGAGAAAGAATACTAGAGAATCCGGGATAAATTGGCTGTCAATGATAAATTATGCACCATGCTGCCCAAAGAGTATCCTGATAAAGCATAATTGAACCGCAAGGCTGGAAGATTGATCCCCAATCCGGTGGTAAAACCGGCAAGGCCGGTCTGGTCGGTGGTGGTAAGATCAGAATGTCTCCTGTAATTATAGCCTATGCGAAGGGTTACTTTATTTTCCGGAAAAAGTTCAGCTCCCATCGAAAGATGCCGCATCAGCATTGGGATGAGAGATTTATTGCCGGCAGTCAGATCAATTCCGTTTGGATCCGTTGCTGTTACTGAAGGGCTCCATTTAGTCAGGTCATAAGCCGTTAGGCTAATCCTTAGAGGTGCATACAGTAGCTGGTGCGTATACCCAAATTGGAGCGATCCGGCCAGTTTCTCATGCGAAGCGCCTTCGTAATAGGTAGTCAGCTGTCTGCCAAGCTGTTTGTAACACAGGGCAATGGTTGTCTGATGGTTGGTCGAATGCCGTACAATGCCGATATCTGCCGCTAACCCGAATGAACGATAGCTTTCGAGGTGAGAATAGATTGGCTTGATCGACGCACCTACCGTGAAGTTGTTGGCAAATGTCGTGGCCCAGGTGAGCGACAAGGCATAGTCTGAAGCGCTGAAACTACCGGTTATCACTCCTGTTTCGTCGGCTGCCACAAACTGTCCGTAATCAACGAACTGAATACCAATGGCGGCCATCCCAAATTTTCCCAGATCCCTGGCATAGGCACCATATCCGAAGCCGATCCCGGCCAGATATTTCGCATAATTGACCGAGAGGGTATTATTCATTTCAGGCGATAGCAAGGCAGGATTCTGAAGCAGTAATTCCGGATCCGGATCAGGAAGGGCTATTTGCACACCTCCCAGAGCGGCAGTTTTGGCAGAATTTGTCAGTTGCATGAAGCTGTAAATCCCCTCCCCGGCAGTTTGTCCAAGAAGGACGGGCAGCATTGCCATGAATAACAGAAAGGTCAGGAGAATTCTCATCATAAGATAAGGAATTGTTCAACAATATTAGGAAAATTCGATAGATCTTTTACCTCTTTCACTTGGTCAGGCGAGTTTCTCCTTGAGCCCTTCCACCACCATGAATACGATGGGACATACTTCACAGTTCTTGAGGGTCAGGTTGAGCAATTGGCTGAATCTTCTACGGTCTGTGTGGGGATATTCCCGGCAGGCCTTTGGTCTGTTATCATATACAGAGCAGTAGTTATCGGCCATCAGAAAGGGGCAGGGCGCGTGGTTGAACACATAATCCTGCTCTTCATCCAGGTGCATATATTGCTCAATTATCTGGGAAGGCTTTAAGCGGAGGGGCTTTGTAAGCCTTTCCACATCCTTATCGGTAATCATCGGACTTATAGAACTGCAGCAATTGGCACAGTTGAGACAGTCGAATTTTTCAAAAGCCTCCTCGTGAAGGGATTGAACTATTTCGTCGAGGTTTTTTGGCGGTTTTTTCTTCAGTTGCTTGAAAAATCGATCATTCTCGGCCCTCGCATCCCGGGCAAGTTTCTGAACATTATCTTTGGTTGGTGCCACTTTCATTGTTTCTGACTAATTCCTAAATGTTTACCCCAAGGTACGTTTCCCCGTTTCTCCGTTTCCCTTTTTCCTCTTCGCCCAGGGACATATCTCAACTTCATGTTATCTGTTCCTTCCGTCCGAAACGATCCAATCTCATTCCTCTGCATACTACCGCGGACGGTTCATCATTCATGATTCCCATCCCGGGGTTCCGCTCCTTCGTCGCTTTACCCCGGGCTACAAATATGCCACCACTACGTGGCTGGATTTGTGTTGGCTCAACATGGTGGTCAGGGAAAAAAGGACTGTGCAACTGACAATTTCCTTAGTTTCACATTTTCCAATTTCCACATTCTTTTCGCCATTTGGCCAAGCTCAGGAACCGGATCTCCACTTCACCGTTTCTCCGTTTCCTCTTCGCCCAGGGACATATCTCAACTTCATGTTATCTGTTCCTTCCGTCCGAAACGATCCAATCTCATTCCTCTGCATACTACCGCGGACGGTTCATCATTCATGATTCCCATCCCGGGGTT
>JALOCD010000143.1 GCA_023228025.1 Prolixibacteraceae bacterium | reverse complement strand
AGCAGCCGGAGTAGCGATGAGCCTCATGAGTGTAAACAGCGCCAATGGTAAAACGACCAATTTGAATGCTGCCATTGTAAAAGATGGAACCTTTACCATGGAAGGAGGACCGGTTGAATATCCACAAATGGCATTTCTGACAACGCCCGGCAAAAATGAACGAGCCTCTTTCTTTCTTGAAAATTCAGAAATCACAGTAACAGGAAATCTTGATTCTCTGGCCAAGGTAAGAGTAACCGGATCAAAAACCCAGGATGAAATGTTTTCTCTTTCAAAATCACTGGCGCCATTCAGAACGAAGATTGAAAGTGCAGTCAAAGACATGCAGGCAACCATTCAAAGCAAGGATACGGCCAGGATCAACCAGTTTAGGAGGGAAATTCTGCCAATAAGTAAAGAGATGAACCTCCTTTCGATTGAATTTGTCAGGAACAATCCTAAATCCTACGCCTCACCGATCATCCTTCAGAATTTATTCAACATCATGAGCCTTCCCGAATTTGAGGTTCTAATCAATGCGTTGGATCCTGAAGTTACCCGCACTCCTTCAGTGATCATTTTAAAAGCAAGGATCAATGAGATGAAGAAGACAGAGGTGGGACAAAAGGCTCCCGATTTTACCATGAACGATGTGAATGGCAATCCAGTGTCCTTGTCCTCCAGGATCGGAGCCAAATTACTTTTTATTGACTTTTGGGCTGCCTGGTGTGCCCCCTGTCGTGCCGAAAATCCGAATGTGGTAAAGGTTTATAAGGAGTTTAAAAGTAAAGGATTTGATGTGTTTGGAGTCTCTCTTGACCGGACCAAGGAAGATTGGACGCAAGCTATTGCAAAGGATAGTCTTGTTTGGACTCAAGTATCGGATCTTCAGTTTTGGAATAGCGCTGCTGCCAAATTGTATTCTGTAAGGGCCATCCCAGCCAACTTTCTGTTGGATGAAAAGGGAATGATCGTTGCCAGAAACATCAGGGGTGAAGTTTTGTACAACAAAGTAAAAGAATTGCTGGAAGTGAAGTAATATTAAGGTTTGGATTTGATATAGACATGGTTAAAGGAGTCGTCCGGTAATCTTGAAAGTGTTAACCAACATTGTTGTGGATCGAATTATAAATGTCTGACATCCCGCTAAAACCATTTCAGTATATATTTTAAAATTTTCTATGAAAAAGTCTTTTGTACTTGCAATGATGATCCTTCTGGCCATTGCCTGTTATTCTCCAAATAAAAAGAATAGTGACAAAGCGTTGGGAGAACAGATATCCCGGGATAGCAATTTCCCAAAAGTGAAAGCCCGGGCGCTGGATATCATGAAAAAGGGTTTTAATGCGGGAGATGGTTATCGCGAGGTATGGATCCGCGATTTCAATACCTTTATTGAGTTGTCGAATCAGGTGTTTCCCAAGGAGGTGCTGAAGGAAAACCTGTTGGTATTCTTTCGCATGCAAGGCAGTGATGGCAATATCATTGACGGGTTTACACCGGCTGAAAAGATCGGGGCGGTGAAGTACGATTTTATCTACTCGGACCTTGAGCCAAGATATGCCGGTCATAAAAATTCAGTTGAGACCGATCAGGAGAGTTCTTTGGTACAGGCTGTTTTTAAATATATTAAGCTAACCGGCGATAGTGCACTGCTGAACGAAAAAATAGGGGACAAAACCGTTGCACAAAGACTTGAATGGTCCATGGATTTTTTGTTGCAACACAGGTTCAATCAGAAGTATGGCTTGATTATCGGCGCCACTACCGCCGATTGGGGCGACGTACAACCCGAGCATGGCTGGGGTGTCGATTTGGACGGAAATACACATCCGGCCATTGATATTTATGACAATGCCATGTTCGTTATTGCCTTGAACAACATGTGTGAACTACTTCCCTCAGTCAAAACAAAATGGTTGCCTGTCCGGGAGAGTATCACGCAAAATAGTCGTAAATATCTTTGGGACAGCCAAAAGCAAAAATATATCCCGCACATTTACCTTGAAAAAGGGTCACCATTCCCATCCGATTTTAATGAGCGTGACATCTACTATTTTGGTGGAACGGCAATAGCCATTGAAGCCGGACTGCTCAGCAGGGAAGAGATCAAAAGTTCATTGGATGAAATGGTCAGAAGGGTAAAACAGGCTGGAGCGGCCTCCATTGGGTTAACCCTCTATCCACCCTATCCCAAAGGATTTTTTGTCAATAAAATCATGAACCCCGAGTATAGTTATCAGAATGGTGGTGACTGGACTTGGTTTGGCGGAAGGATGATTCAACAAATGATAAAGAACGGGTTCGTTCGGGAAGCCTATGAACAAATTCAGCCGATGGTTCAGCGGGTTGAAGCGAACAATGGCTTTTACGAATGGTACTCTGTCGACAATAAGCCACGTGGATCCGGGACTTTCAGGGGTGAAGCCGGGGTGCTTTTCACAGCCATTGTCATGTTTGAGAACTGGAATAAAATGGTGAAGCAATAGGAAAGACACGAACAAATTTCTTACATTGCTTCGGAAGGTTAATGAAAGATTAGCCTAAAATAGCATTCTTTATATGAGAAACCGTTCAAAGTTACTGTAATACAGCCATTAAAGTTAAGAGGGAGTGAATGCTCCCTTTTATTATTGAAAACATTTTGAATGATTAATTGTTCTTCTGATGCAAAACGATTGGTGCAATGGAAAAGCAACCAAGTTGTTGAACCAGCGGGATAAATAAGTTTTTGATTTTGACATGAGAATCCAAATTTAGCATGATTGCCAAAAAACAAAAATACTTGTCAAATTTAATCTCCAGGAGTGCGGCTTTGATCGTTGGGATTATCGGTCTGCTGGTAATAATAGGATGGATATTTGGTATTCCTGTTTTTAAAAGCATTTTCCCCAATTACATATCCATGAAGTTTAATACCGCGTTGTGCTTCGTGGTTGCCGCAATAGCAGTTTGGTTTCTGAATAATAAGAACTTATCATTGCAGGCTAAGATCGTAATCATTATAAGTATTGCAATTATATTGGTGATTAGCATAATCAATGGAATAGAATTGCTTTTTAACATCAATACAGGCCTAGACGAACTATTTGTGCGGGATGATATAAATGCTGTTGCGACAACTTATTTAGGGAGAATGGCGCCAACAACCTCTATTGCCTTTATGATAACCAGCATCATCCTTGTCATTTTGTTATTCGATCCCAATGAGGTGAAAACTTCAACAACATTTTCGATCATACTTCTTGCCTTATCACTCTTTTCGTTTTTCGGCTATATCCTGGGAATTGATGCTTATTCCGGATTATTTTTCAATGTAACCAAGATGGCACTGCATACCTCGCTTTCATTTTTAATACTTTCAGTAGGATTGATCGTCAAGAATCAAGGAGTTGGGATAAGATCATTCTTCACTTCAGATACCATAGTGTGGAAATTTGTTCGTCGATTGGTCCCATTGTTGGTTATTCTGGAATTGTTCTTGTCATGGCTTCATATATTTGGAAGTAGCAGGGATTGGTTCAGTCAGGCTTTTGGGATAGGGCTATTTAGTGTAATAAATTTATTTGTAATCATATTAATTATTTTTTGGAATGCCTTGAGATTGGTAGATGTGGAAAATCGGATAAAAGGGAAAGAAATTGAACTGATAAAAGCCAAGGAGAAAGCGGAGGAAAGTGATCTCCTTAAATCAGCATTCCTGGCCAATATGAGTCATGAAATCCGGACACCCATGAATGGAGTGCTTGGTTTTGCTGAGCTCTTAAAGGATCCAAACCTGTCAAAAGGTGAACAGCAACATTATGTTGAAATCATCGAAAAGAGTGGTGTCAGGTTGCTCAATATCATCAACGATATTATTGATATCTCAAAGATAGAATCCGGTCAGATGAAAGTCAATTTGAATGTGTCAAATTTAAACCACCAGATCGAGTTTATTTATACCTTCTTCAAGCCCGAAATTGAGGGAAAAAAAATGAGTTTCCGCAAAAGGTGCACCTTACCATCCGAAGAAGTTAATATTATTACAGATCAGGAGAAACTATTGGCAATTTTCACCAATCTGGTAAAGAATTCAATAAAATACAGCGATTCCGGTACAGTAGAAATTGGGTATGATCAGAAGGGCAATTATTTGGAGTGCTATGTGAAGGATTCAGGATTTGGAATTCCGAAAAATAGGCAGAGCGCTATATTTGAACGTTTTATTCAGGCTGATATTCAAGATTTGAAGGCGAGGCAAGGAGCCGGCCTTGGATTATCCATTGCCAAAGCTTATGTGGAGATTCTGGGAGGGGAAATATGGGTGGAAAGCGAATTGGGACAGGGCTCAACATTTCATTTTACAATACCATATGATCATAAAATTACTGAAGGTCCCGTTAAGGAAGGTACCGAATCAAAGAATAACGGTAATGATTCCTCCAAGCCATTGAAAATTCTAATTGTAGAAGATGATGAAATATCACGAATATTAATTGCAAAAACTGTTAACATTAACTTTAATCAGATATTACATACCACCAGCGGGATTGAAGCTGTTGAAATATGCCGTGGGAACCAGGATATTGACCTGATTTTAATGGATGTTAAATTGCCTGAACAGGATGGCTACGAAACAACAAGGCAGATCCGTCAATTTAACAAGAAGGTGGTTATCATTGCCCAAACGGCCTATGGATTGGTGGGGGAGAGGGAGAGGGCAATAAGCGCAGGCTGCGATGATTATATTGCAAAGCCTATCAACAAAATTGAATTAATGGATTTAATTGAAAAACACTGTAATAATAAATTTGAACCCAAATTTGACACCATCAAATAATCCAATTAATTCCGGAGCTAGAAGTTGCCCGACCAGGATTCGAACCTAAACACTCAGAGTCAGAGTCTGATGTACTACCATTATACTATCGGGCAAAATAAACTTCAAAGAAGTGACCCCTATCGGAGGGGTATTAACCCAATGAGGTCATTTATTTTATAATCAGTTGCTTTCTATAATTCTAATAAAATACCGTACCGATTTCGTACCGAATTTCTGTCCAGTTTTGGCTGTCCAAAGACTTCGCTTTTCTGCTTAACTGTTCAGGTACAAATCTACAACCTTTCTTTTTAATATACAAATCCCTGATATTCAAATTTATTTCTTGCAAGGTGCAAGCCTATATATAGATATAGGCTTGCGCCTTGCACTGATTTTTACCTGATTTACCTTAAAAAGAAAAATTAGCAATATGCAATGCAATCACTTTTCTTTTTGTTTTTCAGGCAATCGGGCCGAAGTTCTTTTACTCCCCTAAAAAAAAATGATTCTCAACAAAATAGACAAACATATTACTATCAACACATTAAGCCTGTAATCAAAATAAAATGATATACATACTATTATAATACTATTAAGATTCGCCATTTCACTTTGCTGAGATTTGTAGAAAAATCAAAGCAATATGGAAGTCATCACGATGGATAGCCGGGCGTACAAAGACCTGGTTGAAAAAATTGATAAAATATCGGCCTTCGTTGTAAAGTGCGAAGCCGGTATCAAGCCGCAAAGTAACGATGAAATCTGGCTCGATAGCCAGGAAGTAGCTAACCTGTTGCGCATCAGTACACGCACCCTTCAACGATTGCGAGCAGAAAACCTGATCAGTTACGCCATTCTTCGTGGGCGTTGCCTTTACAAGCTGTCTGAAATAGAACGAGGCCTAAACGAACGGTTAATCACCTGCGATCCTCATACGCTGGACGAGTTCCGCAAAAACTACCTGTTAAGTAATGGCGCTAAGTAAAGAAACCATATTACAGGCTACAAATAAGGGGATGGCCGTGTTCCAGCATTTTATTCCTTTTCCCTTTCAGGTAGGCCGGAATTTTCTGAACCCGCTTTACCAGGACAAAAACGCATCGTGTAATGTATTTTTTGACCGGCGCAATGACTGTTATCGTCTGAAAGATTTCGGGAACGATAACTATTCGGGTGACTGCTTTGCACTGGTTGGCAAACTTAGCGGGCTGGACTGTAACCGCCCTGCCGAGTTTATGCAGATACTTGAACGGATTAACAATGAATTGCATTTGGGACTGTCCGACGGAAAAGATTATAAGCCGCTTGCCATTGCTTCATCAAGGCATACCTCCATTGTCTCCGCGGTTCAAATACCAACGTCAATGCCGCTAAAAAAAGGAAGGCCGTATAATGTTGTTCAAAAAAGTTTCTCCCAACAGGAACTCTCATGGTGGGCGCAGTGCGGCATCACCGAAAAGGTACTTCTCTCCTTTCATGTGGTTTCATTGAGCCGTTTTGACAGCGAAAACCGGGAAGGGAAACCCTTCTACTTCCTTTCTTCAGAAGAGGAGCCGATGTACGGCTATATTGGCAAACAGCACATCAAGGTTTATCGCCCCATGTCGGAAATCAGGTTTGTCCAGGGCGGTAATATACCAGAACATTTCTGTTTCGGGCTGGAACAACTGCCAGCCAAAGGCGATCTGCTATTTATTACGGGTGGCGAAAAAGACGTGATGGCACTTGCCACACATGGTTTCCATGCGATATGTTTTAATTCGGAAACTTCCCACATTCCGTCAGAAATAATCCATAAGCTTTCGTACCGCTTCAAACACATTGTTTTGCTTTTCGACGTAGATAAAACCGGGCGGGAAAGTTCAGAAAAACAGGCATCAAATTTAAGCGTTTATTGTATCTGCCGGTTGTTATTGCCCCTTACCGGCACAAAGGAAGAAAAAGATGCGGCTGACTATTTCAGGCTCGGTTATTCATCTGAAGATTTAAAACGTTTATTCCTGCAATATCTCGACACTTTATACTGCGAAACCATGTCGGCATTGAAGTCCTGTGAAGTGGATTTTAATAATCCTCCTCCCATTGCACAAATAGTTGTGTCGGTAAATGACGTGCCGCTTGGTACGCAAGGCAACCTGTTGTGTATAACAGGCGGTGAAGGCACCGGTAAAAGCAACTACGTTGCCTCTATTATTGCAGGGGCTATCCGCCAGCAAGGCACAAGGATAGACACGCTGGGCATTACCGTAAGCGAAAACCTGCACCAAAAAGCCGTGCTGTTTTACGATACGGAACAGTCGGAAGTACAATTGTACAAGAACATCAATAACCTGCTACGGCGCAGTAAACGATTAACCATGCCTGATTATTTACACGCTTATTGCCTGACGGGTATGTCACGCAAAGAACGATTGCAGGCCATTGTACAAAGCGTGGACAAATACCATTACCAGTACGGAGGTATTCAGTTGGTGGTTATCGACGGAATTGCAGACCTGATAAAAGGCGCCAACGACGAAGCTGAAAGCATCGCCGTTGTGGAAGAACTCTACCGGCTGGCTGGAATATACAATACCTGCATCGTTACCGTGCTGCATTTTATTCCCAACGGGTTGAAACTGCGCGGGCATCTTGGCAGCGAACTGCAACGCAAAGCTGCGGCTATCCTTTCGGTAGAAAAAGACGACGACTCGGCAGTGTCGGTGGTCAAAGCGTTGAAAGTGCGGGACGGCAGTCCGCTCGATGTACCGCTCATGCAATTTGCATGGGACAAAGACGCAGGCATGCACGTTTACCTCGGGGAGAAACCCAAAGAGGTCAAAGAAAAGCGCAAGGAAGACGAATTGGTGACCATTGCCCGTGACATCTTCACACGCAAAAACTTTCTAACCTATATGGACCGGTTTGACTATACGGACAAGGCGTTTGAAAAACTGAATAAACGGGACAATATGCTGGAAGGCGAACGGCTGTACGACAACCAGGATATTTGTCAACTGCTGAATATCAGCAAACGTACTTTACAGCGTTACAGGAGCAGCGAGGAACTGCCTTTCCATTCGATCTACCACAAAACGTATTACAAGGAAAGCGATGTACACACGTTTATCCGCACCCATTTTGACCGGCAGGACGAAGCGAAGAAGAATAAGGAAAATAATGAGGGTAAATGATATACCATATGACAAAGAAGAAAGAAAAGAAACTGGTATTTGATACCTTATTTGAAAGTTGTGTATGTTTTGCTGTTTGCATTGCTAACAACAGTTTTATCAACCGGGAAGTGGCCGCTTTTTCAAAGGACTATTTCGTCATTATAAACAAATGTGACGCAAAGCGTGTCAAAGATTTTATCTTCTATCTGACTGAAGGATACAAACAGGTTTGCGAAAGGAACCTGTCGGCGGATGAAATCAAAGTGTTCAAAATGAATAAGGACAAATTCGTCAATGTCCGGCGTAATGAGTACGGACGGGTGTACGAATTGAAGGA
>JALOCD010000015.1 GCA_023228025.1 Prolixibacteraceae bacterium | reverse complement strand
CTTGCACCTTGCAAGAAATAAATTTGAATATCAGGGATTTGTATATTAAAAAGAAAGGTTGTAGATTTGTACCTGAACAGTTAAGCAGAAAAGCGAAGTCTTTGGACAGCCAAAACTGGACAGGAATTCGGTACGAAATCGGTACGGTATTTTATTAGAATTTTAGAAAGCAACTGATTATAAAATAATTGACTTGTTTGGGGTAACACCCCAGCTGGGTCACTTTTTTTGCAATTGCCGCTGTATATGAATTTATACAGCGGCAATTGTTTTTTGTACCTCAAGGGTGTCAATTAGAAGATATTGAGGTCTATAAGTATCAAAGATAGAGGATCTGAAAGGCTCTACGTTTACAGATTAAAATTCTGAAATGATTTTGATAAATTGAACAGATTCCAGTATTTAAAATGTGTGAATTGTGTAACTTTTAGAAATAATTTTGTAAATTGATTGTGGTTTAAGTTGTGCACCTTTGTAAGGGTATAATTAAAAAGGAAACTTTTGAAACTCTATATCAAATACATGGTCAGCAATCGCTGTAAACTGGCGGTTAAAGAGGAGTTGCGAAGGTTGGGCCTTCATTTTATTCTGGTTGATTTGGGTGAAATTGAGATCATGGAGGATATCACACCTGATCAAAAAGAGGAATTGAGGACTGCCCTGCACAATTCAGGTCTTGAATTAATGGATGATAAAAGGGCGGTTCTGATCGAAAAGATAAAGAATGCAATCATTGAAATGGTACATCATACCGATGAAATGATCAAAGTAAATTTCTCCGATTATTTAAGTGAAAAGCTGAACCACGATTACACTTATTTGGCCAACCTATTTTCAGAAATCCAGGGAACAACCATTGAACAATTTGTGATTCACCATAAAATTGAGCGGATCAAGGAATTAATCATTTACGATGAATTGAATATTACAGAAATTGCCTGGAAAATGAATTACAGCAGTGTAGCCCATTTATCCAATCAATTTAAGAAAATCACGGGTCTTACCCCGTCCCACTTTAAGCAATTGAAAGTCAAGAGGAGAAGTCCGATTGAAGAAATTGGAAATTTGGTGGAACACAATAGCCTAACAAATTAATTTGATGGAAAGAACCAAATCACATCATTCACAATATGCCAGCAGTTTGATCGAAGCCAGTCTGGATCCTCTCATAGCCATTAGCACTGATGGGAAAATTACGGATGTAAACCAGGCTAAAGTGGATGTTACAGGTGTCGAACGCATTGAACTTTTGGGTACCAACTTTTACGACTATTTCACAGAACCCGAGAAGGCCTCTGAAGTATGCAAGAAAGTTTTTGCTTCTGGGTTCATTTCAGATTTACCCCTCACCTTTCGGAACATTGACGGGAAATTAACGGATGTGCTGTTTAACGGATCGGTATATAGAGATAAAAAGGGCAAGGTTGTTGGAGCTGTCGTCGTAGCAAGGGATGTTTCCAAACAGAAATGGGTTACCGAGTTACAGATTGCCAACAAGGAACTTGCATTTCAAAATGATGAAAAAGAAAAACGTGCTGCCGAGTTAGTCATTGCCAATAAGGAACTTGCATTTCAAAACGAAGTTAAAGGGCGGCGTGCAGCAGAATTGATTTTGGCCAACCAAGAGCTTGCCTTCCAGAATGATGAAAAGGAAAAACGTGCAGCAGAATTGGTTATAGCCAACAAAGAGTTGGCTTTTCAGAATGATGAAAAGGAAAAACGTGCAGCGGAATTGGTCATCGCAAACAAGGAACTTGCTTTTCAAAACGAGGTAAAGGAAAGAAGCGCTGCCGAACTGATCGTAGCCAACAAAGAACTTGTATTTCAAAACAAAGAAAAGGGTAAACGCGCGGCAGAATTAGTCATTGCTGATAAGGAACTTGCTTTTCAGAACGAAGTGAAAGAGAAGCGTGCTGCCGAATTGATTGTAGCCAACAAAGAACTCGTATTTCAAAATCAGGAAAAAGAAAAGCGTTCGGCCGAATTGGTCATTGTAGATAAGGAACTTAAGTTTCAAACAAAAGAGAAAGAGAAGCAGGAAATTGCCAATGTGGAACTTGAGGCAATCAGCAAATCCCTCAAATTGGCATCCCAATATTCGCTTAGTCTCCTGGAAGCTAGTCTTGATCCTTTGGTAACCATTAATACTGAAGGAAAGATTACCGACCTGAATGAGGCAACAGTTAAAATTACCGGCATCTCAAGGGAAAATTTAAAAGGATCCAATTTCTTCGACTATTTTACAGAACCTCAAAAAGCACGGGAAGTATACCAAATGGTCTTTGCGAAGGGATCCCTGAAAGATTCACCGCTCACCCTTCGGCATAAAGACGGTACCCTGACGGAGGTATTGTTCAATGGTTCAGTTTACAAGGATGATCAGGGAAATGTACTGGGCGTCGTAGTTGTAGCAAGGGACATTACTGACCAAAAGAGAATTGCAACAGAACTTACAGAGGCGATAGTTTTCGCAGAACTAGCTGTCGCCATTGCCGAAGAGGCCAAAATGAAAGCCGAAAGCGCTACCCTTATTGCCGAAACGGCCGTGAAAGCAAAACAGCAGTTCCTGTCAAACATGAGCCACGAGATTCGCACTCCAATGAATGCGATTATCGGATTTACCAAAGTATTGCTGAAAACCGAGACCACCACCAAACAGAAAGAGTACCTGCAGGCCATAAAAATGAGTGGTGATGCGCTGATCGTGCTGATAAACGATATTCTTGACCTGGCCAAAGTTGATGCGGGCAAAATGGTATTTGAACAGACTCCATTTAAAATGGCCCTTTCTATTGCTGCCATGTTGCACCTTTTTGAGCCGAAAATCCGTGAGAAGAATCTTGAATTGATTAAAGAATATGACTGCAAAATTCCAAGCGTTTTACTCGGCGACCCGGTGCGGTTGCACCAGATTATTTTAAATTTGGTAAGCAATGCCGTAAAGTTTACAAACAAAGGGAAAATTACAGTGAGTATCCGCTTGCTTCAGGAAGATGAAAAAAAGGCTACCATAGAATTTACCGTCAGTGATACTGGGATCGGAATATCAGAAAGTAAGATTGAAAGAATATTTGAAAATTTCCAGCAGGCTTCCAGCGGTACATCCAGATTGTATGGCGGAACGGGGCTTGGACTTGCCATTGTAAAGCAACTTGTTGAAGCACAGGATGGGACAATCAGTGTCAAGAGTACCGTTGACAAGGGTTCGACATTTGGTTTTGTGTTGGATTTTTTAAAAACCAAAGCAGAAGCAGAAGTAGAAACTGAAAATCTGGAATTGGATAACGATATAAGAGATGTTAAGGTACTCGTCGTAGAAGATATCGCCCTTAATCAGTTGCTTATGAGGACCCTGTTGGATGAATTTGGATTTGAATGTGATATTGCCTCCAACGGGAAAATTGCCATTGATAAATTGCGGGCAAATAAATTTGATATTATCTTGATGGACCTGCAGATGCCCGAAATGAACGGTTTTGAAGCCACAGAATACATCAGAAACACCATGCATTCGACGATCCCCATCATCGCCCTGACTGCTGATGTGACCACGGTCGATCTGGCAAAATGCAAATCAGTGGGCATGAACGATTACATAGCCAAACCGGTGGATGAAAAAGTGCTGTACCACAAGATTGTCAGCTCAGTAAAAAAACCATCAAATACTGACAATGAAGTTGAAATTGAAACAGTTAAAATAATCAAATATACTGACCTTAATTACTTGATTACGCGTACCAAGTCCAATCCGGTCCTTATGATGGAGATGATTTCACTTTACCTGGAACAGACCCCTCCTTTGATCACCATCATGAAACAGAGCTGGAAAGATAAAGACTGGAAAGCATTGTACGCCTCAGTGCACAAAATAATTCCATCCTTTGCCATTATGGGCATAAGCCCCAATTTTGAGGAGATGGCCAGGAAGATACAGGAATATGCGAAGAACCAACAACAATCGCTTGGTATATTCGATATGGTACTGGAAATTGAAAATGTTTGTAATCATGCTTGTGAAGAATTGGAAATAGCCTATTCATCAATTAAAAACTCACATAATGACAGATAAAAAGAAGATAAAACTGTTTCTCGTAGATGACGATGCAATGTATTTAAAACTATTGGAGATAGAATTTCTTCAACATGCTGATTTTGAAATAGAAACATATGCAACCGGAGAGCTTTGCGTTGCAAAATTGTCCAACCAGCCCGACGTGATCATTCTCGATTATTACCTCGACGGAGTGGATAAAAGCGCCATGAATGGGATAGAAACGCTGGACAGAATAAAGAAGTTCAATTCGGACATACCGGTCATCATGTTATCCTCCCAGGATAAAATTGAGGTTGCTGTCGATTGTATGCTGCACAAAGCCTCGGATTATGTCGTAAAAAGTGAAACAGCATTTGTGCGCCTCCAAAAAACAATGGGAACAATATTCCGTGTAAAGAAAATGGAAAAAGAGTTGAGCTGGTATATGGACAGGATGTAAGTTGATCGTTTCAATCCTTTGTGGGCATGAGCGTGGTTCGTTATTTTACGGGCCACGCTCTCGCTTTTATACCCCGGAGACCGCTACACATTTTAAGTGTGAATGATGTAACTTTTATCAGGAATTCTGTAACGGTTTATTTATTGAGGTGGTTGATATTTGTTACGAAAATTTATTCACATAAAATTTAATTCAATGAAAAAACTAATGATCTGCATGGTGATGACATTTATGGTGTTGTCATTGATTCCTGCACAACTGAATGCAGCAAATGAAATGAAAGCCAAATCGGAATTGCTTTCGGTAGCTAAGACAGAAGCACCCACTTTGGCTGTAAGCAATGATTTGGCTGTCTACAATGCCCAAATGGCCAGATTGGAAGAAATCAAAGCGATGGATATGTCCACATTGAGTCGCACTGAAAAGAAAGAATTGCGCAGTGAAGTAAAAGCAATCAAAAACTACCAGGATGAACGAAGCAGAAGATATCGCGACAGGGATGGCAGAGGTGATTACAATAATGGTCGCCATGGCGGAGGAACTGTGTTTATTTACGGTGGTGGAGGAATATTACTGATCATTCTTTTGATCCTTCTTTTGGCTTGAGCATTGACGTAACTCATATTTAACATCAAGCTATTAGCCAAATAGCGTTTAGTTTTAAGTAAAGTTGCGAAAGGATATGTACCCAAAAATTTAATATTAACTATCATGGGAAATTTATTATACGTTGTTGCTGTTATTTTAATCATTGCATGGGCCATCGGATTTGTTGGTTATGGTACAGGAGGTATTGTACACATTCTTCTTGTAATTGCCCTGATTGCAGTGATTCTGCGGGTTATTCAGGGACGAAGGGTTTTGTAATTCTTGAAAATTTAACCGGATACGATTAATAAAAATAAAACATGCAAAAAAGAACCATAGCAATTTCCATTATTGCGCTTGGCATATTGATGATGATCTACACTGGGTTCAACTATGTTACCACTGAGAAAGTTGTTGACCTGGGCCCTATAGAAATAAACGCCGAAAAAAATCATCCGGTGCAATGGTCCCCGATCATTGGTATGGTATTGATATTTGGAGGAATCGCCATTATTATTACTCCCAGGGTGAAAAGCTAATGGCAAAATGAACCCCAAAAAGCTACCTCCAAAATAAAGAAGTTTTTTAAAATTTTCGGTCCGGGAGTGATTACGGGAGCCGCCGATGATGACCCTTCAGGAATTGCTACCTATACTCAGACCGGGGCAAAATTTGGCTATGGACAACTATGGACAGTGGTAGTTATGTTGCCGCTCATGACAGACATGCAGGAAGCCTGCGCGAGGATTGGCGCCGTTACCTGAAATGTGTGAATGATGTAACTTATCCCAAAAGTTATGTAACAACAAACGGGAAAAACCAACTTACATTTGAATTTAACTTCTAAATCATTAGATATGTCACTACTTAGTATTTTGATTGCCATCATCGTGGTGGGCGTTCTCCTTTGGATTATCAATAATTTTCTGCCCATGGATCGCCAAATCAAGCGAATTTTCAACATTGTCGTTGTTGTCGCATTGATTATTTGGCTTCTAAAGGCGTTTGGTCTTTTTGCTTATCTGACAAATATTTACGTTTAAACCTATACAATGAACCTTAAGCGAATATTTGGCGCAATACTTACCCTTCTTGGTATAGGAGGTCTGATTTATGCAGCAGTGCTGTTTGTCAATGGCTCAGGCGATACACGGGATTTCAAGTCACTTTTCATTTATGGTCTGCTTGGACTCCTGTTTTTTATTGCGGGCATAAGTTTGGTTCGCACAACCAAAGACGAATCCTGACATAAACTTCGTGTTCAGGATAAATTCAATGATTGTTTGGACAGTTGTTTGAAAATGCTATTTCGACTCTCGGAAAGACTACCTTCACCGGTAGGAAATTGTGGGTTTTCATCCCCGATTTTAACACTGAACTCCATGCAAGTAACTGTAAGCAGAAAAAAACAGATCTTCTATCCTGATTCTACAAGGGTAATCGCCCGGTTTCTCTATTTGGATGATGACCGGTCGGCCGATATTATCAGGAAGGTTTTGGCAATGCCGGAAGAGCAGGTAAAAATCGCCATGAGCCAGGTGTTGAGAGGTTATGCGCGCCGTCATAGAAATATATCGCGCATATTTGAAAGACATTTTGATCGTCTTGCACCCATCTTTGAGAAGATAGAAGTCAATGAAGCGGATCTTAGTCCGGCACAGAAAGCGCTGGTCGGTTCCTATTTTACCATGGAATATTCCATTGAATCCGCGGCTTTTTTTAATCCTTCCATTGTTGAACATCCGGACCAGTCTGAATTAAGATCGGATGAAAAACGGGTAATTTTTAGTTTCCGGGCTACCGGCGAAGGGCATATCTCCTCTGTTGTCTTCCGATCCGGGATTCTGGACAGGCACAACAACCTCACCATCGAACCTGTTGGCAAAATGCTGGCTGAAGCAGATAAAATTATACGAAATACCTACCATAAAAAAAGTTTTCGGGAGAAACTGAATGAGATTCAAGATCATAGCACGGTTATAGTACCGCCAATCCTGGCCGTTGATGAAATCCAGGCTCCCGAAAAAGTCATTTCTATAGCCATTTCAGATAAAAAAGAGGAGATGCAAGACCATGCCAAAGATGTTTCACCAAATTTCATTCTTGATAAATTAGGGGATACTTTTACTTACGGCGAATTGATGATCAATCTTGGCATAGCCATCAAGGATACTGCCATTACAGAAGAGCATATCAAAATAATCAACCAGATGATGTGGCTGGCTTCCTCTCATTACGAGATTCACTTTTCTATTGATTCAGCCATTTCCGAAAGGGTTATTTTCCCCATTTCGGCAACCGAACAAAGGGGGATCGAAGATGCCAGGTTTGTTAAATTCGTTGACGACAATGGTGAGGTAACCTATTATGCTACATACACTGCCTACGATGGAATATCCATACTGCCCAAGTTAATTAGTACCAAAGATTTCTATGATTTCAGGAT
The DNA here is from genome assembly GCA_023228025.1 of Prolixibacteraceae bacterium. Classification (GTDB taxonomy): domain Bacteria; phylum Bacteroidota; class Bacteroidia; order Bacteroidales; family Prolixibacteraceae; genus CAINVV01. The sequence continues at coordinate 44,081 of JALOCD010000015.1, read as the reverse complement.
TTTGCCAATTAATGGTGAAGTTGCGCAAAACAAGGGGATGGCATTGTTTCCCAGGCGGATTAACGGGAAGTATGCCATGTTGTGCAGGATAGACGGGGTAAATAATTACATCGCTTATTCGGAGAAAATAAATATCTGGCGTACGGCCAAAGTGATCCAGAAACCCCAGTTTCCATGGGATCTCGTGCAAATCGGCAATTCCGGCTCCCCCATCGAAACAAAGGAGGGTTGGCTGGTAATTACACATGCAGTCGGGTCTATGAGGGAATATACGCTCAGTGCATCCTTGTATGACCTGGAAAACCCCGAAATCTTAATCGGAAAGTTGAATGAGCCGTTAATGGTCCCCAACGAAGCGGAAAGGGAAGGCTATGTACCGAATGTGATCTATTCGTGTGGTTCTATGATTCATAACGAAGATCTGGTTATCCCATATGCCATGTCGGATCACGCCTCCTCCTATGCAACAGTTAATCTGGAGGAGCTGCTGGATGAATTGAAAGCTGCAGGAAACTCCGAAAAATAGCAGCATCCAAAACCCCTGCTTTATATATCAAGTAAGTATTGCATCTTCAGCAGAAATGTGTGAAAGATGCAATTTTTTTATGCAATTGTGTAACGCATTTCGGTACTGGGTTCCTCATCTTTGACCAGATAATTTACTTAACCAAAGATATGGTTACCATGAACGCAATAGAAGAAAACGGAAATCTCCATAAAATGAATGGAGCCCTTAAGCAGAAATTCGCCAGCTTAACTGAAGACGACAAACTGTACCAGGAAGGGATACAACAGGAAGAATTCGGAAAACTTCAGATCAGGTATGGAAAAACAGAAGAGCAGTTGGATATGATCATTGCGACGCTTTAAAGTGGGAATGATGTAACACTTCATGTTAATTGTGTAACATTTATCCTCATCGTGAAGCTCATATTTGTATAATATAATTATTTAAAAAACAACCATTATGAACACAGGAAAAGTTTTATTAGGTGTACTGGCAGGAGTCGCCACCGGCGCCTTGCTGGGTATTTTATTTGCTCCGGCCAAAGGTTCCCGCACCAGAAGGAGAATTCTCAGGCAAGGGGAGAGCTATGTTGAGGGATTAAAAGAAAAATTCAACGATTATGCTGACACTATCTCGGAGAAACTTGAACATGCCAAGGAGGAAGTCTCTGCGTTTGCCCAAAAAGGTAAAGAGAAATTTGAAGAAGCTGAGAAAGAGGTCAAAGCATCCAAGGTTTGAACCATTTGAAGCATTTTAAATAATTTGACCACTCCGAGAGAATAAATAAATATTATCCCTGTCAGGTTTTAGCCATTTGCTTGTCACCGATAGATAAAACTTAGCAGAACGATTTCATTTCACACCTGGCAGGGATTTTCGGTTCAATATTAATTAAGAATTTGATAATCAAATTTCATGTTTAATAATATTTTCCGGCAAAATGCCAATGGAGGTCCGATAGGAATGATTGAATCATTGTTTGAAAAAACAATAGATTACGGCAAAACAAGCTTCTTGCTTGTGAAGCTTAAAACGCTGAAAAAAACCTCTGAAGTCATCTCCTCCCTCCTCGCCCACACGGTTGTTCTGATTTTTGCTTTATCATTTTTGCTGTTCCTGAGTTTGGGCATTGCGATTTGGATGGGCGAAATTCTTGACAATACCTTCTATGGGTTCTTTGTGGTTGCGGCCTTTTATGGGTTGACTGGGATTCTTATCCATCTTTTCCTGCACAAATGGATTAAAAAATTGATAAGCGATCGCTTTATTGAACAAGTGCTTAAATAAACTCAGATGCAAAACAGATCATCAACCGCTGTGTTAAAAGATACGATTGAACTATTGGAAACCGAACAGAAAATTGAAGGACGGCTTTTGAAAGAACATTTCTACCTCACCTACGAAAGCCTGAAACCAGTTAATCTTCTCCGAAGTTCAATAAGGGATGTTGCATCGTCACCCTATTTGATTGATAACATCATAGGCACAGCAGTGGGTTTGGCAACAGGCTATCTATCCAAAAAAATTGTGATAGGAACCTCAGGAAACATTATAAGAAAATTTTTCGGCCTGTTGATGCAGCTAGTGGTTACAAATACGATTACGCAACACCCTGGCTCAATTAAATCAATCGGTCAATATATCTACAACCATTTTCTCCGTAAAAAAGGTGAAAAAGCACAACTGCCGTGATAAAGAGAGAAATACAATTACCATTTTATGCCAAGGCTTCCATCTTTTTTATCGGTTTGGTTGCCTTTGTTGGCATATTGTATGTTGCCCAAGGAATTGTTGTCCCTCTGGTTTTCTCCATCATTGTTGCCATCCTGCTTCATCCGGTTGTGAATTTTTTTGTACGGTTAAAAATTAACAGGATTATTGCCATTGTATTCGCATTGCTCCTTACCTCTTTGGTCCTTGCTGCGCTTTTCGTTTTGATATTTACACAAGCGAGCCAGTTTGGTGAATCGTGGCCAAAGCTGGTGGATAAATTTACCGACACACTCAACCAAATTATTTCTGAAATATCCGGTTACTACGATCTAAAACCGCAGATTATCCACGACTGGATTTCCAAGACCAAGGATGAACTCCTCCACTTCAGCAATGAAGCAATTGGGCAAATGATCGTTTCTGTGGGGAACACAGTCATGTTGTTGTTATTAATCCCGGTTTACATCTTTTTAATCTTGTTTTACCAACCTCTCCTAATCGAATTTATTCGCAGGCTCTTTAGCTCAAGCGACCATAACCAGGTGAGCGAAATTGTTTCCCAGATAAAAAACGTGATCCAACGCTACCTGGTAGGATTGGTGATCGAAGCTGTGATGGTGGCAACGTTGAATACTACTGCCCTCCTGATACTTGGAGTTGAATATGCGATCCTGTTGGGTATCATTGGAGCTTTGCTCAACGTGATTCCCTACATCGGAGGTCTCGTAGCCGTCGCATTACCTATGATCGTTGCCTTGGCAACCAAATCGACAGCATGGTATGCTTTTTACGTTTTGTTAAGCTATTATTTCATCCAATTGATCGACAATAATTATATCGTTCCCTACATTGTTGCCTCCAAAGTAAAAATAAATGCACTATTCTCGATTATCGTGGTTTTTGTCGGGAATGCTATATGGGGAATTCCGGGCATGTTCCTCTCCATACCGCTTTTGGCCATTGTAAAAGTAATTTTCGACCACATCGAATCGGTAAAACCCTGGGGATTTTTATTGGGGGATACCATGCCATCCTTGTTGACAATAGAACCTATCATAAAAAAATTAAAAAAATTGGCGCCATGACCAATCAAAAATTATTTTAAAAAATCTAAAATGAAAAACGAAATAGTTTCAGCTCAATTCTTTGGTTCAGTTCACCCTTCTCAGAATATCTTAGGTTTAGTAAACCATGGAATAACCCTTTTAAAAAATAATGAAGCATGTATTGAGTCTGCAAATGGCCTTGCCGAAATATTGGTTGTAACATCCTATCCTCCCCGGGAATGCGGTATCGCAACTTATTCTCAGGATTTGATCAGGGCCATTAACAAGAAATTCAGTAATTCAATTTCCATCAAGGTTTGTGCACTTGAATCCAATGAAACAAATTACTCCTATCCCGGTGAAGTCAAATATATCCTTAAAACCGCACAGGCTGGTGAATACGAAAAATTGGCAATTACGATCAATAAAAATGATCGGATCAAACTAATCCTCATTCAACATGAATTCGGATTCTATAAGAAGCAGGAAAATGCATTTATTCAATTTCTATTTGAACTCTCTAAACCTGTTGTAATCGTTTTTCATACTGTTTTGCCTCGCCCTGATCAGGAACTATTGTCAAAGATAAAACATATAGGCTCTGTATGTCAGTCAATTATCGTTATGACTCAATCCTCGGCTGATATTTTGGTGAAGGAATACAATATTCCTACGGAGAAGATCTCTGTGATTGCGCATGGCACCCACCTGGTTCCCCATTTGAGCGTAGAGCTTTTGAAACAGAAGTATACTTTAGCAAATCGTAAAGTTCTTACCACATTTGGTCTGCTTAGTTCAGGAAAAGGAATTGAAACCACATTGGCAGCATTACCAGCGATTATCAAAGAATGTCCTGAAGTTATGTTTATGATAATGGGTAAAACGCATCCCGAGGTAGTAAAAACAGACGGAGAACAATATCGGGAAATGCTCGTGCAAACCGTAGAAAAACTAGGGATAGAGGATCATGTACGTTTCATTAATAAATATTTGTCACTTAATGAATTGCTAGAATATTTGCAGCTAACGGATGTATATCTCTTTACGGCAAATGATCCGAATCAGGCTGTAAGCGGCACTTTCGCCTATGCGATGAGTTGCGGTTGCCCCATCATTTCTACACCCATTCCACATGCAGTGGAAGTATTAACGACTGATACAGGCATAATTTTTGATTTTCGCGATTCCGGTCAATTGGCAGCAGGTGTGAACCGCCTACTTCAAAATGATTCTTTACGAAAAAATTTCAGTGTCAATGTTTTGCAAAAAATAATATCTACTGCCTGGGAAAATTCCGCAGTTGAACATGCTTTGCTGTTGGGGAAACTTGCCGATGAAAAAATGGTCTTACATTACAATCTCCCTCCCATCAAATTTGATCACATTAATAACATGACCACAGATGTCGGCATCATTCAATTTTCAAAAATCAACCAACCAGACATTAATTCCGGATATACCTTGGATGACAACGCCCGTGCCCTGATTGCCAGTTGCATGTATTTCAAATTGACCGGTGATCACAAAAGTGTCTTTTACATACAGAAATATCTGAATTTTGTTAAGTATTGCCAGTTACCTTCCGGTGATTTTTTAAATTATGTTGACCAGGAAAGCCGTTTTACAGACCATAACAAAGCAGTAAATCTGGATGACTCCAATGGGCGAGCAATATGGGCTTTGGGATACTTGATCTCATTGATTGATCTGCTTCCAACAAAAATAATACTTGAGGCAGACAGAATATTGGCTAAAACGCTCCAAACATTTGACAGGGTTCATTCTACGAGGGCCATGGCTTTTGCCATCAAAGGGTTGTATTATTATCACCGCACCATGAAATCGGATGAAAATCTACTTCTAATCAAAACCTTAGCCAATCGTTTGGTAGAGATGTACAAACACGAATCGACCAACGAATGGGAATGGTTCGAGGGATATCTCACCTATGCCAACAGCATCTTACCCGAGTCCATGCTGTATGCCTGGTTGTTGACCGGTGATGATAATTACAAAGTGATTGCCAATTCATCTTTAGATTTTCTGCTCTCGCATACCTTCAATCAAAACGGAATTGAGGTAATCTCCAACAAAGAATGGTTTTTCAGGGGTGAGAAAACAGGAAGATTTGGTGAACAACCTATTGATGTTGCTTATACGATCCTGACATTAAGTAAATACTACGATGTTTTTGGTGACGATAAAATATATGAAAAAATGGTTACTGCCTTCAACTGGTTTTTGGGGGAAAACCGTTTACATCAAATTGTATACAACCCCTGTACCGGAGGCTGTTATGATGGATTGGAGGAGAAAAATGTCAATCTCAATCAGGGTGCAGAATCGACCATCAGTTACCTGATGGCCAGATTGACCATTGAAAAGTATAATAAGTAAGACCGGATCTGTTCAAATATATTAATCTACATTGACAAAGTGAGCATGGATATTAAAAAGACAAAGTCTGTGGCCCTCATCGTAGCGCACCCTGATGATGAGACCTTGTGGGCCGGAGGGACAATCCTTTTACATCCGGAGTGGAACTGGTTTATTGTTTGTCTTTGCCGAAGCAGTGACAAGGAGCGGGCCTCCAAATTTGGCAAGGCAGTTAAGATCCTTAAGGCTAAGGGCATCATGGGTGACCTCGATGATGGCCCTCTTCAAAAACCTTTGGCTGAAAGTGAAGTAGAGAATTGTATCATGGAGTTATTACCTCAGAGCCAATATGATTTACTGATTACCCACAATATTGTGGGAGAATATACGAGGCACCTCAGGCATGAGGAGATAAGCAAAGCAGTTACAAGGCTTTGGCAGAATGGAAAAATTAGTGCCAGCGAGCTATGGACATTCGCCTACGAAGATGGCAACAAAGCATATTTCCCCATTGCCATCGGAAAGGCATCAGTTTTTAAGCAACTGCCTCAAAACATCTGGAAAAAAAAATACAACATCATAACAGAAACATATGGTTTTGATCAGAACAGCTGGGAGGCTAAAACAGTACCTCATGCTGAAGCATTTTGGAAATTCATCAATCAGTTTCATGCTAATAACTGATTTAGCAGATTGAAGATGAGACAATTTGACTTATCAATAACTAATAAATTTTTAACATTTTCATATTTTCATATTTTCACATTAATATTCATGAAAGTCTTGGTCATGTATGATTACCCGCCATCCCCCGGGGGACTTGCAACTCAGGGAGATCTTTTGTACAAGGGTCTTTTGGGAATGGGCATTGATGCCCGCGCTGTTCATTTCGAATCGGCTCAGGAAAAAGAGTGGTACTATCGCTGGTTTGAACCGGATGTTGCCATTGGCGTAGGTTACTGGGGACATACGCCGCAATTGGTGCTACATCCCCAGCGATACGGGATCCAGCCAGTCCCATGGTTGGTGGCAGATGGCTATATTGCTAATTATCAAGAAATTTTGAATACACTTCCTTTGATTATGGTAACATCAAACTGGGTCAAAGAAATGTATGTCCGAGATGGCATTCATGGCGATCGAATTGAAGTTCTTCCCGTTGGATGTGATACTGATTCTTTCATCCCGTTTGAAAAAAATGATCCGAAAATTCTTGCCGTACGTGAAGCGCTGGGAATTTCACGGGATCAGCTGATGATTCTTACAGTTGGGGGTGATGCTGCCTCAAAGGGTGCCCAGGAAGTAATGCAAGCGCTTGCTAACATTGATTCAAAAGCGCCTGATTGGAAATATGTATGCAAAGTTTGGCCACAACCTCGAACCAAAATTCAAAATCTGGCAGATTTGCAGATCGCAACAGACCTTGGAATAGAAAAAAAAGTCACCTATGAGACCAACACGATCTCCAGAAATTTCATGCCATATTTGGTAGGTGCATGCGATATTTATGCTGCCCCTTCGAGGCTTGAAGGATTTGGCATGCCTCAAGTTGAAGCCGGAGCTTGCGGAAAGCCTGTCATCAGCATAAAGGCAATGGGAATGCTGGATACCCTAATTGATGGTGAAACAGCATTTTTGGCCAATGTGGCACAGCGAATCGTTGTCAATGAAGTAATAATTGGAGGTGAATCGGGATTTGAGGAGAAGCACAAACTGATTTTTGAAGTTCCGCGAACCGTGGATTACCGCGCCAATGTTCAGGATATAGCCAAATATTTATTGATTCTGATGAAAGATGCAAACCTTAGAGACAAAATGGGGAAAGCAGGTCGGGAAAGAGTGGTATCAAACTTCGACTACCGCATTGTGGCAAAACGGTTTGTTCAGATCATCAACGAAAAATTGGGAATTTACTAATGTTGAAATGTGGAAATGGAAAACCGGCAAGAGATTGAAGATGCTAAGAAAGCTGCACTTGAGGTACTGCTGCACAATGCTCACGGACCCTATTCGGGTCTCCCGCGGACAGCAGGATGGGGCTATCCGGAACCATATACCAGGGATTTGATGTTTTCCATTCTTGGCATAGCCATAACCGGAAATATAAAATTACTGGGAAGCATCAGAAAAGTGCTGGAAACACTGGCAAAAAATCAGACAAGCCATGGTCACATCCCTTCGTTGGTCCATGATAAGGAAGACCGTGGATCCAGCGATACGACCCCGTTGTTTTTGATGGCTGTTGGCATTTACAGAAAAGTATTGGCAGAGCCGGATTTTCTAGCTGAAGCAGTTGAAAAAGCGCTGATCTGGATGGAATACCAAAGCCCATCTGACCGTTACCTGGTCGCCCAGCAACCTACCAGCGACTGGCGCGATGAACAATGGGTAACGGGATATGGACTGTTTGTAAATACGATTGTATACAGCTACTTGCGTCTCTTGGGTAAAGATGGGCGGGCAGAACATATCCGAAGTGAAATGGGGCGGTTTACCATCGTCGATGGATCCGGTCACCACCATCAGCACGAAGGCCTTGTCGTGAAGCATAAACCATATTTTGCATTCTGGTCATACAAAATTCACAGCAGTGAAAGGTTCGATCTTCTGGGAAATGCACTGGCCATTCTTTCAGGGTTGGCAACTCCGTCCAGGGCCAATGAGATGATTTCGTGGATCGAAGATGAGTGCGAAGCCATGCGCCTTCGGGGAGAATTGTCGCTGCATCTGCCACCAAATTTTTTCCCTTATATAAGACCTGAAGATGCCGAGTGGCTTCCAAGGTATTTAATATATAACAACCCGGGTGAGTACCACAATGGGGGTATTTGGCCATTTATTTGCGGGCTTTATGTGGCTGCCCTGGTTGCGGCCAAAAGGTTTAAGTTAGCAAGAGAGAAACTCATTGCACTTACTCATTTGGTAACATTGTCCGGTTCGGGTGAACTCCAATTCGGTTTCAATGAGTGGATAAAAGCCCAAAACGGAATACCCATGGGCCAGGATTGGCAAACCTGGAGTGCAGCTCTTTATCTTTATGCTGCCAAATGTGTGGAGTTAAATGAAACTCCATTTTTTGAAGAGATGCGCAATTACCACTAAGAATTGAAATATCCGGTTCAGCCCAGTGTGAATCATGTAACTCTTTACAGAAATTGTGTAATGCATTTATGCCCGTATTTACAGACCTTTGTCTCCTGAAGATTCATTTCTTCAAAACATATATTCCCTGACAAAAATTACCATGATGAAGGCTGCTATTGGTTTACTGATTATCCTGTTGCTAACAGTATCCCAATCGAATGCCCAGGAATTATCCAATCCACCACTTAAAATTGTAACACCTTTCTCTTCAGGGGAAAAGCTCACTTACCAGGTAAAGTATGGGTTTTTGGTGGGTGGTATTACAACCTTTACGCTATCAGATACCATTTATAAAAGTAAACCTGTCTTTCATGCAAGGGCAATTGGGCAAACTTCCGGAATTGCCAACACAATTTTTGGTGTAAAAGACATTTATGAGAGCTGGTTTGATAAAAATACAACCTTGCCATACAAGCAGATCAGGAATATCAAGGAAGGCCGCTACAGGCTTTACAATGAGGCAATATATAACCGTAATAACAACACAGTTTATTCAAACTTATCGGGGGAACATCAGGTTCCTGAAAGAATTTTGGATCTGTGTTCTACCTTTTATTACATCAGAAGAGTCGATTTCACCAAAATGAAGGCGGGTGATATACTTTTTGTAAATATGTATTTCGCCGACGAAGTATATCCATTTCACCTCAGGTACGAGGGCAAGGAAACAATCAGAACCAAAAACGGCAAGATGAACTGCATTAAAATAAGTCCTGTGGTTGAAGTCGGTCGCATGTTCGCAACAAAGGATGATATGACTATTTGGTTTAGTGACGATGACAAATGTATTCCGGTTTTGGTCCGAATGGAATTGCGTATTGTCGGCGCAGTTATCCTAAAACTTGTCAAATATGAAATTTTAAATGAAGCAATGGCTAACGAAAATTAATCCTACTTAAGTGATCGTGTCTAATTCATGAGTATCCCGCAATTGCGGGATTATTTTTTTATACCTGTGAATTATGTAACTCATTGTAAATATTTTGTAACAGTTCAAGGGTTGATTGGGCTTAACTTGGCTTATTAATTAATCAGTAATACAGACAGATGCAACTGCAAATAATGTTTGCAATAAATCTGTCTTAATCAAATGAAAAAAAATAATATGAAAAGGATTAGCTTAAGTTTAGTTGTATTGCTTATGTGCACGGTATTCACTTTTGCCCAGGATAAAGTTAAAACCGAGCCTTACCCCAATTGGGAAATTGGAGTAAATTTGGGAGTTACGAATTTTACCGGATCTACCAACATTGCCAAAGGTAAGTCTTATGAACATTTTAATTTTTATAAAAGTAATTTGAACCTTGGTTACGGATTGTTTATCCGGAGAAATTTCACAAGCGTATTTGCGTTTGAGGGAGCTTACAACGGGACAACACTAACTGGTGAACCAAAAGCCACAAATGCCTTAGGAAAAGCATTTAAAACCGGAATCAACGAGTTGGATCTGAACACGGTCTGGAACATGAACAATCTTCTTTCCAGGAATAAATTTGATCGAAAGGTATACTGGTATACCAAATTGGGTGTTGGTTGGACCCATGTGAACAACATAAAATATACCAACACGACAGCAATGATGCCATGGAGGGAATTAACTATTCCTATCGGCACCGGAGTTTCTTTTCGTTTGAGCGATAATGTGAGGTTTCATGTTGGGACTCAATGGAGTTGGGTCAACTCAAATCGATTGGATGGTGATAACCAGGGTGGAACCGGAACTGACTACCTGATTGCTCAAATCCGCGAACAATATCTGTATACGCACGCTGGATTATCCTTCATTTTTGGCAGAAAAGTGGTGAAAGCGGTTCCGGTTGTAGTGGTACCTCCAGCGCCTCAACCAGTAGCAAAGATAGAACCAAAACCAGAACCGAAACCAGAGCCAATACCAGTTTCTGTACCTCCGCAGGCTCCGGTAACTACGATTGTTCAACAAACTGTTGTCGGAAACGTTTACAACATTCTGTTCGGCTTTAACTTTGGATATGACAAGTCTGACATTGATGCTAAATCATCTTCAGAACTGGATCGTATGATAAAGGATCTGATCGAAAATCCAACTGTTGATGTCGAAATTGCCGCACACGCCGATTCCAGGGGTTCAGCAGCCTACAACATGAAACTATCCGAGAGGCGCGGCCAATCATTGAAGAATTACCTTATTAACAAAGGAATAGCATCCTCAAGAATTAATGTCGTTGCATTCGGTGAAACCATGTTAACCAACAGATGTTCAGATGGTGTTAAATGTTCAGATGCCGAACATGCAGCCAACCGCCGGGCCGTAGCTACCATTGTAGTTTGGAAGAAGAACTAAGTTGTTGATTTGCTTAAAGATCTTACAAGCTTAAAAATTGAAGAAAGGTTGTCATTTTGACAGCCTTTCTTTTTTTTTGCTGTATACCTCCTTTTGTGGTCAATAATCAGAGCAACAAACAGTCACCTACTTTTCCTTTTGTGTAGTAAGGCTGGAAGTAATTCCGGACAAGATAGATTTGAAGCAATAATTCAAAAGAAATTTTTCAGGATTTCTCTCATTGCAAATGATTCCTTTTCTTATCTTGTTTCCTGGTAATGGATTGGAATTTAATATCTTAATATTGGCAATTAATGAACCTATTCGTTCTTTTATTGCTGTAGTAACCTCCGTCCTTTTGTTTTTCAGTGTAACATTCAATCCATGGTAAAGCAGCGTCATTTCGCCTTTTGCTTTGGTATTATTTGCAATAAAGCTGAAATTCATCGCGTCAATTTTACCGGTTGTTACATTGATAAAGGCATTTTTCTCAAGGATAGGGTTCAATTCAGTGGCATCCATTTCTGACAGAGTACCATTCAAGGAAAATGTATTTTGCCGGTCAAAGAGTCTGCCTTTGTATTGAATGGCCAATTTACCTTTCCCCATCAGAATAGCGTTAACATTGAGCTTCAGATAGGCCTTCTCCCTTTTGTAAACAGTGTCGTTCGAAAGATTATAAATCTTAGCATTTACCTCAGTAAAACTGACTTGGCCCGCTGTGTTTGCCTCTTTGGCATGTTCTTTATATGAAACATTGCCGGCTAATAGAGTTATGGAATCAATTTTAACAGTACCGGGATAATTGTAGATCATATTTTGAAATACCTCCTTGTTAACATGTTTAAATTTTATTCGCTTGTCACTAAAAGCATTCAAATCCATTTTTCCGATTTCTATACCGGAGCTTTTCAGCATACCGAATTTTATATATTTTGAAACGGAAAAATTTTGAACAAGTACCTTTTTGAAGTCTGCTTCAATTCTGTCTGTTTGATATTTGCTGCGAGAAGTGAAAGCGTATTCACTATAATTAGGATGTATTGAAAAACTGTTGGCGGTGAGTGTTTTGGTTGTTTCGGAATATTTAAAACGGCTGGATTTAAAGCTGTACAAGCTGTCTGATGAAACAGAAAGAAGTTCATCTGCTTCAAAATCAAAAGCATTGAGGATAGAAGGAGAAATAGTGTCATGTTTGGCAACATTCAAAAAATATACATTGAAAATGCCATTTTTTATTCCATAAGTTTTGGCACTAAAATTGTTGCCAAACGAAAGTTCTATCATGTTGAAAAACAGGTGATCAATACGGATATTTAATCCCGATAGGATTGGTGGACTGCTCTTTTCTTCAAAGGTTATTTTACCCCTGATACAACTGTTGAAAATGATTACTTCACTGATCTCTATATCTTTCTTAAACAATATTCTTGTAAGATTTATTCCTTTCAGACTGATCGAAGTTATCTCACCTGTTAAATCTTTGATTCCATTCTGTTCCTGCCTGGAGTTAATTGTCAGATTTTCAATCGTCATACCGGAATTCAAAAATAAGATGTTGACTTTCCCAATTCCAAACTGGTATTTACTATACTTTTCATTGAGTGTTGCTTCTATTTTTTTTCGAATCCATGGTTCAGCCACTACTTTTGTAAGAATCAATATCAAGAACACAAGCGAGATGATCCCAAGAGAAATTTTCAGGATATTTTTTTTTGACATGGTGTAAAATTTAGTTATTATTTGTCTATTGAAATGTTGTTGGCTTCTCTGGCTTTCTTCTTAAAAAAACCCCGAAGTAAAATATTGTGCTGAGCAGCTTCGAGATCTTCGTCCAACTTCCTGGAACTGCTTTCCAAATTCTTAATGGTTTCTTTCATGCGGGCACCAGCTTCTTCATCATGAAGCAATACCCCAATGGTAGAATGTGGATTGCTTCCTGCATATTTTATATTTGTTACAAACAACGAGGCCGTGTCTGCCATTTGCTGGAGTTGAATAATGGAGGCCTTTACCGATTTAAAAATCACGGTATCTGTTGTAAGCTCATTCATTAGGGTACCTTTTTTATTTAAGCCGGAGCTGAAGACAACCAGGGAGCTTACCAATTGTTGCGCCCTTACCGATGCAATCTGAAGTGAAGCCGTAGCAGAATTAATGTTTACATAAATAGAACTGTCGTTCAATAGTTTTCCAATGGTTCCTTCTCCTGATACCAACTTATGGCTGAGGGTTTTGAAATCGGAAGTTATAGCGAGCAGGTTCGAATTGTTCTCCTGCAATGTTTTAATCATATCCTCCGAAGTAAAAGTCTTTTCGACTGCCAGGGTATCACCATCCTGTACAGACGGTAAATTTTCAGTTCCACCGTAAATAACCAGAATTTTATTTCCTATTAATCCATCGCTGCTTATCTTGACCATGGCGTTTTTCGGGATATACTTCTGTGCTTTTCTCTCAATATTCATGGTGACTTCTACCTGGGATTTCCCAAAAAAATTAAGGTTGCTTACAGTTCCAATTTTGACCCCCGACAACCAGATGTTATTACCTCCTTGCAATCCACCTACATCATCAAAGAGAGAAAATACCTGCATTTTTCGGCTAAAAGTTTCCCTGAGGTCTCCAACGATCAGGATTCCGGCCAAAAGAAATGCCAATCCTATGAAAATAAAGAGACCAACAATAACTGCGTGTTTATTAGGTGATTCGTTCATGGTTTATTGTATAAAATTGTAATCAAAAAAAGCTTTTACCTGTTCATCATTTGTATCAAATACCTCGTCGAAAGTTCCGACTTTTAAGAATTTACCCTCGAGAAGCATGGCAAGACGGTTTGAAGAATTTTTTGCACAGGTTAGGTCATGGGTAATAATGACAGAACTGGTGTTGTATTTTTGCTGAACTTCATTGATCAGTTCAATGATTTCTGCACTTGTAATAGGGTCAAGCCCTGATGTTGGTTCATCATACAACATGATCTCAGGTTTAAGTATTAATGTCCGTGCAATACCTATTCTTTTGCGTTGTCCGCCGGAGAGATCTGAGGGCATTTGTTTTAGCTTGTCTGTTAGGCCCACGGCCTCCAATACCTCTTCAACGGCTTCATCTACCTCTTTTTTGTTGAGATTCTTCCTGTTCATGGTCAATGGGAAGGCCAGATTCTGATAAACATTCATGCTGTCATACAGTGCACTGTTTTGAAAAGAGAATCCAATACGTATCCGCAAAGCATTCAGTTCTTTGCTCTCCAATTGATCGACATGGTGCCCAAGCACTACGACCTCTCCCCTATCCGGTTTAAGCAAGCCTACGATTATTTTTATTAAGACAGATTTACCAGTCCCTGATTTGCCTAAAACTGCAACATTTTCGCCTTTGAATAGCTTAAAATCGATTCCTTTTAATACCTCCAGGTCACCAAACGATTTATATAATCCGCTGATAGAAATAACCGAATCTTCCTTGTTGATACTACGCTGCTTTAATTTTTTCATTTCAAAAGTTATCTTATCCAATTGGCAATCTGAACGATAATTACCTCTTCAATAAATATCAGGAACATGGCAAGTACAACCGCCTGATTTGCAGCTTTGCCTACACCACGCGTTCCCTGTGTTGCATGGTATCCTTTGTAACATCCCACGATGCCAATTGTAAATCCGTAAACCAAGGTTTTAACCACAGAGGTGGTGATATCAAGAAAGCTGATGGTTTTAAATGCACTTTGGTAGAAACTGATCATACTGCTGGTTTCTTCTGCATGTACATTCAGGTAAGAACCGTACAGTGCCACGAAACTGCAGTATAAAGCAAGTACAGGAATGGTCAGGGTGGTGGCTATAACACGCGTAACTACCAAATATTTAAAAGGATTTATCGCGGAAACCTCCATGGCATCGATTTGTTCAGTCACCCGCATAGAGCCAAGTTCTGCTCCAATGCTTGATCCTACTTTGCCGGCACAAATGAGCGCAGTAACTAAAGGACCAAGCGCTTTGATGATGGCAATACCAATTAAAGATGGAAGCCATGAGGTTGCCCCAAAATCTTCCAAAGAAGGGCGCGATTGCTTTGTGAAAACTATACCGACAATGAACCCCGTCAAGGAAATTAATGCCAGTGATTTCAAGCCCACTTCGAAACACTGATTGATTACTTCCCGAAGGTGAAAAGGCTTTTTAAAAGCCTCTCTAAAGAAAAGGGCAGTAAATAGATAGGCCTTATGAATACCGCTAAAATACTCATCAACACCTTTCGAAAAGGTGTATTTGTTCCTCATTCTGTTAAACATCAGGGGACTGCATAATTACAGTCAAAGATGAAAAGTTCATGATCGGATAGTGTTACATTGTTTTTAGAAAAAATTACATGATTCACACATTAAAGGAATGGAAGAGCTGTTTGTATTTCCCCCAAAAAAGAGGCAGTTCATTGTAAAGGTGTGAATCATATAACTCTTAACCGGAATTGTGTAACGCTTTCAGTTAAGAAAGGATTCAACTTTACAAGGTGAAAATTCATTCACAAGATAATACCACTATAATGAAAAAAATATTTTTTCTGGGCAGTTTGGCAATAATGTTGTTGACAATGGCTTCCTGCACTACACAAGGTTATGTTACATCAGAACCAACCTACGTAGAATATTCCAGACCAGAGCGTCCAAGCAATCTCCATATCTGGATCGATGGTAATTGGGTTTACAATCGTCAAAGTCAGGTGTACGTAAGGCAAAATGGACATTGGCAGAAACCGAACCGTAATCGCACATATGTATCAGGTAGTTGGCAATCATCACCACAGGGACTTCGCTGGGAATCAGGATATTGGCGCAGATATTAAATTTTGAGTATTTATTCTGACCGTTTTATATACAAAACTCGTTCCAATTTATTGGAGCGGGTTTTCCCAAGAGGTAATAAGTGATTTTCCGGCCTATGCCGCATTTTATTAAAAGCAAATAATAGCGTATATGAAAAAAGTACTTATCGCGCTGGATTACGATCCAACTGCACAAAAGGTAGCTGAAATGGGTCACAATTTGGCCAAATCAATGGGCGCCGAAGTAACGCTGCTTCATGTAATTTCAGATCCGGTCTTTTATTCTTCGTCCGACTACTCTCCCATCATGGGGTTCTCAGGCTATCTCAACAACGATCCTTTGCAACTGAATACCATAGAAGTATTGAAATCTGCCTCTCTCAATTTTTTGGCAAAATCAAGAAATCACCTTGACAATTCTACCATTCATATTAAAGTGGAGGAGGGTGATGTTGCGCAGACGATCCTAAAGACGGCCAAAAAGGCACATGCCGACCTCATTGTGATGGGCTCACACAGTCACAAATGGTTGGAAAATATTGTCATGGGAAGTGTAACAGGAGAAGTTCTGAAACACACAACCATCCCACTTTATATTATTCCGACAAAAAAAAACAAATAATTAAATATAAAAGCAAAACTTTCTGATTATCAGAAGCATCGAATTGGGAACGCATACAAAACTCCTAAGGTGTGAATGATGTAAGTTATTACCAGAATAGTGTAACAAGTCAGGAAGCTTTACCCCCTACTTTTATTTACATACTTAATATTAAAACAACAACATGAAAAAGACAATTTTTTTTGGACTCTTAATGATTTTCACATTGAGCACTACCATGGCATTTTCAAGCAATACGGCCACAAAGGCTGCTACTGAAAATTCCGCCGTTTTGGCTAAAACCGAGAACAAACTATCTGCTGAAGAGATCGCAGTTTTAACTGCACGGGTCGAAGAAATCCGCAACATGGATAAATCAGCCATGACATCCTTGGAAAAGCGCGAGCTTAGAAAAGAGATGAAAGGGATTAAAGAAAATGTGCGTAAAAGTGGTGAAATCATCTACATCAGCGGTGGTACTCTTTTGCTTATTATTTTGATTATCATTTTAATCTGATCAATTAAACATTCCAGTTTATTGTTTACGCCCATTCTTAGAGACAAAATTGTGTGGAAATTAGACTTTTGGGTGCCTCAAAAAAACCAAAATCTAATGTCAATACATTAACGATCTTTTTGTCGCCAGGAATCATAATATAAATATGCAGTACTTCTTGTATTGCATATTTATTTCTATTAAGCCAGATGTCAGACGAATCTTATACAATGATTTACTGATGGTTTTTACGCTTTCAATCACAAAAAAATTTGTCAGGCGTGTTTCATAATAAAATACTTTTCCCATTTTTTTTAATCAGCAGGAAAATTTTTCTCTTTCTGGTTTTTAATTGGATTGGATACAGTGCATTATCTCAGGAATACTTTCAGCAAGAGGTAAACTACAATATTCAGGTTTCGCTTGATGACAAACTCCATGAATTGCATGGGTTCGAAAAGCTTGAATATATTAACAACTCACCTGATACCCTCAAAATTCTCTATTTCCATCTTTGGCCAAATGCTTATTCAAATAACCAAACGGAATTGGCAAAACAACTCATCATTTCAAAGGGAAAACAGAAATTATTTAAAGATCAGGAATTGATCGGATTTATTGATTCATTGAACTTTAAAGTCAACAATCAATCCGTACAATGGGAATTATTACCTGGTCAACCCGATGTTTGCCGGATAATTCCCAATCTACCCATCAGGCCTGGCGACACCATCAAAATTACTACTCCATTCCATGTGAAAATACCCAAAGGGGTAACCTCCAGACTTGGACATATTGGGGAATCCTATCAAATATCCCAATGGTATCCAAAGCCGGCAGTTTATGATAATTCCGGCTGGCATCAAATGTCTTACCAGGATCAGGGCGAGTTCTATTCCGAATTCGGCAGCTTTGATGTAAGCATTACCCTACCGGCAAACTATATTGTGGGGGCATCCGGAAACCTGCAGAATGACACGGAAGCGGAAAGGATGAATGTGCTTGCATTAGATACCACCTTGCAATCAAGTCCGGATCCCAAAAATATTGGATTTCCTCCATCTTCAACCCAAATGAAAACGCTCCGCTATACTGACCATCGAATCCACGATTTTGCCTGGTTTGCAGATAAGCGATTTCATGTTTTGAAAGGGAAGGTGAAACTTCCCAATTCAGGAAGGATTGTAACCACCTGGATCATGTTTACCAATCAACAGGCTGAATTTTGGAAAGATGCACTCGACTATGTGAATGGATCAATTCTGAAATTTTCTGTTTGGAATGGAGATTATCCCTACAAAAGTTTTACGGTTATTCAGAGTGCACTGACGGCTGGCGACGGTATGGAATATCCTGGTATTACAGTGATCGGCAGCATAAAGAATGGCTATGCTCTTGATGAAGTAATTGCACATGAAGTTGCACATAGCTGGTTTTACAGCGCCCTGGGATCTGATGAAAGGCGTTATCCGTTTATGGATGAATGTATCACCAGTGCCAATGAGGTACGGTACATGCAGGAAAAGTATCCTGATAAAAAGATGTGGGAGAACTATTTTAACAACCTAAAACTGGCAAAATTCTTCCACATTGATCAAATGCCTGTGAAACAAATGAGGGAACTCGAATGGCTTTCACAAGCGCGGGATAATCTGGAACAACCGATAGATCTAACCTCTTCAGCGTACAATTCTTTGAATTACAGTTTGATGATCTATACCAAAGCTGGAATGTGTTTCAATTACCTGAGGTCCTATTTGGGCGATTCTACCTATGATTCTGCGATGCATGAATATTACAGGCTCTGGAAGTTCAAACATCCCGGACCACAAGATCTGAAAAATGTATTTGAATTGGTAACGGGCAAAGATTTGGCATGGTTTTTTAATGAACTACTTGGCACTACCAAAAGATTGGATTACAAATTGGCTCAATTCACCGGACAGAAATTGCTGGTTGAAAACCGGGGCGAGTTGGTATCTCCAGTGTTAATAGCAGGAATGAAGGGAGATTCAATTTGTTTTGAAAAATGGATCGAAGGCTTTCAAGGTAAAAGATGGATTGAAGTTCCTGAAGGGAAATATTCCGAATTAAAAATTGATCCTGAACATCTAATGCCTGAATTGTTCAGGCTTAATAACAACATCAGGAGATCAGGTTCCTTCCCCAAAGTTGATCCTTTGCGGACTCAACTTTACTTTTCGCTTGAAGATCCTGAAAAGCGATACCTGATGTATATTCCAGCCCTTAACTGGACCAGGGAAAACGGCCTGATGATCGGTATCGCTTTGCACAATGGATTCCTTACGCCAAAACCTTTTGAATATCTGGTGATGCCTTTTATTGGATTTAAAAACGCCGCATTGGCAGGGTTCGGGAAGATAACCTACAACATCACGCCTCACGATAAATTAATCAGGCTTGCAAAACTCTCGCTGGAAGGAACGCAGTTTGGTGCGCCAGGCAATCAGAATTATCACTATTTGAAGGCCGGAACAGTGCTTGAATTCAGATCCGGCATTGTGGACAAGTCCATCATTCATAAGGCATTTGGAAACCTTGTAGCTGCTTCGGACCTCCTTGAAATTGATCTTCAGCAAAAAGCCGGTATGAAATATTATATGCAGTTTGGATACCTGTTGGAAAAGACCGGTTTCGTTAATCCTTTCAAACTTTCAACGTCCGTCGAATCCAGTAAATCCTTTGTAAAGACAGCGGCAGAGCTCAACTACAAATTTAGCTATCCTGGAAAGAAAAACGGTTTGGATATCAGACTTTTTGCAGGAGCCATGCTGGAAAATAGTTCCAATGCCCCATTTTATGCGCTTGCTGCCAGCGCCAGAGGCGGACGAGAACAATATATGTTTCAGGGGACTAATCCGGATCGTTTTGCTGTATTTCCATCCAGTTTCTGGTCAAGGCAAATGACAATTACAGAAGGAGGATTGGTTTCACCGGTCAATCAAATGCTTGGATACAGTCGCTGGCTGATCTCCTTGTCCATTTCGAGCAGTTTGCCCGGAAAAACCAGTCGAATTCCGGTAAAACCTTTTGCCAACCTGTTGCTGAATGATCATGGAACCGGTCCGGATCATCATTCTCCAATCTTCTTTGAAATGGGCTTAAAGGCCGGTTTGTGGAATTTCTTTGAGATATATTTTCCGCTGCTGGTATCGGAAAATATCCAATCGGCTGTTCCAACATTCAATAGCAGGATTCGTCTCACTTTTAACCTTAACTCCCTTGGCCAGACCAAACTAAATTCTGGATTAGGTATTCAAGTACACTGAAGGAAAACACTTTTTTCCTGATATGTGAATTATACAAATTATATTCTGAATTGTGTAATTTTTTCCGGTAACAAGAAAATAACTTTAACATCACTGAAAGCTCTATAAATAAGCTTATCTGTCGAAATATTGGTCGATTTGGTTATTCGCTCCAATGAGCAATTGATACCAGAAAATAAGGAGGTAAATTTATGGATAGAAATCCTATAAAAATATTGGAAAGTCTGGGACAGTCAATCTGGCTCGACTATATAAGACGTGATTTAATCTCTAGTGGCCGACTCCAGCGCTTAATTGAAGAGGACGGACTTAGCGGTTTGACTTCAAACACCTCTATCTTTGAGAAATCTATTGCCGAAAGCAATCTGTATGACACTGATATTCAGGGATTATCTATAGCAACTAAAGACTTTAACGCAATTTATGAAGCCATCAGCCAACAGGATTTACAAAATGCCGCCGACCTTTTCAGACCATTGTATGAAAAGAGTAACGGTGGCGACGGTTATGTAAGTTTGGAGGTAAATCCACATCTGGCGTATGATACCTTAGGTACTATTGAAGAAGGATACAGGTTATGGGCAACAATGAACAGGCCAAACATTTTAATCAAAGTTCCGGCGACCGTTGAAGGCATACCAGCTATAAGGCAACTCATCAGCGAAGGAATCAATGTAAATGTCACTTTGCTTTTTTCATTGCAACGTTACAGACAGGTAGCCGATGCATTCATAGCCGGGATCAAGGATCGCATCAACAAAGGCAAATCCCCAAAGAATATTGTATCTGTTGCAAGTTTCTCTTTAAGTCGCCTTGATACTCAAATCGATCCAAAAGAGGTGGATTTTGTTGCCTCGGGGGGGGGAAAGTCCTATTTTGAAGCCAAGATACGTGGACAAGTTGCCATATCCATCGCAAAAATTGCATACAAAATTTACCGGCAAATTTTTGAAAGTGAAGAATTTCTCAGACTTGGCGCTTTACCACAGAGGCTGTTATGGGCTAGTACAACTCCTCAAAACCCTGATTATAGTGACTTAAAATATGTTGAGGCTCTTATCGGTCCAAATACCGTACATACCATTACGCTCAAAATACTCGAAGCCTATCGTGATCGCGGTAAACCGGAATCTCTTTTGGAAGTTAATTTAGAAGAAGCTTCCCTGGTATGGTCAAAATTGTCTGACGCAGGAATCAATATGATAGAGATTACCGAAAAA
This sequence comes from Prolixibacteraceae bacterium, assembly GCA_023228025.1. Lineage (GTDB taxonomy): Bacteria > Bacteroidota > Bacteroidia > Bacteroidales > Prolixibacteraceae > CAINVV01. The sequence goes on along the minus strand of JALOCD010000015.1, from coordinate 22,564 downwards.
TTAGAAAGTAATGGAGTTGAAGAATTTATTCAGTCGTACAATAAGATGATCGGGGTTTTATCAAAAAAAACAAGGATCTACTGATCCACTGACAACATGAAAAAAAACAAGAATTCAGAAGAGAATGTTACTGTCAAACCAAAAAAAAGTGGGAAAAAACAAACCTATTTCGAAAAAACTTTTGAACAAAATGCATGCCTATTGGCGTGCTGCAAACTATCTGTCAGTCGGTCAGCTTTATCTTCGTGACAATCCATTGCTTCATAAACCACTGAATTTGTCACATGTAAAGTCGATGCTGCTTGGGCATTGGGGCACTACTCCGGGACAAAACTTTATTTATGTGCACCTGAACAGGATTATTAAAGAACATGATCTGGATATGATTTACATTTCCGGTCCAGGTCATGGAGGACCTGCACTGGTAGGCAATACTTACCTCGAAGGAACTTATAGCGAAATATATCCGAATATCAGTCAGGATGAGGCCGGAATGAAACGACTATTTACCCAGTTCTCCTTTCCCGGAGGAATACCTAGTCATGTTTCCCCCGAATGTCCTGGATCGATCCACGAGGGCGGAGAGTTGGGATATTCGCTTAGCCATGCATTTGGAGCAGCGTTCGACAATCCAGAACTGGTAGTTGCCTGCATTGTCGGTGATGGCGAAGCCGAAACGGGCCCACTGGCAACAGCTTGGCACTCTAACAAATTTCTAAATCCTATCACCGATGGAGCCGTATTGCCAATTCTGCACCTAAATGGCTACAAAATAGCCAATCCAACTGTATTGGCCCGGATTTCACATAGGGAATTGAATCAAATGCTTAAAGGCTTTGGCTGGAAACCCTATTTTGTTGAGGGGAATGATCCAAAAAAGATGCACCGGCTTATGGCAGTTGCCTTGGAAAAGGCAATCCTTAAAATTCGTAAAATACAAAGTCACGCCCGAGACAAAAACGACTCCACCCGACCTCGCTGGCCGATGGTAGTCCTCAATTCGCCCAAAGGCTGGACGGGACCGGATGTTGTGGATGGAGTTCAAATAGAAGGCACATCCCGGGCACATCAAATTCCTCTCCAGGTAGATTCAGAACATCTGGATCATCTGAAACTTCTAGAGAACTGGATGAGAAGCTATCACCCCGAAAAACTCTTCGATAAACACGGACGACTTTTAGCTGAATTGGCCGAACTGGCGCCGAAAGGCAATCGTCGGATGGGAGCGAATCCACATGCCAATGGCGGGCTGCTGCTTCAAGACCTTAATATGCCCGATTTTCGGAATTTTGCGGTGAATGTACCCTATCCAGGATCGGTTCAGGCAGCTGATGCACACGAACTTGGAGTATTCCTTCGCGAGGTGGTCACACTCAATCGGGAACAACACAATTTCAGAATTTTTGGTCCTGATGAGACCCTCTCCAACCGGTTAAATGCCGTTTTTGAAGTCACAAACCGGCAATGGCTGGCCCTGACCGAAAATAATGATGAGTTTCTGGCATCAAACGGTCGGGTCATGGAAATGCTAAGCGAGCATCAATGTGAAGGCTGGCTCGAGGGCTATCTGCTTACCGGAAGGCATGGATTGTTCAACTGTTACGAGGCATTTATACACATCATTGATTCGATGTTTAACCAGCATGCCAAATGGCTAAAAATTAGTGCGGAACTACCATGGCGCAAAAAAATTGCATCCCTGAATTACCTGCTTGCCTCCCACGTCTGGCAACAGGCTCACAACGGATTCACCCATCAGGATCCGGGTTTCATCGATCATGTTGTCAACAAAAAATCATCCATTGTGCGGGTTTACCTTCCGCCTGATGCCAACTGCCTGCTTTCGGTATGGGATCATTGTTTGAGAAGCCGGCATTATGTCAATGTTGTCGTCGCGGGCAAATACCAGGCGCCACAGTGGTTGACCATGGAAGAGGCTGTATTGCATTGTACAAAAGGAATTGGAATCTGGCAATGGGCCAGCAATGACCAAGGTAGTGAGCCTGATGTGGTTGTGGCATGCTGTGGAGACGTTCCAACACTTGAGGCGCTTGCTGCGGTCTCTATTCTGCACCAGCATCTGCCATCATTGAAAATCAGGTTTATCAATGTGGTCGATCTAATGAAACTTGAACCGAATACCGAACATCCGCACGGTTTGAGCGATCATGATTTTGACGCATTGTTCACCAAAGACAAGCCAGTAGTTTTCGCGTTCCATGGTTATCCCTGGTTGGTGCATCGCTTAACTTACCGCCGAACGAACCACGAGAATATACATGTTCGTGGCTACAAGGAAGAGGGAACGATCACAACCTACTTCGACATGACAGTTTTAAATGATTTGGACAGGTTTCACCTGGTGAAGGATGTCATCATTCGGTTGCCGCATATGGGAAATAACTACAAGAAACTGAATGAGATGATGGATGACAAGCTTCTACAGCATAAAAAATACATTGATAAAAACGGTCAGGATATGCCGGAAATCCTTAACTGGAAATGGAATCAAAAATTGAAATAATTGAAAAATAAATATTAAAAGGGAGGACACAAATGACTGACAATAAACAAAATCACCAGCCTCAGGAAGGGCAGGATTACATCAAGGGTCCCAGTGACCATACACCACGCTGGAAACAGCTGCATCACAGCTGGATATTCTGGGTTTTCTTATTTTTGATGTTAGTTGGAATCTTATACTACATTGTAACGCTTGGTTTTGCCTTTGCACCTCAAAAATAATTATTGAATAGGCTTTAAATGGCTTATTAAAATCATATTAGTATTAATATGCAAAAAACACATATGCGATGAATACAAAAATATTGATGGAAACGGCAAAATCGCTGGTTGCAAATAACAAAGGAATATTGGCAATGGACGAAAGTTTCCCAACCTGCAACAAACGATTTGCCAAATTGGGAATTCCGCAGACAGAGGATTTCAGGCGTGCCTATCGGGAGTTAATTGTGACCACCCATGGTCTTGGGGAGTTCATCAGTGGTGCTATCCTCTTTGACGAGACCATCCGTCAGAAAATAAAAGACGGTACACCCATGATCAAGGTGATCGCCGATGCCGGAATAATTCCAGGTATCAAGGTTGACACCGGGGCAAAAGAGATGGCTGGTTATCCGGGAGAGAAAATATCAGAGGGACTCGACGGACTGCGCGACCGTCTCATTGAATATCATCAAATGGGAGCACGTTTTGCCAAGTGGCGCGCTGTTATTGTTATTGGGGATAGAATTCCTACACAAGGTTGCATCGAAGCCAATGCGCAATCGTTGGCACGCTATGCCGCATTGTGCCAGGAAACTGGACTGGTCCCCATCGTGGAGCCGGAAGTTCTAATGGATGGGGAACATACGATGGAGCGTTGCTTCGAAGTAACTGAAGAAGTTTTACGTACAGTTTTCAATCAACTTTACATGCAGCGGGTGTTGTTGGAAGGTATGATATTGAAATGCAACATGGTTTTACCCGGATTGGCCTGCCCAATACAAGAATCGGCAGATGATATTGCGGATGCCACCGTGAACTGTCTTTTGCGCGCTGTTCCTGCTGCTGTTCCGGGAATTGCATTTTTATCGGGCGGTCAATCGGCTGAACTCGCTTCCGCCCGGTTAAATGCGGTGAATGTCAGATTCAAATCGAAATTACCCTGGGAATTATCATTCTCCTTTGGCCGTGCTATCCAGCAACCGGCATTGGAGATTTGGCATGGTGAGGATGCTAATGTAACTGAGGCACAAAAAGCCTTGTATCACCGGGCCAAATGCAACCAGGCAGCGCGCCGTGGTGAATATAGTGCTGCGATGGCAAGGAAATAAGTGTAGCGACAAATATCTATCAACTCACGAAGTCTGTTGCAGAATAAAGACCTAATTCTAACCTAACTTTGCTTTTTTGTTGTGGTATTGACTGCCCGGTACGGTTTTGCCCAGACTTAAAGCAGTAATATTCTTCAATAATTGTTTTCTTCGGCGCCGAATTTACCCGCGCCTATGCCGATTATATTTCGGGCAGGGTTGTTCCAACAGAAATCGCAAAATCAGATATTCATTTTATCTCCAATTAGTTGTGCTCTGTTCAAAAGTCAAGTCCTTCAAATTTTATTTCAGAAAAATTGCAACTTCTTGTTCTGTTAATGCTGTAATAGTATCACGACCCTTTTAAAAAATTGCAGCCCGTAAAAGTGGGAATGATGTAACATATTCTCAAAATTGTGTACGATTCTTTTACTGAAAACTCCTGACCTTTGCATAAGAGATTAATATGTTAACAAGATAAAATGAACGTATCGTTTCAAAAGCTGTTTTACGCCATAGCTACCATATTTTTGCTGTTTGCAATACTGGTTTTTGCGAAACCAATTCTCATTCCTTTAAGTATTGCTTTGCTTATTTCATTCATACTGCTTCCATTGGCAAAAAAGTATGAAAAATGGAAAATTGGTAAAACACTTGCTGCTTTTCTCTCCATTTTCGCTGTGATTTTAATAATTGGAGGTGTCACTTACTTTTTTTCAACTCAAATTATTAATGTAGTACAAGAATTCACTGACTTTCAAGATAAAATTATTCTTGCTTTTGCCAATGTTACGCTATTTATCAATGACCATGTAAGTTTCATGGAAAACCTGGAAAAGGGTGAACTTTTTAACCGCATGAAAGTTTGGCTTACTGATTCAACAGGGTTATTGGTTAGTAGAACAGTTAGCAACACAGCAACTTTTATGGCCGGACTACTGGCAACAATTGTATTTACTTTTCTATTCCTCATATACAGAGATGGATTGACAAAGGCATTTCTGGCTTTTTCGCCAGAGAATAAACACGAAAAGGTATTAAAAATGTTTAAATCGGTTCAGCAGGTTGGACAAAAATACCTGTTTGGTATGGTAATCCTCACGGTCGTAATAGGATTAGCCAACAGCCTTGGGTTGTTGATTATTGGCATCGACAATCCTTTCCTTTTCGGATTTTTAGGCGCTGCACTAGCTATCGTACCATACATTGGGACTACAATGGGAGCTATCATTCCTGTAATTTATGCTTTTGTTTCTTATGATTCTATTTGGATGGTAGTAGCAGTTGCCATTTTATTTTGGGCTGTTCAATTGGTCTCCGATAATTTTCTAACTCCTCGAATTGTGGGGGGTGGTCTAAAAATCAATGCTTTAACGGCCATCCTGAGTTTGTTTATTGGTGCTGCCGTTTGGGGATTGGCCGGTATGATCCTGTTTTTGCCCTTTGCCGCCATGTTAAAAGTTGTTTGCGAAGAGTTTGAGGAGCTCAAACCAATTGCACTAATCATTGGCGAGCAGAATAAAAAATTGGGCGATGGTAGTGAATTTTTTTTAGTTAGATGGTGGAAAAAAATAAAAGCCAGGTTCTCGGGATAAAAAAAAATGGCTATTTTAAAATGTACATTTTTATCCCGTTTTTAGTATGCTGACATTATTTCGTCAGAGATTTCAGGCTTAATTTTATAACTTAGAAAATGTGGTTTTCCAAATCAATAGAAGAAGTCCTTAAAGAAATTAATGTTGTTGATTCGTTGGGGCTTTCAGAAGAAGAAGCAAAAGTCAGGCTTGAAAAATACGGGGCAAATCAATTGCTTTCGAAAAAGAAAAAGAACATTTTCCAATTGTTTGTTGCCCAGCTTCAGGAATGGCTTATATACATTTTATTTGCGGCAGTGGTTGTTACCCTTGTTATGGGCGAATACATCGATGCCACCATCATCATCCTTGTCATAATTACCAATGCTGTACTTGGCGTAATCCAGGAAGTGAAAGCCGGAAAGGCCATTGAGGCGCTTCAGAAAATCTCGTTTCCCAAAGCGCTTGTCCGTCGAAATGGTGAGGTGAAAGAGATAAATTCACACAAAGTTGTTCCTGGCGATATTCTGATTCTTGATGCCGGACGTTTCATCTCCGCAGATATTCGTTTATTTGAGTCGGCAGATCTTCAGATAGAAGAATCGGCGCTCACCGGCGAGTCTGTTCCCTCCGATAAAGATGCATCACAGGTTTACAGCGATCTTAAAACTCCATTGGGCGACCGTATGAATATGGCGTTTATGTCGACCCATGTGACCCGTGGAAGAGGAGTTGGCATTGCGGTTGAAACCGGAATGAAAACTGAAGTTGGTAAAATTGCCAACCTCATCAATGCCGAAAAAAAAGTAAAAACTCCTCTGGAAATAAGGTTGGATAAGTTAGGGAAAACGCTTGGAGTGTTTGCCATCGGAATCTGTATCATCATTTTTGTCATTGCGTTAATTCAGGGCCGCGATTTGGCCGAAATGTTTATTATATCGGTTTCTCTGGCAGTGGCCGCCATTCCAGAAGGTCTGGCAGCAATTGTAACAGTAGTACTTTCCATTGGTGTTACCGGCATGTCGAACAAAAAGGCCGTTATTAAAAAATTACCTGCTGTTGAAACACTTGGCTCGGTCAACATAATCTGTTCCGATAAAACAGGCACACTTACCCAAAACAAAATGACAGTGAAATCTTATTTCAACCTGGAGGGTGAAATAGCTGTCGAACGTAATTCAAAAAACAGTGCAACCGAAGATGCAAAATTGCTTGCCAAAGCCATGATTCTTTGCTCAGATGCAACTTACGAACACGGGCACGGAACAGGCGATCCAACTGAAATTGCATTGCTGCTTCTGGGAGATGATTTGGAAATTGACAGAAAGAAATTAACTATTCAAGCCAGTCGTGCCAGTGAGTTTTCCTTCGATTCCGACCGAAAATTAATGTCAACGCTCAACAAAGAAAACGAAAAATATACTGTTTATACCAAAGGGGCAATTGGTAATCTTATCGGAATTTCAACACGGGTTTTAGAAAAAGGAAAAGTAATTCCGATTACCGAAGAACACAAAAATAGGTACCTTGATGCAGCGGAAAAAATGTCGGACAATGCACTCCGAACGCTTGGCGTGGCTTATAAACCTGTCAGTTCCATTATTGAAGGCGCTGAAATGGAGAAAGACCTGATTTTAGTTGGGCTTGTCGGAATGATTGACCCTCCCCGGCCCGAAGTGAAAGAATCCATTCAAAAAGCAAAACTCGCCGGCATTACCACCATCATGATTACAGGCGACCATAAAAATACCGCATTCGCCATTGCCCGCGAATTGGGGATGGTTGACTCAATTGATCAGGCCATCACGGGCGGGGAACTGGATGCCTTTTCGGATAAAGAACTCGCCGAAAAGATTGCAGGGTATCTTGTATTTGCGCGTGTTTCACCCGAACACAAAGTAAAAATTGTACATGCGCTGAAGTCGCATGGTAATATTGTTTCCATGACCGGCGACGGGGTAAACGATGCCCCCTCGCTCAATGCTGCCGATATTGGCGTGGCAATGGGACTAACCGGTACCGATGTTGCCAAGGCGGCCTCTGATATGGTTCTGATGGACGACAATTTCGCAACCATTGTTTCTGCCATCGAACAGGGCCGAAATATCTACAGTAACATAAAAAAGGCCGTTATCTTTCTGCTTACTTGTAATTTGGGTGAAGTAATCGCCATGTTTATAACTCTTTTAATAGGTTTGCAAGCCCCGTTAATCGCCACCCAATTGCTGTGGATCAACCTCATCACCGATTCTTTTCCTGCAATTGCTCTTGGAATGGATCCCGGAAATCCGGATGTAATGAAAGAAAAACCGCGCGATGCAAAAGAGAGTTTCTTTGCAGGGGGCGCAGTAATCCATCTTATTCTTGGTGGTATTTTAATCGGTGTTTTAACTATCGTGGCATTCTGGTACGGGTACTACGAAAGTGGATACAGTCCGTTTGATAAATCCACGCCTGAAAATACGGTTGAATATGCCCGGACGATGGCATTTATGGTGCTGGTGATGTGCCAGTTGTTCTTCTCTCTTGCTGTTAGAAACAGTTCAAAATCAATTTTTCAGATTGGTATATTCTCCAATAAATACCTGATTGGGGCCATTGTGCTGGGCGTGCTGCTTCAATTAATCGTAATCGGTATTCCGGTAATACAAAGGGCATTTCATTTGCAAATGCTTGATTTGAGAGGTTGGTTAATTGCAATTTCCTTAGGTTTGGTTCCGCTGTTGGTTAACGAGATTGTCAAAATATTCATTCGGGCAGGGATAAAACGTGCAAATATGTGAATAATGTAACTCTTTTCTAAAGTTGTGTAACAATTGTCTGATTTCAGTGGATTAAATTAGTTGTATTAAACTCATATTTTAAAATGAAGAATAAAGCAGAAGCGCTGGATCTCACTATAAGAGATTCAGGTAGTTATAATAATTTTATTGCGCCAGACTATCCGGATTATCCGGATTGTGATGATATCTATAATACTCATCTTGATAGAAATGAAATTGATTCCAAATATATATTTGGAATCAAAGCGTCCCCACAAATATCAAAAAAGCATGAAACCCTCATGAGTAAATGATCAGTAAAGAAGATGTAATTACTCGGAGGGTTCCATACGGCAATTAAAAAACAAATTATTTACGTATGAAAGTATTCAGAAATCTTACTGAACAGCAAAAGCACGCGCTGCTTAAATTTCCTGCATACATTTCCTTGCTTGCTTCGACAGGCGACAAAATGGATGAAGCAGAAAGAATGGTGGCAATCAAATTGGCACATACCAAAGCCTTTTCCTGCCAACCCCTTCTGGCTGAATTTTGCAGGGAATCGGAAATCGTTTTTGCAGACAATCTGACACAACTAGAAGCTGTATTGCCAAAAAATAAAAATGAGAGGGATGTAGCAATCAGAATAGAATTGTTGAAACTTGAAATGATATTGTTGAAGTTAGGAAAGGAGTATGGTTCAATCATGCATCAGAGCATGAAAACCTTTAAAGAGCATGTGTTAAAAGCCCACCACAGTGTAATAGAGGATTTTCTATTTCCAATTTCTATCCCCGGATTATCAGATTGATTCAATAGTAACGATAAAGATAAAATCTTTGTCGTGCGCAACCAGTTTTATGATCCAAGATAAGACTTCCAATAAAAACGATCACGATTTTTTTTGACCTTCAGTAGAAATGTGTGAATGATGTAAGTATTTACAAAGGTTGTGTAACACTTTTATCTCCAAAGTAATACAACTTTGCATCGGGATCAGTCAATTCAACTCATTCTGAAAATATTCATCTATGATGTCAATTACCTATTATTTACTGCAATTGCCATCCATCGTACTTTTCATTCTGATCATTGCGATTGGGGCAATTGGAGCGGGACTGGGCACATTTCTTTTTCGTAAATACGCGAATTTGAAAATTCTCAGGTCGCACAATGAAGTAACCGGGTTCCTTTTTTTGACTTTGGCCAGTTTTTATGCATTTCTGCTCAGCTTTATTGTATTTATGGTTTGGGGACAACTGAATGAAACGAGGAGCAATGTGAGCAAGGAAGGCAGCTCTGCCATGGGTCTGTACCGCGACATTAAATTTTATCCGGATACTGTTGAATCTAAACAACTCATGATTGTCTACCTTGATTTCATATACAACGTAATTGACGAGGAATTCCCAAACATGGAACAAATGAAGCCAAGTCGAAAAACACCGGAGTCATTTGACCGTGTCTTTTATAAAATAGAACATCTGAATCCAAAGAATCCCTTTCAAATTCAGCTGGTGGCAGAAATGTTTAACCATTTGAATCAACTGGCCACCTACAGGGGTCTTCGTGAATCCTCCCTTGAAAAGGAAATTCCTTCTCCATTGTGGTGGCCAATGTTACTGGGAGCACTCATTACAGTCTTTTGTGCCATGTTGCTTGATATTGAGAATGCAAGGCTGCATATAACCTTAAACGCAATGCTGGGGATCTTCATCGGGATGCTTTTCTTTATTATCCTTCTGCTTGATCACCCCTATTCCGGTAGCCTGAGTATTAAGCCTCATTCGTATAAGCAAATATTTACCATGGAAAAGTGGGACAATGATACCCATGTAAAAAAAACAGATCCAAATTAACGGAAAAAATGAATATTTTAAATTAAGGCAAATGACAGTAAATCAAAATATTCTCTCTATAATTTTAACAGGTAGCTTAATCATGACTTTGATAACCTCCTGTGGCCTACGCGTACAAAAACCGGATGACGCATTTGATCTTGTCAAGAAAGAACGAATGAGGTCAGATGACAGCAGTTTTGTCAGCAAAGAAGTAATTCAGGCATCAATGAAAACCGAGGTAGTGAAGAAGATTGAAACTCCGGATGAGTGGACTATTTTCAGGCTTGAAACGGAAAAGAAAATTCGGCTGAATGAAAATCAAATCAAAAAAATTAAAGAATTGCCTGATGTCAATACCAATTCGCGAAAAAAACTGTCAAAGTTAGAGAAAGACAACAACAACCTGAAAAGCATGTTGGATGAATACAATGATGAAGTAAAAGCGAAATGGGAAATGTTTAAAGTTTCGATGAGCCACCGTGCAAATGAGATTGGTATTGAGCTAAATGCCCTGAAGACCAATATAAAAAAATAGATATTTGAACTGTGACATCAAAATTGCCAGATGTGAGTAACATGTAGCCTTTTCCAATATACATGTAAAATCATCTTGAAAATGTGTGAATAATGTAACTCTTTTAAAAAATTCTGTAAAATTCATTTGTTGCAGTAACCTACCTTAGTTCCTTCATTATTCATCAATAAAACTCAATATCATGAAAGGGAACAAAGAATTACTTATCGTCCTGAATTCACTCCTTGCTGACGAACTTACAGCGATAAACCAATATATGGTCCATTCTGAAATGTGTGAGAACTGGGGTTATGGAAAGCTTCACATGGCTATCCGAAAACAAGCAATGGATGAAATGCATCATGCTGAATGGCTAATCGAACGAATTATATTTTTTGATGGTGCACCAACTGTTTCTACATTGAATGCCATGAAGATTGGTAAAACTGTTAGAGAAATGATTAGCAATGACAATGGTGATGAACTCGCAGCCGTCCATGCTTATAACAAGGCAATCAAACTCGCCCAAGAAGTTGGTGATCAGGGGAGCGTTGACCTTTTGACAAAGATCCTAAAAATGGAAGAGGGTCATGTTGATTGGGCCGAAATGCAGCGGGCACAGATAGAACAAATGGGATTGGAGAATTACCTGGCTGGTCAAAATGCGACTCCTGCGAGCTGATATTTTCTCACAATTGGTAAATAATTTCAGGGTTTTGGGCCCTGAAATTATTTACGGCAGATTTGATGTTAATTTCCAATCCCAAAAATTTATTTTCTGGATAAATGGCTACGGACCAATGGTTTCAATGGGTCCTGGCTTCTCAAGTGAAATGGTTTTACTTCAGATGCGAAGCAAATAAAACGCAATATGAAAAAATTAATCGGCTTCTGCATTTTACTTATTGCACTATTCAATATCTCTTTGGCTCAACAAACAAAAATCGTTTCTTCCTATGGGCAGATCAATCAGGATATAGGTTTTGATCAAATAAAAGCCGACAGGATGAAGGTAAAGGCTGATCGTGCAAAAGAACATGTTACTTTGCTAAATACCCGTTACGACCTCTCAAAAAAGAGATCTCCGGATGTTTTTATGTCAGGAGGGAAACCGATACCTACAGGTCCAACGGCCAAACTCCAGGGTATAAATTGGAAAGATTTGGATCGACTAACTCCTGAGCAGATTAAAACGAGGGACCTTTTCCCATACAAACCCCTGCCATTTGCCGATCATGCCGAGGGCGGCATGCTTTTCCCTCCCATGATCACCAATTTGCTGCCACGGCTTATTCGCTTCGATCTGGATTTCGATCTTCCGGAGCAAATTCTTCCGGATCCGGCACCGACTATTTATCTAACTACACGACCCGATTTGGGTGACATCGCAAAGGGCCGGTTGATTACCATCGATAATTATTACGAAATTTTCAATGGAATTTTAAATCCCAAGCAACTCGAAGGATTGCGTCTTTTGGTTACTCAGTTTCCGCAACAACAGTTTAATGCAACAGAAGACCGGCGAACTGACCGACCAAGCCTTGGTGTCACCTGCTTTGATTGTCATGCCAACGGTCACACCAATGGCGCTAATCATTTGGTTGGGGACATTCGGCCGCAAGAATTCAGGCACCGTATCGAAACACCATCCTTAAGGGGTGTAAATGTTCAACGGCTCTTTGGTTCTCAACGGGCGCTAAAAACTGTCGAAGATTTTACAGAATTTGAACAACGTGGGGCCTACTTCGACGGAGACCATGCAATGGCAGCCAAAAAGGGGATCAACGTTCTCGAACGAGGTTCGCAAGTACAATTTATGGCCGAATTCATGGCGATTTTAGATTTTCCTCCGGCTCCCAAGTTAAATATATATGGTGAGTTGGATAAAGCCAAAGCATCACCATCTGAATTGCAGGGAGAAGCAATTTTCAACGGGAAAGGCAGGTGTATTGCCTGCCACCCAGCACCTTTTTATACTGACAATAGCATGCACGATTTAAAAGCGGAACGATTTTATAAACAAGAAATGGTTAATGGCATGATGATGGCGCATGACGGTATGATTAAAACCTTCCCATTACGAGGTATCAAAGACTCGCCACCCTATTTGCATGACGGAAGGTGTTTTACCCTTGAAGATGTTGTGGAATACTTCAACCTAGTTCATGAATTACACCTGACTGCCCAGGATAAATCAAATTTGGTAGCGTTTTTGCGTGTGTTGTAGCAAGTCGGTATTCGACAAAATATACGATGGAGAGCAGACAAATTATTCGGATAGTCAAAAAGAAAAGTGAGGAGTTGCTCTTAATGATGTGTGAATCATGTAACTCTTCACAAATATTTTGTAACACTTATCATGTTTCTGCTATTTAATTTAGTTCGCTCATGGTTACTTGGTTTTCACTGCATTTTTTAGCTCATGAGCGCTTTTGGGACGTTGTAAATTGGGATGAAGTAGCTAAAAGATTTGAAAAAAGCTTAAAATCAATAAGTAACTGATATTAAGGCGTATACAATTAAAATTGAAAAGATAGAAGAGAATAAATTATCATAAATTTTACATTGAATTATAAATGAAAAAATTACCCGGTAAAAAAAAGTCAGTAAAAGCCAGAGCTGAATATATAAAAGTTGAATCGAATGTTCGTCTCCATCTAACAGACGCTGGTGAAGGAAGGGCTATCATACTGATACATGGTTGGCCATTAAGTGACGAAATGTATGAGTATCAATACAACGATCTGATAAATAATAACTTTCGTGTAATTGGAATTACACTAAGAGGTTTTGGCAAATCAGACAAACCCTTCGGTGCATACAATTACGATGTACATGCAGCAGATATAAAAAAGGTTTTAAGAAAACTGGATGTTAAAGATGCTGTTTTAGTCGGATTTTCTATGGGTGGGGCAATTGCGGTTCGCTATTTGTCCAAATATAAAGGCGCTCATGTCTCCAAGTTGGTTTTAGCAGGAGCGGCAGTCCCAAGCTGGACTCAATGTGAAGATTTTCCATACAATCTGCCCAAAAGTACAGTTGACGACTTAATTACTTTGAACTTTCAGGATAGACCAAAGCTTTTATCCGATTTTGCGAAAATATTCTCCGCTACTGCCACCTCTTTAAACAAAGGGATCGGCAGTTGGCTCAATGGTATCGGCTTAAGCGCCTCTTCCCATGCAACGGCCCAGTGTTTAATTGCATTGCGTGACACTGATCTGAGGAAGGAGATGACGAAAATAAAGATTCCTACATTGATTATGCATGGGAAAAAAGATAAAATATGCTCCTTCGATCTGGCGGAACAGATGAATGCCGGAATTGCAAAGTCACATCTAGTAACCTTTGAGAACAGTGGGCACAGTTTGTTTCTGGAGGAAACAGAAAAGTTCAATGCAGAACTGATCCAATTTGCTAAGAAATAAATTTTACGGTTGCATTGTGACTTCACCAATGACCAGAAGGACAGTTGCTGATATCGATTGCGGGCTCGGCGACCTTGTCGCATTTGGTATTTATCAATAACCCAGATTTAGTTGACCTTTTAAAACTTAATTGGCCTTTGTCAACAGAACTTATTGATACAGTCGATGATAAAGGAACACCGATTATCCGGTTTAAAAAGAATGTTGAACACAATTCAAAATACGCATGGATTTCGTTGACTATTATAAAATATTAGGGATAAATAAAACTGCGGCACCAAAGGAGATCAAAAATGCCTATCGAAAACTGGCCAGAAAGTTTCATCCGGATTTGAATCCCAATGATAAGGATGCGAAGAAGAATTTTCAGCAAATCAACGAAGCCAATGAGGTACTGAGCGATCCTGAAAAACGGAAGAAATACGATCAATATGGTAAGGATTGGCAACATGCTGAAGAATTTGAAAAGGCCAAACAGTATCAGGGACAACCGTTCGGTTCGCGTGGGGCAAGAAATGAAGGATCTCATTCAGGAGCTGACTTTTCAGATTTCTTTGAATCCATGTTTGGTGGCGCGGCCAGTGGAGGTAGAGGCAGACAGGTAAAATACAGAGGGGAAGATCTTAATGCGGAAATCCATCTCAATTTAATCGATGCCTTAAAATCCCAAAAACAGACCTTAACCGTCAATGGTAATAAAATAAGGATCACGATCCCTGCAGGAATTGAAAATGGGCAGACGATTAAAATCCAGGGGCACGGAGGTGCCGGAATCAATGGAGGACCCAACGGGGACCTCTACATTACATTTTCAATTGCCAATCACCCTACAATTAAACGTTTGGGGAACAATCTATATACCTCAGTTGATTTGGACCTGTTCACTGCAGTGCTCGGAGGGGAAATAACCATTGATACCCTGGACGGACAGGTAAAGCTAAAGGTAAAGCCCGAAACACAAAATGAAAGTAAGGTAAAACTTAAAGGTAAGGGATTCCCGGTATACAAAAGTGAAGGGGAAGCCGGGGATTTGTATGTTACCTATCACATCAAAATTCCGACCAACCTGACAGACAAACAAAAAGCATTGTTCACTGAATTGTCTGACTCATCCATTAAACCTTAGGCCATGCAAATAGCAAACCACATAGCAATAGATGAGTTCTGCAGTAGTTGGAATATTGAGGTTTCATTTATCAACTCACTGCAGGAAACAGGATTAATTGAAATTGAGATCGTCAATGAAACAGCATGTATCGATGTCGACCAGCTTCAGCAACTGGAAAAATATATCCGGCTTTATTACGAATTGGATATTAATATCGAAGGAATAGAAACAATTATGCATTTGTTAAAACGATTGAATGAAATGCAGGATGAAATGAACAATCTCCGGAACAAACTTCGGCTCTTTGAAAGATCAGAAACATGATAAAATTGCGATTATTACTAAAGAAATTGGTAAAAACGATCCTGGGATTGACTGTCATCCTGGTGTTTTTATTCGTAGTAATTGCCGTATTAATTCAAATCCCAGCCATTCAAAACAAGATCGTTCATGGTCTTACCGCTTATATCAGCAACAAAACCCATACAAAAATTGAGATTAAAAAGGTTGGCATCTCGTTCCCAAAATCAGTAGTGATTGAAGGTCTTTACCTGGAAGACTTCAATAAAGATACTTTACTCTATGTAGGAAAAGCGAAAGTGAATATTGTACTTTACAGCTTGTTCCACAACAAGATAGCTATTAGTTCTTTAGCTATTGAAGACGTTAACATGAACTTTCATAGCAGTAAAACAGATTCGCTTTTCAACTACAATTTCTTGTTAACAGCATTTGGGGATACCACCAAACAGTCAAAAGTTGCAACACCAGTTCCACCCAAATGGACCTTCAGCATCGATCAGGTTAGCCTTAAAAACGCCCGGTTTCGTTACGATGATTTGTATACAGGAATAAATGTTTTCGCGGTGTTGAAAAATTCGGAATTTGGTGTGGATGAAATCGATCTGCAAAATTCACGCTATTCTGTGGTTGACTTGCTCGCGGAAGGCTTAACTGCAAATGTTCTGGTAACTGCCTCCATTAACACGCAACAAAATATATCTGGCAGCGTTTTGCCAAAAATAGCTGCCAAAAACATTCAACTCAGCAATTCCAAAATCAGTTACAGCGATTCAGTCAACTACTTGTCGATTGATGCCATTATCGACCAAATCAAGCTGGAAAATCCTTCTATCGATTTGCAGAAGCAGTTGTTGATGACAGAATCTATCTACTTGTTAAAGAGTAAAATTCTATACCACACCTTCGCACCAGAATTGGTTACGACTGCAAACGCAGCAACTTCCGGAAACAACTGGAAAGTTAGCATGAAGCGTATTGATCTGGAGGACAATTCACTTACCTACAAATCCGGAAATAGTCCGAAAATAAAGAATCTATTTGACGTGAATAATCTTGAATACAATCACTTAATACTTAACGCCAGTGATTTTTCGTATTCGACAGATCTTACAAAAGTACTGGTAAAGAAATTCAGCGCGATTGATCAGAATAACTTTGCAATCAATGGTTGTGAGACGGATTTCAGAATGGATCCGCATTCGATTTCTGCAAAGAAGTTGAAGGTCCAAACCCCCTACTCTACCGTAGATGCCGATTTGGATCTGCAATATGCATCTTTGGCACTCTTGCTGGATTCTTTAGAGTTTAGTAACCTGAATTTAGACCTTAGAAATCTAAGCTTCAAAAACTCAGATCTACTCTATTTTAAACCCGACCTCATCGCTCAGCCATTCTTTATAGCCAGCCAGAACGTTACAACTGCTTCAGGAATAATTAGTGGACAGCTGAATAATCTGAGCGCTAAAAATCTGGTTGTTAAAACAGGAGTAAACACGGTTGTAGAAACTGACTTCATTATCAAAGGATTGCCTGATATTAAAACTGCATTTTATGATTTTCCCAATCTGAGCATCATATCAGGCAAAAAAGATGTTTTAATGATGGCTGGGCCATATATTCCCGAAAACATAGATATTCCCGAAAACATCAGCATGCAGGTTGTTTTTAAAGGTAAGATGAAATCCTTTGAGTCAACCGCGAATATGTCCAGCAGCTTTGGAACAGCTAATCTTGTCGCATCTATTGATCCGACTGAAAATTTCAGCTGCAATGTAAGCATGAATAGTCTTGACATTGGCCGTTTTTTAAAAGACACAATCCTGTATGGCCCTGTAACCTTAACCGCACAGGCAACCGGTCAGGGATTGGACATGAATACGATCAAAGCTAAAATCAAGGCCGATGTAACGCAGGTTCATCTTAATAAATATACTTATCACAACCTGAAAATGGAGGGCACAGTCACCGGCAAGGAATTCGAAGGAAAAATAAATCTGAATGATGAAAATGCCGTATTCGATTTTGACGGATTGGTGAACTTGAATCCAAATGTGGAACGCTATAAATTTCAGTTGAACATAAAAGGAGCTGACCTTCAAAAACTCAAATTAACCAACAAAGACGCCCGCGTAGCCTTTGCTGCAGCAGCCGATTTAAGAGGTGGAACCGTTGATAAAATGAATGGTACGGCTGGAATTACCAATATTATTGTTGCCAGCCAGGGGAAAACATATGTACTCGACTCCTTTCTGTCGGCTGCAGTAAATGAACCAAATAACAGTGAAATCAAAATCAATAGTGCGCTGATTGGCATAAAATATACCGGAACAGTTTCCCCTGATGGCCTGCCGGGAGTACTCAGTCAATTCATGAATAATTATTTCCCGTTTACAGATTCAAACCGCCAATCAAAGAATAGCGATCCTGCAAATTTTGGTTTCGAAATTCAACTTCACAATCATCCCATTCTTTCGGAACTCCTTCTTCCTAAGCTAAAAGAATTCGAGCCGGGAATCATTCAGGGTAGTTTTGATAATCAGAAAAACAATCTGAAACTGAAAGCCACGATGAAGAAAATTGTCTATGGAACGACTGAAATTAACGACCTGGCAGTAGATTTAAATTCAGATACCAAAGCATTGAATTATAAGTTTTCGATCGGTAATATTTCAAACTCACAAGTCAACTTAGACCATGTTTTGTTTGAAGGAAATGTTGCGGCTAACAGAATTCTCGCCAACATTTCTTCGACAGATGGCAAGTATAAAAAGCTTCAGATCAAGTCGCAAATTACCAGGGACAAAGCTAACTACAAGCTTACGCTCGATCCAAAAGAATTTTATCTGGTGAATAATCGTTGGGACATTGCAGCGGATAATTACGTTGAATTTGGGAAACAGGGATTTTTAATTCACCATCTTTTCATTAATCATGCTGATAATCAAATAAATATTGGTTCTGTACATGATCAATTCAATGATGATCTGAACATTGAAATCAAGAATTTTAAGATTGAGGACATTTCCAGAATAGTAGAAAAAGATTCCAGTTTGATAAAAGGAACTGTTGATGGAAATATCTTGCTTAAACGGGTTAACAATTCCTATGGCTTAGTCGCAGATGCAAAGATCAGCAACCTGGTCGTTCATGATGTTCCCATTGGAAATTTAATCGTGAAAGCTGAGAATCCCAGCTATGAGAAATTTAACATTGATGTGAATTTATCGGGCGCAAATAACAATTTGACAGCGAATGGCCATTTTATTCCGAACGGAGGCGATCATTCGATTAGCATTAAAACAATCATTCAATCGCTTTCTTTAAAAACCGTTCAGGCTTTTTCGATGGGACAATTGAAAGAAGCATCCGGAACGCTTGCCGGGAATATTTCAGTTGAAGGAAAGGCCAGTGCGCCGGATATAACAGGCGAACTGGTTTTCAGCAATGCCATTGTCAAACCCGCATTCCTGAACAACAGTCTGGAATTGAAACATGAAACGATTCAACTGAAAAAAGATGGAATTTATTTCAATTCTTTCACCATGCTCGATGCCGGTCAGCATATAGCCACCATTGATGGTTCCGTTCAAATGAAACAACTTTCAGATTTTATTTTTGCCTTACAGGTCAATACAAAAGACTTTCTGTTATTCAATACAACCGTTAAGGATAATAAGGAATTTTTTGGACGAATGGTTATTGACAGCAGGATTAATGTAAACGGTCCAATGAATTCGCCTATTGTGGATGCAAAGGTGAAAATGAAAAAAGGTTCAAATTTCACTTTTTCGGTTCCTGAAGACAAATTGACCACCGACAAAGGAGAAAATGTGGTTGAATTTGATAATACCTTAAAATTCAATCCAATCCTGTTAAGAGGTGAGAAAAAGGGAGGACAAACATCCGGCATGACGGGTTTTGATCTCACTTCCATCATTGAAATTGACAAGGAAGCCACGCTCCGGTTACTAATGGATCCTGCTTCCACTGACTCATTGGTGGTGAAAGGTGAGGCTGCTTTGAGTTTTACGATGGACCGAAGCGGAAAGATGAGCCTTACCGGCGCCTATAATTTAAATGAAGGCAGTTACCTGGTATCACTGGAATCGGTGATTAAAAAGAAATTTGATATTGATCCAGGAAGTACAATTATTTGGAATGGTGATCCACTGGATGCCGAAATATCAATCAATGCCCGCTATTCTGTCAGGGCTTCACCGTACGATCTGGTGGCTGATCAGATATCAGGTTTAAGTGACATTGATAAAGGGGGATACAAACAGCGCTACCCATTTTTGGTAATCCTGAAACTACGCGGACAAATTTTACATCCCGAAATTAGTTTTTCAATACAATTACCACCAGATGAAAAAGGAATTCTGGGCGGCGCCGTGAATCAGAAACTAAGCATGTTAAATGAAGATGAATCAACATTAAACAAACAGGTTTTTGCTTTACTGGTATTGGGCAGGTTTGTCCAGGAAAATCCTTTTCAAACCGAATCGGCAGGAACTTCAACATTAATCCGGTCGACGGTAGGCAAATTCTTATCCGCACAATTGAATCAACTGAGCTCAAAGATATTACCCGGAATGGAGTTAAACTTTGATATTCAATCGTACGACGATTATCAGTCGGGACAAGCCAAAGGAAGGACACAAGTCGAAATCGGGGTAAAGAAGCAACTTTTCAATGAACGATTGTCCGTTCAGCTTGGAGGTGCAGTGGATGTTGAAGGTGACAGGGCTAAACAAAACTCGGCAAGCGATATTACCAGTGATGTAACAGTCGAATACAAACTGACCAAAGACGGCCGTTACAGGATGAAAGGATTCCGGCACAATCAATATGAAGGAGCCATTGAAGGTCAATTGGTTGAAACCGGCGTTGGTGTTGTATTTGTACGCGATTTCAATCGCTGGGACAAATTATTCAAGTCGCAAAAAAGCAGAAGTGACTCATTGAAAATACAAAAGCGCAATGTTACGATCAATCCAAAATAGTTTCTTTTTGATACTCGTTTGCCTGCTAATGGCAGCTTGTACCGGCACAAGGAATTTGCCGAAAGGTGAAAAGCTTTATACCGGTGCGGAAATTAAATTGGAATCAGCGGATAAACTGAATAGGAAATTTATCAAAACCACTGCACAATTGGCGGTACGTCCGGTGCCTAATAAAGTTTATTTGGGTATTCGTCCTAAATTATGGAAGTATAATTTAGCAGGAGAAGATCCCAAAACCAAATTAGGAAAGTGGTTTAAAAAAAGGGGCGAACCACCGGTGCTGATGAGTAGTGTTAAACCCGGTGTTACACGTGCGATAATCGATTCAAGGCTTTTTAATATTGGAATATTTAAAAGTTATACTGAATCCAAAATTATTGAGAAAGAGCGCACTGGCAAAGTAATCTATACCAGTCATATTCATAAACCATACGTTGTTAAAGATCTTGTCTATGCTATTAAGGACGATAGTTTAAGTCGCCTCATCCTTACCGGGAAAAATAAAACATTAATTAAACCTGGAGATGATTACAATCTCGACATCTTAAAAAGCGAACGGATACGAATCGATGCTATATTAAAAAACAACGGATACTTTTACTTCAACCCCGACTATTTACTTTTTAAGGCAGATACCTCAAATGTAAATCACGATGTAACGTTCAAATTAACCTTAAAAGACAGTATTCCGAAAACTGCCACAACCGCATTTCGCATTAACAATGTCTATATCAACCAGAACTATTCTTTAAATGAGGGGCGTGCAGACACGACAAAAGATACAGTAATGGTCCAGAATATTGTGTTTTTCGGAAAAGAAGCCAGTATGACAATCAGGCCCAAAGTACTTTCAAAATCAATTTATTTACGAAAAAACGAGATCTTTTCAAGACAAAACCATATCATCACATTGAACCGTCTGATGTCGATGGGCAATTTCAAATTGGTACAGATAAACTTTTCTGAAAACAGCACTTCAGGTCCAGGTTTACTTGATGTAAATATTCTGATGACGCCAATGCCAAAACACACGTTCAGGGCGGAAGTTGACTTTGTTACAAAATCGAATAATTATACAGGGCCACGTATGAATTTAAGTATTCTGAATAGAAACGCTTTTAACGGGGCCGAAATATTAAATCTTAATCTGGCCGGATCATTTGAGGCACAATTGAGCGGAAAAGAAAAAAATTTGTATTCCTACTCCTATAATCCACAGTTGGAGTTGACATTTCCACGCTTTCTAGTCCCGTTTAATATCAAGAGAACAAACAGTCTTTACGTCCCAAAAACACGTTTATTGCTCTCTTATAACTATTTGAAAAGGGTCAACTATTTTGACATGCGCACCTTTCAGTTCGTTTATGGTTTTAAATGGAAACAAAATATCCAGACAGAACATGAGTTGAATCCAATAGACATCAGTTTTACCAAAGTTGCGAACCAGTCGGTTGCATTTACCGCTTTGCTTAAAGCAAATCCCTTTCTGGAAAAAAGCTATCAGGAACAATTTATTGCGGGAGGTAACTATTCCTATACCTATAGCGAACAAATGATGACAGGGAAAAAAATACAATACTTTTTTCATTTGACTTCGGAGCTTGCAGGAACAACTTTTTATTTGGCAAAAATTATTGGCGGGGAAAAGATCTCCGCTGAAAATCCTTCTAAAGTTGCCGGATCTATCTTTTCACAATATTCAAAATTGAGTGTCGACGGTCGTGCCTACTATAATTTTAAAGATAAAAACAAATTAGCCATGCGGGTTTTTGCAGGAGTAGCCAAACCATTCGGAAACTCGTTAATTTTGCCATACTCCAAACAGTTTTTCAGTGGAGGACCAAACAGTCTTCGCGCATTTCAAATCAATTCCGTAGGTCCGGGCACCTATAACCAGAAAGACGATACTTTAGGAATATTACAATTAGGCGGCGATATAAAACTGGAAATGAATGCTGAATATCGATTCAATATTTATCGTTTTTTGAAAGGCACTTTGTTTGTAGATGCAGGAAATGTATGGTTGCAAAAATCAAATCCTACAAATCTGGGAAGCCCGTTTTTGTTTTCAAAATTCATCAATGAAGTTGCTGTCGGAGCAGGTGTGGGATTACGGGTTGATGTTTCCTTCTTTATTTTACGTTTCGATTTGGCCTTTCCGTTAAGGAAACCCTGGCTGGAAGAAAACCACCGCTGGGTGACAAATCAGATCGACT